>JAJRQV010000005.1 GCA_024280035.1 Campylobacterales bacterium
CTCCTTGTGCTAATGCCAATGAAAGAGGAATAATATCGATACGTTTTTTAAGTTCTAGTAGTTTTTTTGCAGAGAGTGTTGTTTCCTCTTTTGAAAGGACACGATACTTTTTTGCTAATTTTAATACTTCTTTTGAATTAGGTGCTTGTGAAAAAAGTAGTTTTCTTTCTTTCATAATCTCTTCATTAGACATTAAAACTAAGGGAGCCATTAGACAAAAGAAGATACTTTTCTTCTCTTGAATGGGGAGGGAGTTAGAGGTTTTTCTCCAGTCTGAGCTCACCTTTGAAAAAGAGAGCCTTGGCACTTCACGTGAACCCGCTTTCCATGATGCTGATGTATAGTTAAGGTCATTAAAAAGCTTTGCTAGTTCTTTAAGCGAAGATATCTTTACCGTTCTTTCACTTCTTTTTTGCTCAGAATGCTTGTTTTGAGTACAAGAAGTGAAAAACAGAAGTGTTAGCAGAAGAATAAGATAGTTCATGACAACCTTTTATGGGGCTTTTAGTTCTGATATATTATTATTTCAAAGATTATAAAAGTCTTCAATTTTTATCTTAAAGGTAAGGCGTGCTTAAAATGTGTAAAGAATCTCTCTTAGACAGAGGTATAAACCCTGCGTCATCTATTGAATATGAAATAAATGGTGACTTACATAGCTTGACTTTAGAATGGATTGTTGCTGCATTTTTAAAGACAGAAAAAAAAGAGTTGTTTATGGGATTATTTAATAAGGTATTAAAACAGAGTGATGCAGATATAGAGACTTTTTTTGAACAGATGGGACAATTAGTTTTAATGTCATCACTCACAGAGAAAGGTTTGGAAAAAAATGTTTAAAAAAATAGTTTGTGTAATATTTATATTGTTGACTCTAGGTCTGTTTTCTGGGTGTTCAAAAGTAAGTGATGAAGATTTAAGAGCGGCACATAAGGCTTATGATAAGGGTGCTTTAATTATTGATGTTCGCTCAAAAGAGGAGTTTAAAGAAGGCCATATTCAAGGGGCAATAAACATTGATATTGCTGTTTTAGATAAGTCTTATGCCCGTATTGCTAAGGGAAAAGAGCTTATTGTATATTGTCGAAGTGGAAGTAGGTCAAAGGTAGCCAAACAGTTTTTACAGCAACAAGGGTGGATTGTTCATGATGTGGCGACACAAGGAGAGTGGGAAAGAAAAGTTCCACCACCGCCAGCTAAAGAAAACTAGTTTTACTGCCACTGGTAAGGGTTATCTCCTGCTTCTAAGCGGTGCATACTGTCTGAAATATGGTGTTCAGTGTCATGCTCAACACGAACAATGCCATATTTTTGCTCACAGAACACAGCTTCTTTAAACATAAGTTTTGTAAAGTGACCCAACCACTCATAATAAACCTTACATAAGGTAAAGCGAAAACCATAAGTATCAGTGACTCTTTTATTCTCAAGATCGTAAAATACCATCTCAACAAGCAAGTTCTCTTCATTACATTTTAGAAAAATACAGCGGTTTTTATCAATATATTCGTAATTTGCATGGTAAGAAGGTGTGAACCTATGTTCAAAATTTGAAAACTCTTCTTCGGTGATAACCTTTATAAGACCATCATAAGCAGTAAAAAATTCTTCTTCAGCGTAGGTCATTATATTATCCTATGTTCTATAAGATAGATTATAGCAAGATTTTTTAATCTTCTTCATCTCGTGTCAGGGTCATCTCATACAACCACTGCTGAAGAGGAAGTAGGGCTTCATAAATTTTATAGGCTCTGTTTATAATTTTTGATGAGAAGTAAATATTATCAGGGCTAAACTTTTTATTAACAACCATTCCATTTAAACGAGCAAGTTCAGGATAGGGATAGGTTTTGGAAAAACCTCGTGGAAGCCGTTTATAACTGGGTTCAATAATATCAAATTCCTCTTTTTTACAGTTTTGTAAGATATCAAAGAGTCTGTCTACATTATCTATATCTTGTATGTAGTTGCGATAAGTAGAGAGCAAAGCTGTGTCAAAACGACGTATTCCAGCACCAATAACATACTCTTCAGGTGTTGCTCGGGTGTAAAAGTTAGCACTTTGGGTACGTTTGGCATTTCCTTGCCAAAAGATAACACCCGTATGTGTTTTCATAGGTGTTTTGTCTTTAGAAAAACGTACATCTCTATAAATTCTGTACATAGAACCATTAATCTTTGGTATTGCATTGATAGTAGGAACTAAGGCTTGAATATGTTCACCCATTTCAATAACAAAGGCGCGATTAGGTTCTAAAATATGCTCTTCATAAATGTATTTATGGTTTTCAAACCACTCTTTTGTATTATTATTGCGTAACTCTTTTAGAAAAGAAAGGCTCTTCTTTGAAAAACCACTGAAATGAATATTGTTATTTGTCTCTCTTTTTTTATTTCCCATATGATCTATAAATGATAGTACATTTCCCTTCTCGTTTTGCTTTAGCGACCATTGCCTCATAGGTCCATACTCTGTAATTATTCCGTTCTTTATCTGCACGTTTCATGCCAAGTTTTAGCTCTCTAATATACCTAAAATCAAGGTTTCCGCCAGGCTCACATTTAGCTAAAGTAGTGCTTGCTGCATCTAAATAAGAATGCACCTTATCCCATGCTACTTTGGATGCTACCTTGGTTTTAAAAATAGCTTGGAGTTCTGTCCATTGTTTATTCGCTGTTTCATATAGTGCCATGCATTCAGATGTTTTTTCAGGGACTACTGCCAATAAATAGCAGGGGAGCAGAACACTTATTAGAATTGATTTCATAAATGAAGTATACACTATGCGATTCTAATATTAGCTTATTCACAGGCCTTACGCTATACTTAGTCTTTAGGCTTAGTTATTACATAAATGGAGAAACGGAATGAAATTTATAACGTATCTATTTTTAAGTGCGCTATTCTCATCCTTAATGGCAGGAGAGTCTGCTCTGCTTGAAGCAGCAAAAACAGGTGATATTGTAGGTGTGAGAACGGCATTAAGTTCAGGTGAAACCGTAGACACTCAGGGCAAAGGTGGTGCACGTGCTCTAATGTGGGCTGCAAAAAATAATCATATTGAAATTTTAGACTATTTACTTAAAGAGGGTGCCGATGTAGATGCCAAAGACAGAGCAGGTTATAGTGCATTAATTTATGCCAGTAATGAGGGAAATGTAAAAGCAGTTGTTAATCTCATTAAGCATAAGGCAGATGTAAATAGTCAAACAAAAAATGAGAATACACCTCTAATTATTGCTGTACAACATGGGCAACTAAATATTGTCAGACTTCTTGTCGATAAGGGTGCCGAAGTTAATAAACTTGATGGTGGTGGATTTACTGCATTAATGTATGCGGCACAAGAAGAAGATGATTCTGAACTTCGTATTGCGGAGTACTTAATTAAAAAAGGTGCAGATGTTCATATTAAAGATGAAGATGGATATTCAATCTTAATGGCAGCAGCTGAAATGCGTCATGAAAAAATTGTTACACTTTTATTACGTAATGGTGCAGATAAAAATCAGAAAAATTCTGAGGGAGAGACAGCCTTAGATCTTGCTAAAGCTGAAGAACATACTGGAGTAGTGAAAATTTTATCTAAGTAAAACTTGCTACTTCTCCATTCCTCGACTCATATATGCAAGAACAAGTGCTATTACAATTAAAACACCAAACATACCAGCCCAGATTGTTAAATCCATACCACCTGTTTTCGTGACAAGAGCATCAGGGTTCATAATATATCTTCCTTATTTGTCAAGATATGAACAGCAGTAATCTGTTACTTCTTTAACATTAACTTGAAATTTCTTATTGGCTTTAACTTCAAATGTTTCACCGCCTTTAATGCTCATCCATTCATTAGATTCAGGAAGTTTAACATCAAGCTCACCTTTTGTAATGTCCATTACTTCATATTGAGCTGTACTAAATTCATACTCACCTGGCATCATAATGCCTAATGTTTTAACACTTCCATCTGAAAAAGTTAGTGTACGTGAAGTCACCTTACCATCAAAGTAAAAGTTTGCTTCTTGCGCTACACTTACATTTGAAAAAACTGCCATATCTATTCCTTGATAATTATTATTTTAAAATTATAGCTAAATGAAATACCTCAAATAAGAAATATGCCTAAGGCATGTTTTTATTGAGTAAAATAGCTTAATAAAAAGCCGTTTATTTTTTAAACGGGTCTCACCAACTTCTTAATCTCTTTAGGAAGATGTCCTAAAGGTATTTTAGTCACTTTTTTCTTTTCGTCTTTTATGCTAATAGAAATTTCTACTTCCATAGTATTTAGGTTTAAACTAATGATTTTTATATCTTGTTCTTTATCTGTATAAATGATGTTTTTTTCTGATAAATTAATTGTTTTTTTCTTTTTTGCCATAAAAAGATTATACCATTTAAAAGATTTCAAATCTCACTTCCCCATCTTAAAGTATCTAATCCATATTTTTCACGTAATTTTTTAGTGCCTAGTGTAAGTGTATGCTGTTTTTTATCTTCTTCATAATCAAGTAGCGAAAGAGCTCGATGTGAATGTGTAGTAAAGGCTGAGGTGGAGATAGAGATACGGATTATTCTTAGACTAGGTGAGGTATCAGCTTCTTGAAAAAGTGTAAGTACAACATCTTTAAAAAACTTTTCATTAAATAGACGATTATGGCTAATGTTTGCTTTAGTATTTTCTTTTAACTCATAAGAGATACCTAAATGAAAATTTGTAGGAATAACACCCATGCGCATAATAGCAAAGGATAAATGCCGGGATAATATCGTGAGTCTGCGTTTAGCTTCACTTCTATCTCGAATAGGATCAAAGGTACGAGAAATACCAATAGATTTTCGAATATGTTCTTTTTCAATGGGTGTATTATCAATACCGCAGACACGTTGATAAAGTTCCCAGGTTGATTTAGTTTGATGTAAAAAAAGTTCTTTGGCTTTTTGGATGTCACCTAAGGTTTGAAGCCCATAACCATGAAGCCTAAGTGCTGTTTTTTTTCCAATACCAGGAAAGTTAACTAAAGGGATATTATGAATAAAACTATCTACTTCATGCGGAAACACGGTTTTAGTACCAAAAGGTTTCGCAGCATTAGTCGCGAGTTTTGCAGTGTATTTACTCTGTGCGGCACCTATAGATAAGGGTAAAGAGAGTTTGTCTTGCACCTCAAGTTTTAAGTTTTGTATAAAGTCCGGAACATCTTTATCTTCTATCCAACCACTTAGGTCTCCATAGAACTCATCAATGCTTCCTTGTTCAAGGAGGGGAATCTTTAGTCGAAGAAAGTTATGAAGGTCATTAGAAAGTTTCTGATACAGTTTCATATTAGGTTTTTTAACAATAATATGAGGGCATTTATTAAGTGCTTCATTAATTGTGGTACCTGTTTTAATCCCAAATTTACGTGCTTCATACGAAGAGGTGGTGAAAATACCTAGAACTCTTCCATCAGGGTCAATAAACTTATGTAAATCATTTTGACCACTGGAGGGTGAGTCTTGAAAAAAACTCATTACAAAGGCTCCGTTATTAGCAAGACTCATTGTCTGTCGAGTACTCTCTTTTGAGAAGATATGTTGATCAGACCTACCACCTACGCCAACAGGTTTTCCAATTAAATAGGGGTCAAGGATGCGTTCTGCGGAAACAAAAAAACAGTCTATGTCTATATGAATTTTCATCTTTATATTATATTTTAATTTTAAAAAAAAAGAAGAAGTATGTCTAAGAGACATACTTCTTAGAATCTAAAAATAGTAACGTAGTGTTAAATAAGTGGTAGAACCTGCTCCTCCTGGAACTTCTTTTAAATTTCGTCGTACAGGTTCGGGATAGGTATATTTTTCATCAAAAATATTTTTAAGGCTTAAGCTGCCCTCAAAAGGATGTTTTTTGTAGCTAAAAACAAGGTTACTAAGATTATAATTACTTATTTTTCCTTGACTTCCATCTTGAAGAATATACTCTTTTGAACTAACATATTGATTTGAAACGGTAGCACTCCAGTTATGGCTAATATGATAAGAGAGAATAGCATTAATAGAGTAGTTTGCAATAAAAGGAGCATCATCATTATAACTTGGCTGTATCTCTTCAACACTTTTATCTTCCCCATTCATATAACTTCCATTAAGGTTAAGATCTAGATTTTTACTTAAAAGTGCCAACCAGCTGGCTTCAATACCATAAATATTTCGACCAGGAGCATTATAATATTCTAAACCACCTCCTGCAGTAGGTCGACGTGTTATCTCATTATCGAGTTCTAACCAAAAAACTGCAACTTGTAGGGTATTGTTTGGATTAAGTTGACTGTCTATGGCTAATTCGTATGTTTTAATTTTTTCCCTATCTAAGTCTTGATTACCAAATAAAAAGTTAGGAACAAAGGCATATTTTTCAAGAAATACAGGTGCTCTGAAGGCTTCAGCATAAAGAGCTTTAATATAAGTATTTTGTGCAGCTTGATAGGTTAATCCAAGTCTAGGCATAAAATCACTAGCGCCTGTATCTGAGTTATTTTCTACTCTGAGACCTGCAATGGCATGCCATTTTTTTGATAGCTTATATTTAAACTGAGTAAAAAGAGCATAATTCTCAGTATTTTCTTGATTTTCATAGCCACCAAAAGGATTACGAGAACCATTACTATCATATCTAAATGACATAGGGTCACTTTTGTCGTACTCAAAAGTTGTTCCAATAATATAACTCAAGTCATAACCAATAGAATTTTTATATTTTATTTCTGTAGAGTATCTTTGTACGGTGTTAAAAAGAGTTGATGTACCATTACCAGGAAAAGGGAATTCTCCCGCAGTATATTTTTTGTCAGCATAATCATATCTGAGATTAACTTCTAAGATTCCACTATTTATTGTAAATGCCTTGTAAAAATCGAGATAAAAAGATTCTTGGTCATTAATACCATTAAGCCAAACCCAAGGATTAAAGCCATACCGAGCATCTTTTTGTCTGAAATATCCTGCTTGTATTCGCCACTGTTTGCCATATAAGTCAAGAAATAGATTATGGATATCGTCTTGATAATCCATGTTTACAATATGGGGACCATCATTAAGAGGGTCTTCTGCTAAGGTTCCTCCATAGTTATAACCATTGTCTTTTTGTAAACTAGCACTCATGGTAATATGGGTGTCATGTAGGGTAGCACTTCCATAATAGTGGTCATTACTCCCTGTTCTAAAAGAGAGTTCGTTAGAATTTTCTTTACCCTGTTTTGTAATAATATTAACAACACCACTAATGGCTTGGGTTCCATACAGTACAGAAGCAGGTGAGCGAACAACTTCTATTCTCTCAATTACTTCTAAGGGGATGTATTCCACTTGTGCCGATCCAAATAGACGCTCATAAACAGGATGGGAGTTAATCATAAAAAGAGCTTTATTATTAAATAGCCCAGGAGTAACACCTCTAAAGGTAACAACAGTATTCCCCATATAGGTCTCATTAATGACAATACCCGGCAGAAAACTTAAGGCTTCATATACATTTTGAACACCCCAGTCTTTAAGTTGATGGGCTGTTATTACAGAAACAATGGCAGGTGTTTCAAGTAGAGTCTCTTTTTCTTGAGAAGCCGTAGTGACTTCTACATTCATTAATTATTCTAAAGAAAGGTTAAAAAGAGCTTCTATATCCCCGTTGTGGTCTGCTAAAAGTAAGGAGCAACTGAGTAGATAAAGAAAAAACACTCGAGGCATTTTGTTGTTCCTTTAGATTGCTTGTTTTAAGATAGTATAGTGTTTTTGTGTATAAGATTTTAATAACATTATATTATATAAGGTGATATTAAAATATCCTTAAGAAAGGACTATGTATTACTTTGAGTAAAAAGACGTTAAAATGTATAAAATTTTGTAAGAATAGCTTATGTTAATATCTTCTTTCTAATGGAAGAAATTTAATGAGTAAAATAGATTAAGGAGAAATCCAGATGCAATATCGTTATATAGGGCGAACAGGATTAAGAGTTTCACCTATTTGCCTAGGTACCATGACTTTTGGAACCCAGTGTGATAAAAAAGAGGCCTTTAGAATTATGGATAAGGCTTATGAAAAAGGTGTTAATTTTTTTGATACAGCTGAGGTTTATCCTGTTCCTCCAACTGGAGAGCTTGGTGGATTAACAGAAGAGATGGTAGGCGAATGGCTACAAGATAAACCACGCGATAGAATGATTATTGCGACAAAGGTAGCCGGAGCGGCTTCGGGTTGGTTTGTCCCTCCTACCCGTTTTGGAATGACAGCAATGGATAGACATCATATTCAAAAAGGTATAGAAGGCAGCCTTAGAAGATTAAAAACTGATTATATTGATCTTTATCAGATGCATTGGCCCGATACCATTGTTCCTATTGAAGAGTCTATGGAAGCCTTTGATAGATTAGTGCAAGAGGGAAAAGTACGTTATTTAGGAACCTCCAATGATACGGCATATGGAACGACTAAGGCAAATATGACGGCTTCAATGAAAGGGTATAAACGTTTTGAATCAATTCAAAATAACTTTTCATTGTTAAATCGTCGTTTTCTTGACGAGATGAAAGTAATGTGTGAAAATGAAAAAATCTCTCTTCTTCCTTATTCGCCTCTAGCCGGAGGTGTTTTAAGTGGAAAATATAATACAGACTTTACCAAAGGGGGGCGTTTTTCAAGTTATTTAACCTCAGATAATCCTAGAATAAGAGCCCAGGCAGATAGATTTTTAAATCCTAAGACAGTCGCTTCAACTGCGCAGTATGTAGAACTGGCACAAGAACTTGGTATCTCTGTTGTGACCTTAGCAACGGCATGGTCTAAGCAGTTCTCTTTTGTGGCATCTACGATTATTGGGGCAACTTCAGCTGAACAGTTAGATGATACCTTAGGCGCAATGGAATTGTATTTAAGTGAAGAGGTTTTAAAGAGGTGTGATGAGATTCATTCGAATATTCTTTATCCTATGGGTTAGCCTATTTTTAGGCTGCGCGCCTAAAAGTTACATGATGAATGAGAGTCGTTTAATTATTATTAAAACACCAAAGTTAAAGTTTGCTGATCTTGGCTACATTCGAAAAAATATTGATGAGGTAAGAGCCGATCTTTTTGTAGCAGGTAATCTGGTACAAAGTATTGAAATTAACACCTTAGTATGTGTAAATGAAGGCTGTATTAGTAAGTCAAGTTTTAATGAGGAATATCTTAATAGTGCCTATCCTGATGATTTAATGTTGAATGTTTTGTTAGCAAGACCTATCTTTAACAAAGCTTCTATTAAAAAAACAGAAAATGGTTTTATACAAGAGCTAAAAAGTGAAGAGTATAATATTATCTATAAAGTTGAAAATGAAACTATTTATTTTAAAGATAAAAAAAATAAAATTTTAATAAAAATAAAAAAGATAAAAGGATAAGTGTGTCAAATAAGTATATTGGAGCCCATACATCAGCGGCGGGAGGTGTTTTTAATGCTCCTATTAATGCAAAGGCTATTGGCGCTCAAGCCTTTGCTTTGTTTACTAAAAATCAAAGACAGTGGGTAGCGAAAGATTTAGATACTAAAACGATTGATAGATTTAAAAAAGAGTTAGAAGATGCCTGTATCGAATCGAAACATGTTCTGCCACATGACTCTTATTTAATTAATTTGGGTCATCCTGAGTTAGAAAAACGGGAAAAGTCCCTGAATGCCTTTGTTGATGAAGTAGAACGTTGTGAACTTTTAGGTTTAGATAGACTTAACTTTCACCCTGGCTCTTTTTTAAAGAAAATTTCTGAAGAAGAGTGTTTGGATGCTATCGCTGAGTCCATGAACTTTACGCTTGATAAGACTCAAGGAGTCTCTTTAGTTATGGAAAATACAGCGGGTCAAGGCTCAAACCTTGGATGGAAATTTGAACATCTTGCACATATAATAGATAAGATAGAAGATAAGTCCCGAGTAGGGGTCTGTATTGACACCTGTCATATGTTTACCGCGGGCTATGATATAAGAACAAAAGAAACTTATGATGTTTCTATGGCAGAATTTGGTAATATAGTGGGTTTTGAATATTTGATGGGTATGCATTTAAATGATTCTAAGCCTGACTTAGGTTCACATGTAGACCGTCATGAAAGTATTGGTAAGGGGAAAATAGGTCTTGATGCCTTTCGTTTTATTATGAATGATGAACGAATGAATGATATACCTCTAATACTTGAAACAATTGATGACAGCATTTGGAAACAAGAAATTGAACTGCTGTATTCATTAGAAGATTAGTCTTTAAGACTGATCAAAAAAATTAGGGAGAAAGAAATGATAAAAAAACTAGGACTACTATCTTTAGTAGCAGCAACGTCACTTATGGCATCAGGATGGAGAATTCCTGAACAATCGGTTAATGCAACAGCCTTGGCAGGAGCATATGTTGCAAATGCATCAGGTGCCGATGCTGCATATTATAATCCAGCAAATATGGCATTTATGGATCAAGGCTCTTATTTTGAGGGTGACTTGACCTATATTCAGTTAGCTTCAATTGATTTTGAAGGTACTTATGCGGGTTTTCCAGATAAATCTAGTTCAAAGAAGGAACATTTTATTCTTCCTGCCTTACATTATGTAGGTGAGGCGTATGGTAATTATCGTTTTGGTATCTCTTTAACTGTGCCTGGTGGTCTGTCTAAACGTTGGGAAGACGGTGGTGCAAGTACTTTAATTTCAGAAGAGTTCACCCTAGAAATTTTTGAACTAAATCCTGTTGTATCGTATAAGGTAAATGAAAAATTTGCTATTGCGGCAGGGCTTCGTTTTGTTTATAGTTCTGGAAAAGTTAAAAGCAGTGGAACTGCACTTATTGATCTTGGAACAGGTGCTCCTGTAGGTGAAGCAGTAGACTTGAACAGAGATATGAAAGGAGATGATATAGCAGTAGGTGTTAATGTTGCTGTCTCTTATAAGCCAATGAGCAATTGGACATTATCTGCAACCTATCGTTCTAAGGTTGATTTAGAAGAAAAAGGTGATGCTACCTTAAGTGCAGAAATTAATGCGAATAATGCTCTTGTAGGGGGAACTCTTCCTGCAGGGACTCCTCTTGGTAGTTATAGTGGAGAAGCTGGGGTAATGGTGCCTTTACCTGCAGTAATGGCTTTAGCAACAGCATATACTTTTAATAATTCAACAACAGTAGAGTTAGAGTTTGATAGAAGTTTCTGGGGAGATTATAATGCATTAGATTTCACTTATCCTCAAGGAGCAGTGTTAGGTCCTGTTTTGACGGGCGCATATGATGATGCAAAAGCACGTAATTGGAATCATGCTAATGCTTATCGCATAGGGGTGACTCATGTATTTAATAATACATGGACAGTCATGGCAGGTTTTGCTTATGATGAAACAGGTGCACCAACAGACACCATCTCTTATGAACTTCCAGACTCAGATGCAAAACTTTACTCTTTAGGGCTTAAGTATGCTTATAGTAAACAAATGAGTATTGGTATTGCAGGTTTGTATGATGATAAAGAAGAGGTAACAACAAGTGGTTCAAATGAAGCACAAGGAACTTTTTCCAATGCAGCAGCATACCTACTAACAATAGGTGTTGATTACAGATTTTAGATCTTTTCCCTTCGGGGAAGAGTCATTAGCAAAGTATAAATAAAATCTTTTGTTAATGACTCTATATATTTTATACATAAGTATACCTCGATAAATTTTTCCTAAGGAAAGGTTTAAAAGAGAAAAGTTAAATTAAAAGGTTACCTCTGATGATCTACCCGTATCAAAACTTTTATGAAATGATTCGTGCAAATGCACAAAAACAAGCTAAAAAGACTCTAATCTTTATAAATGATGAAAAAATATCAAATCTTGAGTTTCTTAATTCTGTAAATAAATTTGCCCAATTTTTAGTTCATAGTGGAATTAAAAAAGAGGATAAAGTTGCTCTTATTATTCCAAATTCAGCAGAATTCTTGATTGCTTTTTTCGCAACAACTCAAATAGGTGCAGTGATTGTTCCTATTAATAACATGTTAAAACATGAAGAATATAAGTATATTCTTAATGATGCAGAGGTTTCTCTTCTAATCACCTCTAATAAGTTTTCAAAAGAGACAAAAGCCTTACAAGAAGATACGCAGATAAAAACAACGGTATGGATTGATGAGCTTCCTAATGCTGAAGGTAAGCATCTTCTTTTTAAAGAGGCTATGGACATTCCTTCTTCACAAGAAAATATTACAGTTAATAGTAGTATTGATGAGTTAGCCGTACTTATTTATACTTCGGGAACAACGGGTAATCCAAAAGGAGCAATGCTCTCTTATAAAAACATTTTCTCTAATTTAGTAGGAGGGCATGAACGTTTTAATTTAAGTAAAAAAGACCGTTTTATTGTTTATCTTCCAATGTTTCACTCTTTTACACTCTCTATTACAGTGCTAATGCCTATTTTTGGTGGTGGTTCAATGGTGATAATTCCTTCTGTTCTACCATTTTCTAATATTATTAAGCAAACACTTTTAAAACGCGTTACGATTTTCCTAGGAATTCCAGATGTGTATAATGCACTTATTAGAGCAAAATTACCATGGTACTTTTTATGGTTTAATTCGATACGTGCTTTTATCTCAGGGGGTTCAGCCTTAAGTGAAGACACCTTAATA
Source organism: Campylobacterales bacterium (assembly GCA_024280035.1). Lineage (GTDB taxonomy): Bacteria > Campylobacterota > Campylobacteria > Campylobacterales > Sulfurimonadaceae. Next base: position 12,666 of record JAJRQV010000005.1, read on the forward strand.
AAGTTTAATGCTCTGTTTAAACGAGCAAGAATGTTAGAAGGTTATGGTTTAAGTGAATGTTCACCTGCTGTGTCTATTAATCCTTTAGAAAAACAGAAAACACTTTCTATTGGTCTACCTCTACCAGAATACAGAGTGAAAATTGTAGATGAAGAGATGATAGAAGTTCCAAATGGTCAAGTAGGTGAATTAATTATTAAAGGTGATTGTGTAATGATGGGTTATTGGAAACGCCCGACAGCTACTGATGATACCATTATTAACGGCTGGTTAAAAACAGGTGACTTAGGTAAAAAAGATGAAGAGGGTTATCTTTATATAGTAGATAGAAAAAAAGATCTTATTATTTCTAAGGGAATTAACATTTATCCACGTGAGATTGAAGAAGTTCTTTACTTGCATGCTTCAGTTAAAGCAGCGGCTGTTGTTGGAATAAAAGATGAAAACAGTGGAGAAATACCAATTGCTTATATTGAGTTAGATGAAGACAACCCAATAGTTACTGAACATGAGTTAAAAGTATATCTTAAACAAAATTTAGCAAATTTTAAAATTCCTAAACATATCTATTTCTTAGAAGAGTTACCAAAAAATGCCACCGGTAAAGTTCTTAAACGTGTTCTTAAAGAGAAATATTAATCATTAAATATTCTTGTAATCTTATAAATTATAAGTTAAGCTTATTCTTATGGATTGTAATAGTAAGGATAAATGATGTTAGCAGTTCAGGATCAAAGACGGAAAAGACCTTCATTTTTAATACCCTTTCTTTTTGAAGTATTGGAAGTGATTATGATATGGACAGTTTTTGCTATTGCTGAAGCAAGTTTAGATATTACTCAATGGAGTTCAATATCATATTTACTTGCTTTGATTTGGTTTTTTTATACTATACATAAATTACAAAAAGTTTTGTCGCGACAAAACTTACATCATTGGCGACAATAATAAGTTTTAAGTAAGTCAAAAATAGGCAAAAAAATATAACTTTTAAAATTCTTCCGATAAACCCTTGACATTACAATTCAAATCTCCTATAATTCCCGTCCACAAACACAGAGACCATATGTTTTGGTTCACAAACGGCAACGTTTAAAGTATGTTTGAGATCATTGAAAACTAAGTAGAAGACGTTAGATTAAACAATCTAAG
>JAJRQV010000101.1 GCA_024280035.1 Campylobacterales bacterium
GGGATTCGAACCCTAGGTAGATTGCTCTACACCCGCGTTCCAGCGAGCACCTTCGACCACTCGACCAGCTGTCCATTATTGAAAACGTATCTCGAACAAGTCCGACACACTGCACTAACGCTAAGTTCTCTTCAGCAGAGTGCTCACGCATAGTAATCCATGCTTAATCAAATCGATATAAGCTTGCAGGGCGAAATTATAACAAAGAAAGTTTAAGTAAGCCAAAGACTTACTCCTCATTATAAATCTCAAAATCTGCTTTAGCTAAACCACAATCGGGGCATACCCAATCATCAGGAATGTCTTCAAAAGCAGTTCCTGGGGCAATACCAGAGTCAGGGTCGCCAATAGCGGGGTTATAAATATAATCACAGGCGGGGCATTGATACTTTTGCATAAGAAATCCTTTTTTTATGTATATCTTATTTTAATCGAGTTCAGATTAATCTACACAATAACTTCACGATTAATTCTTACTATTAATTAACTAAAGAATATAAGGAAAACAAAATGAAAAAGATTATTTTAGGATTAACACTAATTTCAACAATGATGTTAGCTGCTGATGGCGCGGCTTCTTTTGCAAAATGTGCAGGTTGTCACGGGCAAAATGCAGAGAAAAAAGCCTTAGGCAAATCAAAAATTATAAAAGATATGTCAAAGGCAGATATAATTGCTGCACTTCATGGTTATCAAAATGGCACTTATGGTGGTCCAATGAAAGGGCTTATGAAAGGTCAAGTAGCAGGCTTAGATGATGCAGGTATTGAAGCTATAGCTACTTATATTACTACTAAAAAGTAAGTCAACCCTCTTAAATACAGAAAAAACCTCTTTAATAATTTTCTTGGGCTTAATTGAGCTCAAGAATTTTAGATAACTTCTAGTGTATAATTGTCTTATGAGTAAAGATGAAATTCAAAATTGGATGCTTCTTGCATTCGTTATTGCCCTCTTTTTTAGTTTCTATAAAGTCTATATTATGTTTAATAAACCTGGTACTGGTTTAGATACTGCAGTTCAAAAAGATGAATTAGTAGACATTGTAGCTGACGCTTTAAGATGTGTTGATGCGCAAGAATATGATGCGTGTATTGTATATGAACAGATTATTAGTGAAGAGTTTGATTGGGAACGATATAAGAACTTTAACTTAAATCGTTTTAATCAAACAGTGAATACACTGTATGTTATTCACGAGGTTGAAACTATTGAGCAGCTACTACTTTCGCTTCAAGAACCTTAGGTCGTCTATCTTTTAAGAAATAATAAATCTCTTTATAGGTTCCCCATGGAGAGTTTGTTAAATATATAATATCATGTTTCTTACAAAAGGTCTCAGTCATTTCAGCTGCTTTAAGTAGATTAAAACGGGAAGCTTTTGGATATAAATGATGCTCAATTTGTGTGTTAAGCCCCCCATAAAACCAGTGAATAAACCATCCACCACGTACGTTACGAGAGGTTCTGTTTTGAAGCTCTAACCAAGTGAACTCATTATATTTGTCTTCTGGAAACATCTCTAAACCTAAGTGGTTGGTGATAATAACGGCACCAAACCATGCTGCCCATATAACATAAATACCAAGTACCGTTAAAAGACCTGTTACCAGACCTAAAGAGGCAATAATATAGGCAGGAACAAGTAAGTTAAGAGCTAAAATAAGTACTTCACCCCAATACTTTTTCTCTATAACATAGATCATTGATTGAATCCAAAAAACAATATATAAAAGTGAAAGTAGAGGCCAAAATAGGATATGCTGATGATTATGGAACCATTTTGGGTATTCATAATTACCGGTAAAGGCACCACCTCCTGCATCTAAATCCATGTCTTTACCAATAATGTTAGTATAAGTATGGTGCATAAAGTTATGTTTGTTCTCCCACCAAGAACGAGAAATTCCCATAATCCCATTGGCAAAAAGGTAAGAGAATTGTTTGTTTAGTTCACGACTTTTAAAGTACTGTCCATGAATTAAATCATGTGCAACAAAGGTAGAACGCATAATAGTTGTTACAAATAAAATCACTGTTATGATTGGATGCCAATGAGTGACTGAATATAAAGATGTTGCTAAAAGTGATAAGACAATAACAAATTCTAAGCTTGCTCTACGCGGTAGTTTTGCGTAAATCCCTTCGGCTTTGATTTTTGATTTTAACTCTGCAAAAAGAAAGTTAAATTCTTCATTGGTGTAGTTTTTCATTCAATACTCTGTGTGAAATTTTTAAGAAATTATAACGGGTGAGCATATAAAAACTCTTTAAATGACTACTTTTAGTAGGAGAAATAATAAAAAGATAACAGATTGTAATAATATACTATATAAATATAGTTTTTTTGTTTATTTAGAGGGTTTTGAGAGTGAGAGAAGAAGTACAAAAAGTACTTCTTAAAAAGGTGTAGTTTACTTGTAACGGTAAGTGATACGACCTTTATCAAGGCTATATGGAGTAAGTTCTAACTTAACCGTATCTCCTGGAAGAATCTTAATATAGTGCATACGCATCTTACCTGCGATATGACATAAGATTACGTGGCCATTTTCAAGTTCAACACGAAAGGTTGCATTTGGAAGTGCTTCGATAATCTTACCGTCAACTTCAATTACATCAGCTTTTGACATTTGTGTTCCTTTATCTTTTAGAGAGAATTTCTGCTTTACCGTTGATAACTGCAACAGTATGTTCATAATGAGAGGTTCTTAAACCATCTTCACTAATAACGTCCCAGCCATTCTCAAGTATCTTAGGTTGGCCATTCTTTTGGCATATCATAGGTTCTAAACAAAAAACCATTCCATTTTTAATCTTAGGTCCCTGTTTAGCATTGGGAGAGTCCAAATAGTTAGGGATTTCAGGATCTTCATGAGGTTTTTTACCGATACCATGTCCACAAAAATTGCGAAGTGGAATAAAACCACGTTCTGTTATAAAGTCTTCTAAAATTTTAGAAAGCTCTTTAAAACGCATTCCTGGTTTAATAGACTCTATCGCGTGATAAAGTGAATCTTTTGCACAAGAAATCAAATCTTCATCTTCTTTTGTAATTCTTCCTACACCTACGGAAATCGCGGCATCACCAAACCAACCGTCAAGTTCAGTTCCGATATCAAAACCGATAACGTCTCCATCTTGTAGTTTATAGTCTGTAGGAATACCGTGTATGATGACTTCATTAAGAGAGCAACATACTGAAGAAGGGAAGCCATAAAGGCCTTTAAATGAAGGTTTTGCCCCTTGTGCGCGAATATACTCTTCTGCCATGGCATCTAAGTCAGACAAAGATGCTCCAACAACAGCATTTTCACGCATAAGGTTCAAAGCGCCGGCAACAATTTTGTTTGCCGCGCGCAGTTTTTCAATCTCAGAGGGCTTACGAAGCGCAATCGCCATGGTTAAAGACCAACCGCCGAAAGTGTTTCGTATTTTTGCATATAAACCTGAGCTTCAATCTTACGCATAGTATCAAGGGCTACTTGAACAACGATAAGTACTGCCGTTCCTCCGAAGAAGAATGGAACTCCCATACCTTTAACAATTACCCATGGAAGTGTTGCCACTAAACCAAGGTAAATTGCTCCAGTACAAGTTAAACGTGAAGCAGTTTCATTTAAGAACTCAGCAGTGTGGCTTCCTGGTCTAACACCAGGAATAAAACCACCTTGACGTTTAAGGTTTTCAGAAATATCTTTCGAGTTGAAAGTAATCGATGCATAAAAGAAGGCAA
>JAJRQV010000102.1 GCA_024280035.1 Campylobacterales bacterium
TAATTATTTTCAAGAGAATTTACATTATGTTAACCAATGGATATTCTTGTGTAAGCATTACCAAGCACATAACCAGATAGATAGAGAGTTGGAGCATTTTTACATCTATGCTTATATAGTTCTAATCAAAGAGTTGCTGAACTTACAAGAGTTTAGATAATTAAATATACGATAAACCGTATAGTAATAATTTTTATAATTAATAGCTTAATAAAAAACAACTCCAGCAAAAATACCGAAGTAAATTGTACCAAATGCTAAGATAACCTGTCCTAAGATTGGAAGTTTTAGAGGTGAAAAGATTATTTTTTTGGATGTTAATTCATCAAAATAGATTGCTTTAATTATCCAAGCGTAGTAACCAACAGAAAGAACTGAGTTTAAGAGCGCTATAAGAGCTACCCACCATAATTCGATATCAACTAGGCTATAAAAAAGAACTGCTTTTGCTAAAAATCCAGCTAGAAGTGGAATGCCTGCTAATGAGAACAGCTCAAGCGTAAAGAAAAACGCAAGAAGTGGGTTTTGTTTTGAAAAACCATTGAGTTCTTCTAGTGTTTTAATACTATAGTGTTTTCTAAGCAGGTCTAGAACTAAAAATGCTGCACTTTGCATAAAAATATAAGCAACTGAGAGATATAAAATAGCATAAGATGCATAATCACTTTTAACACAAACAAAAGCTAAAAGAATATAACCAGCATGGGCAATTGAGGAGTATGTAAGAACCTGCGCAAGATTTTTTCTAAAAAGGGCAAGAAAATTCCCAAGAGTCATGGTGACAAGAGCCAAACTTACTAAAATTGGTGTTGAAAAAACTAGATGTTCTAGTAAAAATGGACTAAATATTCTAAATACAGAAAGAGCAACAACGGTTTTAACTACACCACTTAAAAGAGCTGCATGAGAGTGTCTTACTAAGGCATAGGTGTCTAAAGCCCATCCATGAAAGGGTACAATGGTTAGTTTATAAAAAAGGGCTGCAAGCATGATATATGTACCTATAGCGGCAAAACCATTTGTATGACTAGATAAAGGTTCTAAAAGAAGCCCTCCTCCTAAAACATAAAAACTTAGACCTAAAAACAAAACTCCACTGGCTATGCTTCCTGCTATAAACAGTTTTACCCCACCCTCTGCCTGTTCTTTAGTTTGTATGTAACTGACAAGCGCAACAGAAATAAGACTTATTGCTTCAAAAGAAAGTATGAAACTCAGTACGGTTTCGCTGTGCAAAAGTAAAATAGAAGAGGCACCAATAAATAAAATCTGTGTTAAGGTATGTTCATTATCTTCATGTAAAACAAAGGCAAAAAGGATAAGTTCTAAAATTAGTTCAAAAAGGTATATGCTTTTTGTTGTAGAGAACCCCACGAGTATTAGCCCTGCCCCATTATAGGTATAAAATGCAGCCACCAGTAAAGAAATAAGTACAAAAGGTTTAAGTAAAACAGTTCTATGTAGGCTTATGCTCAATAATGCAGCTAAAAACAAAACAGTAAATGTATTTATCATACGACCGCTCATAAAAGTTCAAACTGTGAAAAAGCAGGATTAATATACTCAAACAACAGATTAGGAAAAAGCCCAAATACAATAATGAAAAATGCAAATATAACTAAGGCAAGAAACTCTATAGGATGCATGATAAAATTACTTTTTTTAACAGACGCACTCATTTCACCATAAATCACTCGTCTAAAGGTCCAAATCATATACCCTGCCCCCAACATAGAACTTAAGGCAACTAAAGCCATCCAAAGACCAAAATTTTGTATGCTACTGATTAAAATGCTTAATTCTCCAATAAAACCCATTGTAGAAGGAAGCCCAAGCGCACCTAAACCTGCTAAAATAAAAATAGCTGAAATATAGGGTGCTTTTTGCATAATACCGCCCATATCTTTCATGTACCAACTCCCTGTTTTCTGATGTAAAAAACCTGCTATTAAAAACAGAGGGGCAATAATAAAAGCATGTCCTATCATCTCATAAAGCGCAGCACTCAATCCTGAATAACTCATCGTTGATAATGCAATAACCACAAGCCCCATATGTGAAATAGAACTGTACGCCACCATCTTTTTAAGATGCGTTTCATAAATAGCCATAAAACCTGCATAAAACATACTAATTAAACCAAGGATTAAAACCACCCAAGCATACTGTTGAGAGGTCTCAGGAAGCATGACTATTACCATACGTATCATCGCATATGCACCCATTTTTAAAAGGACTCCTGCGAGTAAAACTGAGATAGGTGCGGGAGCTTGTACATGTGCATCAGGTAACCATGTGTGAAAAGGAAAGATTGGCATCTTTACCGCAAAACCAAGAAAGAGAAGCCACCAGATAAGCACAGGAGACATAAGCATAGACTCTTTAACAAGGCTCATATCAAAGACCCCACTTTCTTTATAAATAAGGAAAAATGCAAGTAAAATTAACATCGATGCAAGGTGTGTATAAAGAAAAAATTTCACCGCTGCGTACACTCTTTTTTGTGCTCCCCAAATACCTATTAAAAAATACATAGGTACAAGAGTAAGCTCCCAAAAAATAAAGAACCATAAGAAGTTAGTACTCATAAAAACACCAAAAATAGAACCACTAAAGGCTATAAGCAGGTTAAAATACATTCCTTGTTTTGGCATACTCCAACTTGAAAGAGTGACTAAAATAAGTAAAACTGCTGTAAGTGTCAACATGATTGTACTGAGTAAATCTACTTGTAAGGTAAGTACAAAATCAAATCGTGATACGTCCAAAAAAGAGCCAAGTTGTAGGTATCCTTCATCTGGTAATTTCTTAAAAAGTGATACAGAAAAACCAAGCATATAAATAAATAAAAAAAGAGATATATATTTATTGATATACGCCTTTGATCTTAAAAAAAATGATAAAACAAGTGCCAAAACCATGGGCATAAAAATGATTTCTATAGCACTCATGCAATCCCCTCTATCAAAATGATAAAAAGTAAAATAACCACACCAATAAGCATAGCTCCTGAATTATCACTCATCAAACCTCTGTCTGTTTTTCTTAGTAGTTTATTCAGACTGAAGCTTATATTAACAGTTGCATTAACAGCTGCATCTATTATATGTATATCCATCCAATTTATAGTTCTTGAAAGGCTGTTAAAAATAATGTTTTTCGTAAAATAGTGTATAAAAAACTCAATATAATAACCATTAAAAAGAACTGTGTGTAAGGAACGCATTAAGGTTTGTGTTGCAATTTTTTAGTAATATCAAGCCTTTTTACATAATAATAGTAAATGATGATAAAGATTAGAGTTATTGCACTTAAAAGCCCAAACACTAAACCCTCTACATGAGGCTTTTGAAAATCTGATCCACTTACTAACTTTGCTATACCCTCTTGAGTAAAGCCCATTAAAAATGTTGCTACTGCCATAATAAGAAGTGGTAAGATTATCCAAAAAAATGATGGTTTTTTCACCTTTGCAAAGAGTGCTGCATCACGGTTTTTTCCGCTAAAGGTGAGTAGCCATAAGCGTGAAATATAGGCTACTGAAAGCACTCCCGCTATAAGAGTAAGTGTAGAAATAAGCCCCTTTGTTTGTGGGTTCAAAAGTGTTGTGGCAATAATGGTATCTTTAGAATAAAAACCACTAAAAGGAGGAAGACCACTTAAACTAAGTGCCCCAAATGCCATTGCGATTGAGACAAAAAGTATTTTCTTTGAATAAGCACCAAAACGCCACATATTTTTAACATGAGAAGCTGATATCATAACAGCACCTGCTCCCAGAAATAGAAGTGCTTTAAAAACTGCGTGATTCACTAAGTGGGTCATACCTGCCGCTAAACTCCCTGCTCCTAAACCAATAAAAGCAAGAGAAAGATGTGACATTGTTGAATACGCGAGTACTTTTTTTAATTCAGTTTGAACTAATGCTGAAGTTGCCCCAATAAAGGCACTAATAGCCCCAAAGGCAGCCACAACAATAAGTGTTTGTGCAGCCACATAAAAATCAAACAGCCGTGCTACTATATAAATACCGCTGTTTACCATTATCGCACCATGGATAAGGGCTGAGACCGTTGTCGGTCCTTCCATTGCTCGCATAAGCCAAGGAAAGAGTGGAAATTGCCCCGATTTTCCAATGGCAGCAATAAAAATAAAAAGAGAAATAAGATACATCATATTTTTATCTATCTCACCTGATGAAGCCAGGGTGTTTAAGTGCAGTAAATCTAAAGAACTGGTAAGGTAAAAGAGCATTCCAATAGCTGCAAAAAGAAAGATATCTCCAAAGCGTGTGAATAAAAATGCACTCATACCCGCATCAGCAGGCTCTTTTTTCTCATGCCAAAAAGAGATTAAAAGATAAGAAGCAAGCCCCATCAATTCCCACCCTGTAAACAGAGAAACCATATCTTTTGCACTGACCAATAAAATCATTCCACCAATAAAAAAGAGCACTTTGGCATAATACCGAGGTTTAAAAGGGTCTTTTGCCATATAATCATGGGCAAAATGAATATCTAAAAAGCCTAAGCCTGTGGCAATTAAAAGCATCACTAAAGAGAGTTCATCCACATAAATTCCAAAAGGAATTTCCAAAGAAGCAAGATGAAACCAAGTAAAAGGCATGTTCAGAGGTTCACTAAAGTCAAAATAGAGCTTTAATGTAATAAGAAAAAGAGTCAGCCCTATAAGTTCTGCTCCCCAAAAGGCAAGTTTAGAATTTAGTTTTCCAAGGATAAAAACAGAAATAGCACCAACAAAAGGAAGCAGAAGCAATATCAATAAGTTAGTCATTCTCTTCTCCTTGAAGCGCATCAGGGTTTAGCACTTTTGCTACCTTATTTGCTGCTGCAAAAATAAGTAAACCTGCTGCTGCTTCAAGTGTTGCTAAAACCATTACCATATAAGCAAGTACTATATTTTGAGTAAACCCTAAATAATGAGCTGTAGTAGCTAAGATCATAATCACCGCATTCAAGAGCATCTCTAAAGAGAAAAATATTCTCAAAAAGTCACGTCCAGAGCTTACACCATACAGACCTAATGCAAACAGTGCAAAAGAAAAAACTATCTCTATTTCAAACACTTTTTAGCCTTTTTAGTGGGTATAATCTGTTAAAACACGCATATAATTTGCTCTCTCATAAGCAGCAGGATTACTTGTGTGTGACAAAGAGATACTTCCCTTCATCTGCTCAATAGAGTCATACTCTTTGTTTATCATCCATGATTCTAGGTCTTGTAGGGTTTTTTGAATATGTTCAACCCCATTTTCTAAGATAGCGCTCACCATTTCTACAGCATCAGCACCACTCATCATTGATTTTAGAATATCTTCATGGTTTTTTACACCTGTTGAAGCACATATAGAAGCATTAATACGCTTATAAAGTATAGCACTCCATCGTAATGTCTCACTTAAATCTTTTGAACTTGAGTAGTGAATGTTTTGTAGGGAATTTAATACGTCAAGATCGATATCAACATGCACAGGTTTATCAAAAAGAACCAAACCCTTTACGCCTAAGTCGCAAAATTGTTTTGCCATATTTGCAGGGGCTGAAAAAACAGCATTCATCTTAATGCTTACAGGGATGTTAACACTTTGAAGTACGGCATCTACCGTTTCAAGATAGAGGGATTCAACCTCACGTGAAGAAAGCTCTATATCTGTTGGAATATAGGTAATGTTAAGCTCTAGTGCATCTACTCCAGCATCTTCAAGTTTTGTGGCATACTTTATCCATCCCCCTTTTGAAACACCATTAAGTGAGGCAATAATGGGAATATTCACACACTTTTTAAGTTTTGAAATCTCATCTAGATAGTGTTCAGATTCTAAGTTTGAGAGTGTTACTTCTGGAAAATAACCTAAGGCTTCAGCATAATCTTCACTTCCATGAAATAAGAAATGATCTATCTCATGCATTTCATGATTTATCTGCTCTTCAAAGATAGAATGCAATACAACAGCAGCCGCACCATTTTTTTCAAGTTCCTGAATAGATTCTACTGTAGCAGTAAGCGGTGAAGCTCCCACTATAATAGGGTTTTTAAGTTTTAATCCCATGTATCTTGTTGTTAAATCCATCTTAATTCTCCTCTTGCGGTTGCATTGAACGCTCTAAATTTTTATATCGTTTATAATTCTCTTTAGCATGGTCTCTTGCCGTTTGTAGATATGTTTTAGCATTATTAGCATCAAGTTTTTCTACCATTTTAAAACGTGTTTCTTGATACATAAAGTTTTTTACATCTATTTTTGGTTCTTTATAATCTACAATCATTGGATTCTTACCCTCATCTCTTAATACGGGGTTATATCTAAACGTCGCCCAAAGACCCGAGTCAACCGCTAGTTTTTGATGCTGCATTCCATAACGCAGATCATATCCATGTGCTACACAATGAGAGTAGGCAATAATAATAGAAGGACCATCATATGCTTCTGCTTCTACAAAGGCTTTAACTGTTTGAGAATCACTTGCACCCATGGCAACACGTGCGACATAAACATCTCCATAAGCAATAGCCATCATTGCTAAATCTTTTGGAATCTGAGGCTTTCCACCTGCTGCAAATTTTGCTACAGCTCCTGTAAAAGTTGCCTTACTCTGTTGCCCCCCTGTATTGGAGTAGACCTGTGTGTCAAGCACTAAGATGTTAATGTTTTTACCACTAGCAAGAACATGGTCAAGACCTCCATAACCAATATCATATGCCCACCCATCACCACCGATCATCCAGACTGATTTTTTAACAAGATAATCAGCAAGTTCTTCAAGTCTTGAAGCAGAGTCACCTTGAATTAAATTGAGTTTTTCTTTTAACTCTTTCACTCTTTGGCGTTGTGCAAAAATCCCATTTTCATCTTTTTGATTAGCGTCTAAAAGAAGGCTTGTAAACTCTTCTCCTAACTCATCTTTAAGAGAAAGGAGGGTCTCTCTTGCATTATGGGTATGTTTATCAATAGCAAGCCTAAAACCAAGCCCAAATTCTGCATTATCTTCAAAAAGAGAGTTTGACCATGCTGGACCTCGTCCTTCACTGTTTTTTCTCCAAGGCGTTGTTGGAAGGTTTCCTCCATAAATAGAAGAACATCCTGTAGCATTTGCTACAATCATTCTATCACCAAAGAGTTGTGAAGCGAGTTTTATATAAGGTGTTTCACCACAGCCAGGGCATGCCCCACTAAACTCAAAAAGAGGTTCTAAAAACTGTGTCTCTTTTGCTTTTTCATGGTCAAGTTTACTTCTATCATAGGCAGGAAGTTTAGTAAATGCATCCCATAATTCTGAACCCCTTTTACGAAGTGGTTCTTGAGAACTCATATTAATTGCTTTTAGATTTGTTTGTGATTTATTTTGAGCAGGGCAGACCTCAACACAAAGTGTACATCCTGTACAATCTTCAACCGCAACATGTAAGGTAAACATTTCACTCTCTTCAAAGGTTTTTCCTTTTGCTTTTGTGTACAAAAAGTCTTCAGGAAGGTTATTTAAAAGGGGCTCTTCTACAACCTTTGAGCGAATAGCAGCATGGGGGCAAACCAGCACACATTTATTACACTGTATACAAACATTTGGATCCCATACAGGTACTTCTAAGGCGGTACTGCGTTTTTGATACTGTGTTGTACCACTTTGCCATGTTCCATCACTTGGCATCGCTGAAACAGGGATACTATCACCCTCTCCTGCTATTAGTTTTGCGGTAACCTCTTCTACAAAATCATTAAAATCACCCTTAATCAGTGGTCTCATTTGTATCTTGCCTTGCGTTGTTTCTGGTACAGTAACCTTATATAAATTTGCAAGTGTATTATCTACTGCCAAGAAGTTCATAGAGACAATTTGCTTCCCTTTTTTACCATAAGTTTTTTCTATGCTCTTTTTGATTTTATGAATTGCCTCATCTTTTGAAAGTATGTTAGATATTGCAAAAAAACAGGTCTGCATTACGGTATTTATCTTTCTTCCCATACCACTTTGTTTTGCCACTTTCGCCGCATCAATAACATAAAATTTCAACTCTTTTTTTATGATTACTTCTTGTACAACTTGAGGAAGTTTGGCAAACACCATGTCTTTTGAAAAGGGTGAATTTAGTAAAAAAGTAGCTCCTTGTTGGGCATGTTTTAAAATATCAAACTTCTCTAAAAAAACACTTTGATGACAGGCTACAAAATTTGCTCGCTCTATTAAATAACTTGATAATATAGGTTTTTTTCCAAAACGAAGATGTGATATTGTCATAGAACCCGACTTATTAGAATCATATACAAAATAACCCTGTGCGTAATTTTGCGTCTCTTCTCCAATGATTTTTATAGAGTTCTTATTTGCACCTACTGTTCCATCGCTTCCTAACCCAAAAAACATTCCGCGAAAGGTCTGCTCATCGGCAACACTAAAGGAATCATCAAACTCTAATGAGGTGTGTGTAACATCATCATTAATACCAATTGTAAAGTGATTTTTAGGTTTTTCCTTGTCTAATTCATCAAAAATAGCCTTCACCATAGAAGGTGTGAATTCTTTAGAAGATAGTCCATATCGACCCCCTATTACCTTTGGCATCAGCTCCAATTTTTCTTCTTCTTTAAGTTCAGTAAGGGCACTAACAACATCAAGATAAAGCGGTTCACCCAAAGAACCTGACTCTTTTGTTCTGTCTAATACAGCAATAGCCTCTGTTGTTTTTGGTAAAACTTGTATAAAATGTTTAAGAGAAAAGGGTTTATAAAGTCGTACCTTGATAAGACCAACCTTCTCATTTTTTTCACTCAGGTATCTCACAGTCTCTTCTACGGTATCACATGATGACCCCATCAGTATTATCACCTTTGTAGCATCTGCTTCTCCACTATAATCAAAAAGCTTATAGGCTCTTCCTGTTAAAGCTGCGAAGGTATCCATGGATTTTTGCAAAATATCAGGAAGTTTGTCATAATAACTATTAACACTCTCTCTTCCTTGAAAATAAACATCAGGGTTTTGAGAGGTTCCGCGAATAAAAGGGTTATCAGGAGACAGTGCACGTTTTCTATGTGCATGCACAAGCTTTTCATCTATCATTTGCTTCATAATCTCTATATCTATCAACTCTATCTTACTCACCTCATGTGAGGTTCTAAAACCATCAAAAAAATGCAGAAAGGGTATGCGTGAACGAAGTGTTGCATCTTGAGAAATCAATGCAAAGTCATGAGCTTCTTGGGCATTGACTGAAGAAAAAAGGGCAAAACCTGTTTGGCGAACACCCATAACATCACTATGATCGCCAAAAATAGAAAGCGCCTGAACAGCAAGAGAACGGGCTGCTACATGAAAAACTGTAGGACTAAGCTCTCCTGCAATTTTATACATATTGGGTATCATTAATAAAAGACCTTGTGAAGCAGTAAAGGTTGTTGTTAATGCTCCCGTCTGTAAGGATCCATGTACTGCCCCACTTGCACCTCCCTCGCTTTGCATCTCCATTATTTCAGGAAGTGAACCAAATATGTTTCGTTCACCTTTCATAGAATAAACATCACTTAACTCTGCCATAGGGCTAGAGGGTGTTATAGGATAGATGGCAATAACTTCATTTATCTTATGGGCGACTCTGGCTACAGCCTCATTGGCATCTATTGTTATTGTAATACTCATCTTTTTCTACTTAAATTATAAACCCGCTGACTATTGTGAGAATTCCAAGTACTAAAAGTACACCTGCACTCATTTTTCCTGCCTTGTTTTTTGAAAATACATAAGCATAAAGTGCTTTTAAAATATTATTGCTTCCTGTAGCTATTAAAATTGCAGTTGCCGCACTCATATTAGTAACACTAAACTTTGATGATAAGATGGAAAGTACAAAAGGGTCAATATCCGTAAACCCTACAATAAAGGAGAGAATATTAAGTCCCATATCTCCATATCTACTCAGTACAAAGTGTGTTACAACAGCCATAACTATAAATAAAAAGGCAAATAAAAATGCTGTGTTTAGTTCAAGTGGATTTGTATCTTCACTTACTACTACAGGGGTAAGTGTATCTTTCTTGGAGAGCCTGTAAAGCAAAAAAGTTATCATAAATGTTATAAACACTAAGAGTATAAAGGGGAGTAAAAGAAGGCTGGCTATTTCAAAATTAAAGGCATAAGTAATTCCTAAAAGCCTTAGGTACATTAGAGCAGTGGCAATAATGATAGAAGAGGCAAAAAGATAAGGGGTATTACCAGAAGATGCTTTTTTAGCAAGCACTATGGTAGTCGCTGTACTTGAATAAATTCCCCCTAAAACACCTGTAACAAGGTATCCTTTTTCATTAAAAATATATTTTTTTAGGATATATCCAACATAAGAAAAAAGAGATACGATCACAACAGCAAGCCAAACTTTAAAATATGAAACAGGAATAAATGGTGCAATCTGCTCGTGTGGTAAAAGTGGCAAAACCACACCACTTAAAAGCAGTAATTTAGTAAAGGTTTCTATCTCTTGTTCATCAAAAATAGTATAAAAATGTTCTAGTTTTTTATTTATATTTGAGATAAATACTAAGGCAACAAAAATAATAATAAGAAACCAAACATCAAATTTTGCTACAACCATACCAAAACTATAAACAAGGCTTGCTAGTAGAAAAATTATAATTCCACTGTTTGAGTTTTTGAGTTTATAAAAATAAAAGAGTGCTAAATGCAACATAATAGCCATATAAACAACAATATAAAGATAAAGATTTAGTTTTACAAACACATAACCTATTAGTGCAATAAAAGTAAAGGTTCTTACGCTTCCTATCTCTTTGGTAAGGTTCTTATTTATATCATGTGCTTTTATCTCTAGACCTATCAAAAAACCAGCAATGACTACAAAAACAAGCTCAACCCACTGCATATGTAAAATATGTTCAAGCATTACTTTTTCACCCTATTTTTTCTCTTAAGTACGGCACTCATTTTCACTGTTGTATACAAAATAGAAGAGGCAATAAGTGCAAATATAATGACATAATCACTATAACTTGCACTAAAAAGAGTGCTCTCTTGAAGATTTGTTGTAGTTATGTGTTGAAGTTTATCTGCTCCTCGCAAAAAAAGTGTTGTAATAAGTACAAAAAAAGCAAAGGCAGCTACCGCATTAAGTGGTTTTTTCTTATAATGTGGAAATTCTAAACCAATAATGGTCACACCAAAAAGCATTAATACCATAATCCCACCTGTGTAAATAAATATCTGAAAAAGACCAAGAAGTTTTGCATCAAGGTTGATGTAATACAGGCCCAAAACAAACATCATCAGTACAAAACTTATCATGGCAGGAACACTCTTTTTTATTAACAAAGAACTGATTGCTAAAAGAAGGGCTAAAGAGAGTAAGATTATATTCATTCCATCACTCCTTTATTAAAATCAGGTAAACCACTTATTTCTGTACTCGTTTCACCTTCTTTAGTCTTTAGCTTTGCCTCAGCTTCTTTTTTCTTTGCAGCAAGTTCTTTTTTAACACGTGCTGCCTCTTCTTCTTGTAAACGTGAATCAATATACTCTTGAGGAATATCAACATTTACCCAGAAACTATTTTGATCCTCATGCCAACCCCCGCTAAGCATATCATAACGACCACCACTTAAAACAATAGATTTTTCAGGTTTTGTTGGGCAAACATCCTCACACAGACCGCAAAATATACAAACAGAGAGGTTGACTTCAGGTACAATATTTTGTTTCTTAAAAGGAAGATGTTTCATCTTAATAGCATGCGTTGGACAGATTTTATTACAAGAATCACATCCTATACAGGTCTCATAGTCTATCTTATGTTCTCCCCGATAACGTGAGGGATGGTGCATAGACTCAAAGCGTACATCTTTTGTTGCTGGGCTTTTTGTGATAAGTGCTTTAGCTACTCTAAGTGTTCTTTTTAAGATATCTACAACTATCATTTATGCTCCCATAAACCAAAGTGATTTTGCAATAAAGAGCCATGCACTATTTATAAGCGTAAGGGGTATCATATATTTCCATGAAAAAACTAGCATCTGAGTTAAGGTGATACGTGGTGTTGCCGCACGTATGGTCATCATAATAATAGCAATACCCATCATCTTCATAAAAAAGAAAAAATAACTCTCAAAAAAGATGCCTTTATAAGCACCTAAAAAGAGCGTCACTGCTCCTGCAAAAACAGCCATAAACTCTGCAAACATTGCCAGTTGAAGAAAAAAATAGTTGGTTCCACTGTATTCTGTATAAAAACCATAAACTATCTCTTGCTCCGCATCAGGAGTATTAAATGGAGCTTGTTCTAAAAGCCCCAAAAGGGCAATAAAATAAAGTATAAATCCAGGAAGAAGGATACAAAAACTAAACCATGAACTTGATTCTACTATAAAGGTCAGATTTAAGCTTCCAAATAAAATAGCAGGAGATAAGGCTGAAAGAATAAAAGAAGTCTCCATAGAAATTGATTGGGTTAAGATCCGAATACCCCCTAAAAAAGAGTACTTATTATTTGAACCAAAACCAGTTAAAAAAAGTAAAAAAGGCTCAATACCAATAAGAACAACAAGTGCTAATAACCCGTAATTACTATTAATAACAACCTGCCCTTGCATCCATGGTATAAACGCTGCTGGAAGCATCGCGACTAAGACGGCAAGTATCGGCATAATAGAGAAAAGATAGGGATTAACACCCTCTGGTGTAATACTCTCTTTTGTTAAAAGCTTTGAAAGATCAAAAAGAGTCTGGTAGCTCCCGCCTTTTCCGTTAAAACTGGGACCAATACGTTTATGTAAGGCAGCCATAAACTTTCTAAAAAACCAAAAAAGCCCTACTGTCCAGACTAAAACATAAAGCAGACCAGGAAAAATAAAGGCACTAAAAAGCAAATTACTCATCTGTCTAAATCCCCCTGACAAATATACAAACTTCCAAATATTAAGGGAATATCTGCAAGTGTTTGCCCCTGTAAAAGGTGATTAAGCATCATTGTATGGTTAAAACTGGGAGCTCGCATTTTTAAGCGGTATGCAGATCTCGATTTTTCTTGGGTAACCAGATGCATAAGCACCTCACCTCTTGCCCATTCAACACGGCTAATTGCCTCCCCTTTTGGTAGTTTTTTAGGCACTTTCACCATATGATCTTTGGTAGGATTCATCTCCCCAGAAGCTACTGCCTTTTCTATATGAAGTTTTGCTTTTTTTATAATCTCTACAGATTGTTTTATATCTCGAAAGAGCATTATAAACCTATCTTGTGCACTTCCGTTTTCTTGGGTAATATAGTCTAAATCTAACTCTTTATATGCGGCATAAGGTTCATCAATTCGTATATCTGTTTTAACCCCCGATGCTCGCGCCACAATACCACTTAAACCATACTCATGAATTTCATCAGCAGATAATATCCCTACATTATGGGCTCTCATCTTCATTGTTGGGTTTTTAACAAAAATTGCTTCAACCTCACCAATAGTATCATCAAACTTTTCAAGTGCTTTTTGCAGTTCCTCAAACATAATCATGTCAAGACCATAACGCACACCACCAGGCTCAATGGCAGCTGTAGCAATTCTAGCACCAGAATAAGACTCTAAAAAATCTAAGAAAAATTCACGTGTATCCATGTTCCACATCGCTAAAGTATGCAGTCCCATATTATTAAAAAACTGCCCTAAACCCATAAAATGTGAAGAGATACGCGCCACCTCACCAAGAAGCACCCTCATCCAAGAAGCAAAAGGAGTTATCTCTATTTGAGCTATCTCCTCAACTGCCATAGCATACCCTGTCATGGAGTTAATATTATCCATAAAACAGAGTCTCTCAACCGCAACAATAGCCCCAACAAAGTCTTTTTTTGTAACCAGATGCTCTAGGGCTCGCCAGACATACCCGATATCAGGATCAATGCTAATAATATCTTCACCATCACAATGAACTCGTAAACGGATGGGTCCACTTGCAGGGTGTGTTGGTCCCCAGTTGAGTATAGTCTCAGAAGAGTCTGTATCTGAATCAACTTCATTCTCTTCCTGCTCTTTTTTAAAGGCATCAACAATCATTTGAACATTATGCACCTGATTTTTTTCATGTTTTTCCCAGTCAAAGTCTACTCTAAATGGATAAATACCCTTAAAATCTTCACTTTTAATAATGTCTCGTAAGTCTGGATGATGTAAAAACTCTACGCCAAACATTGAGTAAGCTTCTCTTTCATGCCAAGAAGCACTTGCAAAAAGTGGCGTGAGTGACTCAACCTTACATAAAGGTATTTCGCGAGGCAGATCAACCTTAAGCCATACATTATGTTTTGTATCTAAGTCCTCAAAAAAATAGTTTATCTCCATAATGTTTTCTTCAAGGAAATCTGTAGGAGAAACTGTTGAAAGAGAGCGTAAGCCTACCTTTTTTAAGGCCTGTGCCACATGAAGCAAATCATCTTTTGAGTTGAGCTTTACTTTTAACCAATTTATTTTATAGTTTTCTAGGTATTGGCAGTTAAATAAAGAGAGGAGTTTTTTTATATCATCCATCTTTAAAACTCCATCTCTTTCCAAAGGCCACCTTGACTCGCGGCACTAGGAATTCCTGCTTTTATTTTACGCTTAACCTCTTCAAGCCCCTCAATAATAGCTTCAGGTTTAGGGGGACAACCCGCGATAAATACATCTGCAGGAAGGATTTCAGTAGGGTTTTTTATCACAGAAAGTGAGTCGTTATAAGGACCACCATCAAAAGAGCATGCCCCAAGAGCTACCACATACTTAGGTTATGGCATCTGCGCATAGGTTCTTAAAAGAGCAGGTAATATCTTTTTACTGACAAGCCCTGTTATTATCAATACATCTGCTTGACGCGGTGTTGGTGTTGGTAAATAACCATAACGTTCCCAGTCATAACGAGGCCCCATAGCCGCTGCCATTTCTAAGGAACAACAGCCTGTACAAAAGTGTGCCATCCATAATGATTCACTTTTTACATAATCAAAAAAATCAAGAATTTTTAGCATCTACGACTCCTTTTTCTAGCTCTCTCATTGCCAAAAATATAGCCAGAGCCATAATCAGTAGAAAAACACTTGCAACCAGAAGGGTATGCTTATCTTTTGCAAAAACAAATAGACTTACAAAAAGAGCTGTCATATCGGCTATAATAAACATAATTGCATAAATAAAAAAACCAAAGTTTGCTTTTTTTGGATTAGAAGCAGAGGCAGGAAGCCCACATTCAAAGTGTTCATTTTTGATTTTACTTGGGGCATAAGGAGCAAGTGCTACGCCTAAGAAATAGAGTAAAAACAGACCTATTGCTACACTAATAGTATATATTAAGAAATTCTCAATCATTTATCACCTCATATCTTATTCTATTTTTAAATAAGCATAACTTCGCAATACATTCATAACAAGAATTAGTAATGTCCTTCACTCTTTGTTAGATAGTTTGATTATATTTACTACATTAATCCCACTAAATTTAACCGCCTCTTAACTCTTGTTTATATTTATAGAATAACATATAAAAACTATACTATCTAACATACTAACAAAAAAATTAAGATTGATGAGCACTTGGGAACAAATATGATAATAATGTGATATTTTTATTGATGTTTTTTTCTGTATCTATACCTATATCCCTTATTTTTAATAATAAGATAAGCTTGACTTTATTACTATATAGTTTATTATATAGTAAGGATAAGTATTATGAAACCTAAAGATGAAGTGACACGCTCGCTTATAATAGACAGGCAGGTATGGGATGACTCAATGAAGTATGCACGACTTAGATATAAAATGAGTTTAAGTAAGGTTGTAGACCAATTATTACAAGACTGGTTAGCCAAAGAAAAGCGCAGACCATTAGAAAATGAGAATCAAGGAAGTTTTTTCTAAACTATAAAGTATTTTTGCGAATTTGTATTTTATTAATAATTATGATGTTTTAAAGAGATAAATACTGGAGCAAGGGAGAGTGAATTATCCTGCTCTTTTAATAGTAATTATAGGTTTTATTATTCTGAAGCGCCATTTTCTATAAGAATATTCATCATCTTTTGTTTACGCATTTTTTTAGCAAAGGTAAATGCTGTAAACCCGCTACTATCACGGGCGTGCAAATCAACCTTTTTATCAATTAAAAACCTTGTAATACCGTATTCATTATAACAAACCGCTGCCATCAAAGCAGTAAAACCACTTTTACGAGATGTTTTATTAATATCAACTCCCTCATCATACAGACGTCTTACGAGTTCTTCATTACTACCATTAATAGCAAAATCTAAAATTGAGACACCTTCATCATCAAAAGCATGAACATCAGCACCATTTTCAATAAGTAAATTGATTATATCTTCATCACATTTTAGTTTAATAGCACTGGCTAAAACAGATTCACCATGGTCATCGCACTCTTCAAGATTTGCATCTGTTTTAATGTGTTTTTTAATACCTATAAAGTTATTATCTTTTAAAAGTTCTAACCACTCTTGCATAAATAGCCTATTTTTTCTTAAGTATATCAAGTTAGACTTTAGGCTAATTGTAAACTCTTTCTTCTGCAGTTTATTAAAGGATTGCTTTAAGTTTAAGAGCATTATGGTATTATTTTGAAAAATTAATTAGGGTCTTTTACAGATACCTATAAAGTGAGTAATTATGATTAATACAACTGAAGAGTTTAAAACATTTGTTGAAGAAGTTAAGTCTACACAGGGCTACAAAGACCCTGTTGCCTTTGGTATTTGTCGTGTTGACGTTAGCCAATTAGATAATGATAAAGTACTTCAAGCAAGCTACCCATTAATAAACTGGAATGAAAATTTTGGTTCTGCGGCTGTTTTTATTGCAGCATTAAAAGCTTCTGGTATTGAAGTTGATTCTAGCAAAAGTGAAGTTTCGTGCAAGATTGACTTTAAATTTGTTAAAGCGTGTATAAACACCTTTAATCCTTATCTTCCAGAAGCTTATGGTGATGCACATAAAAATGTTCAAGTTATCATCCAGCTTTTTCAACTGCTTTCAGATGAAGGCATGAGAGAGGGTGAGTTCCGTGTTGTGTTTTTATTTGAGGATGCGGCATGCGTAAGCGTAGAAGCAACCTATCTAAAACTTTATGCGCTTTCTCAAGCGAAGGCGGAACTCAGAACAGTTAACCTTAACGGTGCATTTGGTACTCTTCCAAATGTTGCATGGCAAGGAAACACACCTATTGACTTAGATTATCTTCGTATAAATGAAATTGAACTTAAACTACGTAATGAATATCCAGATATTGATTTTGTAGATAAATTTCCACGTTTCTTACAGCATATTATTCCTGCTGATAATACACGTATTCTTGAAACTGCAAAAGTACGTTTTGGTGCGCAACTCCATGCCGGAACAACTGTTATGCCAGGGGCTTCATACATCAACTTTAATGCAGGAACTACGGGTTCTGTAATGGTTGAAGGTCGTATCTCTAGCTCTGCAATTGTTGGGGCAGGTTCTGATGTTGGTGGGGGTGCAAGTATTCTTGGTGTTCTTAGTGGAACAGATGGTAATCCCATCTCTATTGGAGAAAACACACTTTTAGGAGCTAACTCTACCTGTGGTATTCCTCTTGGTGATGCTTGTATTATTGATGCAGGTCTTTCAATTTTAGAAGGTACAAAACTTTCAATTGATGCTAATGAATTAAGTAAAATCAATGATGCTAATCCAGGTGCTAACCTCTCAGGAGATATCTTTAAAGGTAAAGACCTAGCTGCTTTAAATGGTCTTCATTTCCGTCAAGATTCAATTACAGGAAAGATGTCTGTTCGTCGTAGCACACGTGAAATCAAACTAAACGCAGACCTGCACTAAATCCTTATGCTCGAAGATTAAAACTTCGAGTATAAATAATAAAGACAATTTAACTTCTTTTTATTAAGCTTTTTTTAGCTCTTCTTTGTTATCATAGACTCATAAAGGTTTTCTAATGGTAAATTTTTCAGAAAATGTATCTTCATTAATTGCTCACCAAGACTTTGCAAACGCAAATGCAAACAATATTGCTAATGTTAATACAGATGGTTTTGTTCCAACGCAAACAAAGCTTAGTGACTCAGGTGGTAGTGTGCAGGCTAACTTCTCTAAAGCAGATGATAATGGTTCATCTTTAAGCCAAACCGATTTAACAAAAGAGTTAACTGATCAAGTCATTATTCAAAATGGGCATGAGGTTCAAGGGGTAGCTATTCGTACGCAAGATGAGATGTTGGGTTCACTCTTAGATATTTTTACTTAAATAAAGATTTATTTAAAAGTACTTTCTACCTCTTGTGTAATAATATTCATACTTTTCATTTTTGCTAAAAGCCCACTATCTTCATCATAATATTTTAACTCTTTTCCCAACTCTAAGGAAGAGATAATTGTTTTACCTAGTATTTTTCTACCCTCTTTTCCATTGTCTAAGGTTCGAATACCCCAGGCATTATGTAAAACAGCAATTTTACCTTTATACAGACCTAAATAAAGAAGAATATGCCCTTTTTTGTACAGTAGGGTTTCAAAGGCAACACCCTCTTTTTTAATTTTTTCTCTTTTTTGCTCAAGATTAAGCCCTTCAAAAGAGATGACTTTTCCAACCTTTGCTTGCTGAGATGAATTACGCGGAAGCCATATACCAAAAGGAGCATATAAGTCACGAAGCATTGACGAACAATCTCTCTCCTCATATAATCCACCCCAACCATATTTACTCATTAGCATTATGTCACTAATATGTATAAGATTATTTGGAGTTAAGCGCATAACTCCTTCTTGAGCCACTTGAAAAGGAATACGTACCTTTGTATAACTGGGTGTATGGTTTTTTCTTTCTGTAAGGCTGAGTGCAACAAAATACTCTTTTTCTATGGAAACAAGAGGTAATCGCATTCCTATTCTACTTTTAAAAACAAAACTTCCATAAAGGTCTTTAATAGGGTACTGCTCATCTGAAATAGATAAGAATCTTGCTTTCATGTACTTTTTTGATATTGATTCAGAAATATAAACAATATCTCTAAGACGTACCCACCCCGTAATGTAAGAGGTAAAAATATATGCCCACTCTCCGTCTAGGCTTAAATGTGAAACAAAAAGAGGTTCATTTGCATGTACCCCTGAGTTTTGCATGTAATCAAAAGGATAACCCTCCCCTGCAATACTAGGGTCTTTAAGAACAGGTTTATGGGTTGGAAAGTTTCTAACATGTGTGTAGTGAAGGGTCATTGCTTTTTTATTAAGTGAACCATATGCCTTAAAGTTAGACTTTTCTAGCATATTATCAAACCATGATTGTGGAAGTTTTTTTAGATTTTCACCATAACTCTTATCTGCTGTATAACTACGAAAAGGCCACATTATTGATCTCAGCTCAAATGGAACTTTGGTATAACTCCACGGCTCAAAATACTTTTTATCATATCCTTCTTGACTTTTAAGAATCTGATTATGCTCATGAATGTTATCTACATAAGCTTGTGTAAACTGAGGGAAAAATTCTAAGTCAACTACCTTCTTGTTTTTAAGCTCTTGAGGCTTTTTTATAGGAGACTGCGAACAGCCACTCCACAATAAAAGAGATAAACTCAGTAAAACAAGAGAGCATTTATTCATTATATTCCTTTAGTCAACAGCACCAAATCTGCCCACAACTCTACCTATTACAGTAAGCTCATGAGGTTCAAGTGTCTGTTTATCATACTCTTTATTATCAGAGATAACATCGATTTTACCGTCAATACGCTTTTGTAATCTTTTAATAAACAGACCCGCTTCACTATTTATGGTAAACACCCCACCTCGACCAATATCTACCTTACTTCTATTAATGAAAATCATATCCCCATAAGAAAAAGTAGGTTCCATTGAGTCTCCTGAAACATTTAAGGCTTCTATATTTTTAAGTTCTCTCTCTCCACCTAATGCAGTAACAAAACTGTCCTCTAGCATTAATTCGATGGATTCTTCATCTTCAATATTACCCACACCACCTGCGGAGGCTTGAATATCTGAGAAATAACGTACCATATAAAAACGGTTTGTTGATTCGATTAAACTTTCAGGAGATTGTCCAAAAAGCAGCCAATTAATAGCAATAGAACGTCGTGCACAAAATTCTAATAACTCTTCATAAGGAATTTTATTACGCTTTTTCATCGTTGCAAAATTCATTTGTGAGATATCCAAAAGACCGGCAATATCTTTGTCAAAAATTTTCTTTCCAGGAAAGTCCTCGCTGACAATATATTTTATCTGGTCAACAATGTCATTAAACTCTTTTATCATTATAGACTCCTTATAAGGCATTTATATTTAAATGCCATTTAATATATCTAATATTACTGTTATATATATATCTTACTAGATTGTATGACAATTTGCAATACTTTTTACTTATAATGTCATAATTTATTAGAATGGTGTTAAGAAAACAACTTAAGGATGACAAAATGGCAAAGATTATTAAAAAAGCAGAAACAATGTTCTCAAGATTTGAGCGTTCATTAGAAGAGTTAGCAGACAAGATTCTTTAGTCTTTACTAGACTCACTATTTTTTTTCTCTTCTTCTTGCTTGCGTTTACTTGCGTGATAACCACCAAATATAAAAACCATAAAAACCACAAAGGCTAAGGGTATAAGAACATCTAAAACTTCTTTCACATCATCTCCTGAAAACTTGTATAATTTTGTTTAATGGCTTCATATAAAATAATACCTGTACTTATGGCAAGGTTTAGGCTTCTGCCCTCTGTTGTCATAGGGATAGTAATGCACTGCTGAGGATAAGCATTAAGAACCTCTTCAGGAATACCCTTGGTCTCACTTCCAAAGAATATAAAAGAGTCTTTTTTATAGTCAACTTCAAAATAAGGTTTATCTGTCTTCGTGGTAGCAAAAAAACCTTCTTTAGCCTTAGGGTTGTTTTCAAAAAACTCTTCTAAGTTTTCCCATACATGTAAATCAAGCTTATGCCAATAGTCTAAACCTGCACGACGTACTGCTTTTTCATCAATATCAAAACCTAAGGGTTTGATAAGATGTAAGCGTGTACCCGCGTTAACACAAAGACGGCCTATAGAACCTGTGTTGTTAGGGATTTGTGGATTAACCAGTACTAAATTTAGCATCAGAAAATAATCGTTTTATTGCCTTCAATGAAGATTCTATCTTCAAGAGCAAGTTTTAAAGCACGTGAGAGTGTAATTTTTTCAACATCTCGACCAGCACGTTGCATATCTTTCCATGAGTGGTCATGTTGAACATTAATAACATCTTGAGAAATAATAGGTCCTTCATCTAAATCATTGGTTACAAAGTGTGCGGTTGCTCCAATAATTTTAACGCCTCGTTCATGGGCTTGTTTATAAGGATTGGCACCAATAAAAGAGGGTAAAAACGAGTGATGGATATTAATAAGTTTTGTACGGTAAGCTTCAACAAAAGAAGGCGTTAAGATACGCATATATTTTGCTAAAACAATATAATCTATATCTTTAAACTGAGAAAGACAGTCTAAGACTTTAGCCTCATGCTCTTCTCTGCTTAAATCATTATGTGAAACGGTAAAATACGGAATATTAAACTTTTGAACCAAGGGTTTAAGAAGATCATAATTAGAAACAACTGCAATAATATTTGCATCCAGTTCCCCTGCTTCATAACGAATAAGAATATCACCTAAACAGTGAGACTCTTTTGTTACCATAAGAACAATATTTTTCTTCACAGGCAAAACAATTTGAATATTAACATCAGGGTCAAGTTCACTGTTTAATGTAGAACTTAGTTTTGATGCTTCAATATCACCTTCAATTACAGTACGCATAAAAAATCTATTATTATCTGCATCAACAAATTCATGATTAGAAAGAATGTTTAACTCTAAATCAAAAAAAAGTTTAGAGACTTTATAAACCAAGCCTTTTTTATCACCACAGTCTATTAATACTCTGTATTGCTTCATTTTTTAATCTCATTTAAACGTGTTTCTATAGTTCCAAGAAGGTATTCAAGAAAGTTCAGTGTTAAATCTACCTTTGCTTCTATATTACTATTATTAGGTGATTGAAAACCTTCAAACAGAACATGAATACGCTCTCTCATATTATTTAAAAACAGCGCTTCATTAGAACTTAATGAATCTGATTGTACATCTTGTTTAGGTGCTGAGTCTACTTTTTGGGTTTTTAAAAGAGAACTCTGTTTTGGATTCTCTATTTTGGTCTGTTCTAGCTCTTCAAGCGTAGAAAGAATTACATCTTTTAATTCCATAATTTAAGTAGCCACCTTTCAAATTCATTAAACTCTATGGGGTCTTCCATAGTAATAAAAAACTCTTTCATCTGTTCATTACAGCCTAAGAATTTTTTTCGCATACCACTAAGACGACGAATTGCAATCTTAGCATCTGCATTATTAGGATCTTTTTTTAAGATCTCTTGATAAATTTCCAAGGCATCTTCTTTAAGCCCTTGGAGTTCATAAATATTGGCAAGGGTTAATGTTTGCATTTTGCCGTATAATTAGCAATAATTGAACCCATTTCAGAAGTTGAACACACCTCTTTAGCATCAAACATACTAATGTCTTTAGTTCGGTAGCCCTCTTTAAGAGCCTGTGCAATTGCACAGTCAATCTTGTCTGCCGCTTCCACTTCGTTAAGCGCATAACGTAACATCATTGATGCACTTGAAATCGTAGCAATTGGGTTAGCAATACCTTGACCTGCAATATCTGGTGCAGAACCATGAATTGGTTCATATATACCTACCTTATTTCCCACTGAAGCTGAAGGTAAAAGACCAATTGAGCCCGAAAGCATAGAAGCCTCATCTGAAAGAATATCTCCAAAAATATTGCCTGTTAGCATAACATCAAACTGTTTTGGGTCACGAATAAGTTGCATAGCTGCATTATCTACATACATATGCGTGAGTTGAACTTCAGGGTACTCTTTAGCAACCTCTTCAACCTCTTCTCTCCAGAGTTGAGAAACGTCAAGAACATTTGCCTTATCAATTGAACATACACGTTTATCACGTTCCATTGCCGACTTAAAAGCAACATGGGCAATACGATTGATTTCAGAGCGGGTATAAACCATAGTGTTCCAACCCTTGTTTTCATCACGACCCTTAGGCTCACCAAAATAGATTCCACCAATAAGCTCACGAATAACCATAAGGTCAACGCCCTTAATAATTTCAGGTTTTAATGAAGAAGCATTAATTAACTCATCAAAGACCATAGCAGGACGTAAATTAGCAAAAACACCTAGCTCTTTTCTAAAACGTAAAAGCCCTGATTCAGGACGTTTTTCACGAGGAAGATCATCCCATTTTTCACCACCAATAGCACCAAAAAGAACGGCGTCGCTCTCCATTGCTGTCGTAATTGTTTCTTGAGGAAGAGGATCTCCATGAACATCATAAGCAATACCGCCCATAAGCGCTTCACTGTACTGAATTTCAAAATCTGAACATGAGGCTACTGCATCAAGTACTTTTACCGCTTCATCAATGATTTCAGGACCGATTCCATCACCCTTGATGAGTGCAATTTTATATATTGCCATTATTTACCTTTTACTTCATTTTTTGCAAAATTCATCAGCCCACCTGCTGCAATTAACTCTTGCATAAAAGGAGGAATAGCTGTAAATTTATAGGTTTTATTCTTTGTTAGGTTTGTTACTGTACCTGCATCCATATCTATCTTAACCTCGTCTCCCTCTTTAATCTCTGCACTTTCAGGAAGTTCAAAAATTGGAAGCCCGATATTAAAAGCATTTCTATAAAAGATACGTGCAAAGGTTGGTGCGA
Source organism: Campylobacterales bacterium (assembly GCA_024280035.1). Classification (GTDB taxonomy): domain Bacteria; phylum Campylobacterota; class Campylobacteria; order Campylobacterales; family Sulfurimonadaceae. The sequence goes on from JAJRQV010000102.1 coordinate 23,848, forward strand.
TAATAGCGGCAACACCTGCTGCTTTAAGTGCAATTGGTGCATGTTCACGAGAAGAACCACAACCAAAGTTATCACCCGCAACAATAATGTCACCTGCACTCATTTTAGAAACGAATTCGGGATCAGCATCTTCCATAACATGCTTCGCCAGCTCTTCAGGAACTGAAGTATTTAAATATCTAGCGGCAATGATAAGATCTGTGTCTATATCTTTACCAAAATTCCAGACTTTACCTTCGATAGTTTGCATTAATAATCCTGCATAAGAGAAACCTCTAATAAGAAGTTCTCTATATAAATTTTCGTGATTTTAGCCAATTAGAGTTTTAAAAGAGTTTAAAAAAGAAGATTAGGAGTTTTATATTAATTAATAGTAGCCCAGAAAGGCTCTCTATTAACGCTTAAGGTTTACCACGGTTTGTAACATTTCATCTGAGGTTGTAATGGCTTTTGAGTCAGCTTCATAGGCTCTTTGCCCCGTAATAAGCTCTGTGAGTTCAACCACAAGTTGAACGTTTGACAGTTCTAAAAAACCTTGTCTTAAAACACCCAGACCATTCAGACCTGGAGTATCTTCAATAGGAACACCTTAGGCTTCTGTTTCAAGATACAGCGTGTCTCCCATAGAGTGTAGACCCGCAGGATTAATAAAGTTTATGGTTGTAATCTGACCAATCTGCGTACCTTGTGTCTGCCCGGGTTGAATAACAGTGACTGTACCATCAGTACCTATAGTAATATCCGTTGCATCATCAGGAACAACTATCTCAGGAATTAGTTTATAACCATCTGAGTTCACAATTGTTCCATTTTCATCAAGTTTAAAAGCCCCTGCTCTACTATAAGACTCTGTTCCATCAGGAAGCTCGATTTTAAAAAAACCTTTTCCAGTAATAGCAACATCTAAATTATTCGAGGTCTGTTTTAAGTTCCCTTCTGTAAAAATCTTTGTCATTGCCGTAGGACGTACCCCAAGACCCACTTCAATACCCGTAGGAGATTTTGTAATTTGAGAAGTTCCTGTACCCGCATATTCTAAGGTTTGGTACATTAAATCAGAAAATTCTGCACGTGAAGTCTTAAAACCAATAGTATTTACATTGGCAATATTATTTGATGTATTGTCAATTTGAAGTTGTTGTGCCAGCATCCCTGTTGATGCTGTATAAAGTGATCTCATCATAATTAAGCCCTTGCATTTGCAATTTTATCAATTGCTTCTTTATTCATTTCATTCATCTGCGTATCCATTACCTTTTGGTACATTCCAACCAATCTTTGAGTTTCTATCATGCCCACCATAGATTTAATTGCATTAACATTGCTTTTTTCTAAAAAACCCTGAGACACAGAGCCTGACTCTTTTACGGGGTTTAAAGAGTCTGCTGCATCAACCTCGAATAAGTTATTCCCCATTGGTTTTAACTTAGAAAGGTTCTCAGGTTCAACTAAGAGCAGACTCTCAGCTGGGTTAAACTTCTCATTTCCTGTAACCAGATAAGAAAATTGTCCATTTTTGTCTAATTCAATATTTACCGCATCACTACTAAATTGGATAAAGTTTCCTGTGTTTGCATAATCTTGTGAAAGAACCTTATTTCCTTCTTTAGTAACAAGGGTTCCTGTATCATCTAAACTAAAAGCACCATCGCGTGTTAATTTAATGCCATTAGGTGTTAATACTGCAAAAAAGAGATTTTCTTCTTGCAGAGCAACATCAAAGGTATTATCCGTACGTTGAAAAGCACCCACACTCATATCCTTATACGACTCAATCACCTGAGGTACTCTTGCCACACTTCGGTGTGTGTATTTTGCTGCCTCTTTTGTTTGGTTATCTAAGGGAAGTTCATCTCTTTTGTCTTGATAAATACGAAGAAAGTCCCCTATAACTAAGTCTTGGCGCTTATAACCGTTTGTGTTTAAATTGGCAAGATTATTAGTAATATTGTCCAGTCGTGAAAACTGTGTTACCATCCCGCCTGCAGCAGAATAAAATCCATTTTGCATCTGTGCTCCTTTGATTTGTGTTACTCATTTTATATAATATCTTCTATAGATAGGTTTCATAAACCCTGTAAGCTCCCTAATACCTCAAAAACAGATTTTTGAGAAAAGCTAAGTCTTATTAACATTATTTAGCAGTAGCAAAGTGCGTTCCATCTTTTATTTTAATATTTTTAGATTTGAATAAAGAATTACAAAAACTCTTTAAATTCCCTAAAATAAAGCTTAGAAAAGACGATATGGTTTAAATTAATAAATGTTTGGGTATAATCCACCCTTAAATTAACATTAATAACCTCCAAGGAGCCCTTCTTTGTCTGCAAAAGAGCTAAACAAAAATCTAGAAGAAATATTTTCAAACCATTCAGAAGATACTTGTATCACTTATGAAGAGATCGTTGAACTTTTTGAGAAAGCACCTACTGCTGCTCAAGTAAAAAATATTATCAAACATTCACAAAAATATAAAAAATGTCTATTCACCTCTTCAGAACATGCAAAAGTTCTTAATAAGCAAGAGTCTGATGCACGTCGTGCTGCACAGAAAAAGATGCTTGAAGATTCAGACAGTGAAGATTTTGATATTACAAAAGAGCGTGAACTCCTCGAGTGGTCACGTTCTGACTCTCCTGTACGTATGTACTTACGTGAGATGGGTCAAATTCCTCTACTTACTAAAGAAGAAGAGATCTCTATCTCAAAACGTATTGAAAGCGGAGAGAACATTATTCTTGATGCCATCTGTTCTGTTCCTTATCTTGTTGACTTCATCTTAGATTACAAAGACCCTCTTATTAATAGAGAACGTCGCGTAAAAGAGCTTTTCAAAAATTTTGAAGAAGAGGGTGAAAAAGAGGCAGAAGAAGGCGTTGAAGTTGTTTAGGACACAAAAGAAGAAGCAGAAGTAAAACTCACTGCTAAAGATAAAAAACGTGTTGAAAAAGTAATGACCAGCTTTAAAGCCTTAGAAAAAGCGAAAAAAGAGTGGTTAAAGGCAACAGAAAAAGAGTTTCCACAAGATAAAGAAGATGCAGAACATGTAGCGCACTTTTTAACGGCTTCATTTAAAAAGAAAATCGTTAAAGAGAAACTTCTTGACCTTGGACCAACATCTAAACTGATTAATGAACTGGTTAAGTCTATGGAAACTGCACTTCATTCTGATGATGGTTTTGATAAAGAGCTTAAACGTTTAGAATACAAACTTCCACTATTTAATGAAACCTTACGTACAAATCACCTTCTTTTATTAGAAGAGATTATTAACCTTACTAAAAATGATGTTATTGGAAGAGTTCCTGAAGCAACTATGGTCAGTACTTATATGGAAATCAAAAAACTTATTCAGACCAAAGAGGCTTCAAAAGACAGCTTCGATATGGAACCTGAAAAACTAATGGATATTTTAGAGCAGATTAAACGGGGTAAAGAGATATCTGAAATTGGTAAAACACGTATGGCAAAATCAAATCTTCGTCTTGTTGTTTCTATTGCAAAACGTTATACCAACCGTGGGCTTCCTTTCCTTGATCTTATTCAAGAAGGAAACATTGGTCTGATGAAAGCCGTTGATAAGTTTGAATACAAAAAAGGTTACAAGTTTTCAACGTATGCAACATGGTGGATTCGTCAAGCAATTTCACGTGCCATTGCCGATCAGGCAATAACGATTCGTATTCCAATTCATATGATTGAAACGATTAATAGAATTAATAAAATCATGCGTAAACACCTTCAAGAAGAGGGAAAAGAGCCAGATGTTGATACCATTGCAAAAGAAGTTGGTTTAACAGTTGAGAAGGTTAAAAATGTAATTAAAATTACAAAAGAACCTATCTCTCTTGAAGCACCTATTGGAAATGAAGAAGATGGACGTTTTGGTGATTTTATTGAAGATAAAAATTCTGTCTCTCCTGCAGATGCTATCTTAAAAGATGACCTTAAACTTCA
>JAJRQV010000103.1 GCA_024280035.1 Campylobacterales bacterium
AAAACTAAACTGTGTTGGTTTTTACAAAGTAAAAAAGTTTCTTTAGAAAACTAAACTGTGTTGGTTTTTACAAAGTAAAAAAATATTGTATTAGTTTTGTAATTATTTTTTTATATTTACCGATGATATACTTAGAAATTTCACATTTTGATGTGACTTATGAATGTTGAGGCTTGATTTTAAGCTTCTTTTTTAAAAATTAAGTAATAATATATCACTTAAACAATAATTTATGGGGAATAAATGGATTTAGCGACGGTCATAGGACTTGTTTTAATTCTTGCACTTTTGTTTGGTGCAATGGCGATGGGTGTTGGTATCGGTGCTTATATCGATATTCCTTCAGTATTAATTGTTATTGGTGGTTCTTTAGGCTCACTTATGGTGGGTTTCAAAATGGAGCAGATGAAGAACTTTGTAAAGATCTTTATGATTGCTATTAAACCTCCTCAAGAAGACCTTCCTGAACTTATTAAAAAACTTGTAGAGTATGCAACGCAGGCACGTCGTGATGGAATTCTTTCACTTGAAGCTGCGGCAAACACAGAAACAAATGCTTTTTTAAAGCAGGGGCTTTCTATGGCAGTAGATGGAAATGAACCGGATACCATTCGAGACCTTTTAGAGATTGAGATGGACCAAACCAGTACACGTCATAAGGGAAATGCAGCTATTTTTGATCAATGGGCTGGATTTGCTGGAGCGATGGGTATGATTGGTACGCTTATTGGTCTGGTTGCGATGCTTCTTAATATGGCAGATCCTTCAGCCATTGGTCCTTCAATGGCGGTTGCCTTACTAACGACGATGTATGGTGCGATGATTGGTAATATTTTTGGAGCGCCGATTGCAAATATTCTTTTAATTCGTAATGATGAAGAGAACCTGGTTAAAGAGGTTGTTTTAGAAGGGATTATGTCAATTCAAGCAGGAGATAATCCTCGTACACTTGAAGCCAAACTCTTATCATTTCTTTCACCGGGCGACCGCGTTAGTCAGTTTGAGTAGAACAGATGGGTAAAAAAGCAAAACCTTGTGATTGTGAGAAATGTCTTCCGGCATGGTTAGCTGCCTTTGGAGACTTAATGTCTCTGCTTTTATGTTTCTTTGTGCTTCTGCTTTCGATGTCAAGTATGGATGCTAAAAAGATTTCTGAAGCGATTGGTTCACTTGCGGGGGCAATGTCTGTTCTTGAGGGTGGAACAAAAACAGAAATCTCTAAGCAACGTATCTTAGAGTCTACTCCAATAGAGAGTCGTGAAGAGAGTTCAGAACAAGTTAATCGTATTAAACAAGCCATTGCTGAGATGAATGAGATGATGGAAAAAGGAAAAGGACCTGCGGTGACCTTAAGTGAAGCAGAACAAGGTTTTGTTTTACGCCTGCCTGCAAACTTACTTTTTAAATCAGGTCAGGCAAAAATAGATAATGAAGATGCTCTTTTGTTTTTAAAACGTATCGCTTTATTAGTTCAAGAACTTCCTAATAATTTAGAAGTGAGTGTTCGTGGGCATACCGACAATAGTGTTCCGGGTAAAAATAGCCCTTATACCGATAATTGGGAACTTTCTGCTGCACGTGCGATTGCGGTGTTAAAAGAGTTGATGCTGGGTGGGGTTAAACCCGATAGAATGCATGCCGCAGGTTTTGCTCAGTATCGTCCAGAAGCGAGTAATGCTACACTTAAAGGACGAGAAAAAAATAGACGTGTTGAATTATATTTTTATGCTAAAGAAAATGATAAAAAATCTGAACTTCAAAAATCAGTTCTAGACAAGGCTAAAGCTCTTAATAAATGAAAAAAATCTTAACACTTATACTGCTTCTAAGCGTTAGCCTTATGGCTGAAGTCTTAGAAGTTCCCACCGTTAACTTATCACTTTCTGCTCCTGATACTCCACAGGCTTTAGTGAGTTCAATTAATGTTATCTTAATGCTTACTATTCTTTTTTTAGCACCAAGTATTTTATTAATGATGACCACCTTTACACGTTTTGCTATAGTTTTTGGATTTTTACGTCAGGCGATGGGAACCCAACAGATTCCACCAACGCAAATCCTTATTGCCTTGGCGCTATTTCTAACTTTTTTTGTGATGGAACCCATTGGACAAAAGGCTTATGATAATGGGATTAAACCTTATGTTGCTGAAAAGATTTCTTATGAGGTCGCCTTTGAAGAGACAACTAAACCGTTTAAGACCTTCATGATTAGAAATACGAGAGAGAAAGATTTGGCTCTTTTCTTACGTATTAGAAAACTCGAAAACCCTAAGACCATAGAAGATGTTCCTCTGTCTATTGTCATTCCTGCTTTTATGATTTCAGAATTAAAAACGGCATTTGAAATAGGATTTTTACTCTTTTTGCCATTTTTGGTTATTGATATGGTAGTGGCTTCTATTTTAATGTCAATGGGTATGATGATGCTTCCGCCTGTAATGATATCTCTGCCCTTTAAGATTCTAGTCTTTGTTTTAGTTGATGGATGGAACTTATTAATTGGAAACCTTATTGCGAGTATTAAATAGTGAAAACAAATTATGCTAATGTTGCACTGATATTTCAGATGCAGTTACAAAAAAAGTAAAGTAGGATAGTGTGTGAATTGTAAATATTTTGGTGTCTGTGGCTCTTGTAAACTGTATGACTTTGGGTATGAAGAGCAGTTAGAACAAAAACTAACAATAGTTAAAAGTCTTTTTCCCCAATATGAGGGTTCTTATGATATTGCTAGATCTAAAGAGTCACATTATCGTGCGCGTTCGGAATTTAAACTCTGGCACACAGGAGATGATATCTCTTATGCGATGAATACCTTAGATAAAAAAGGTGTGGTGAATATAGATGAATGCCCTATGGTGAATGAGGCGATAGAAGTTTTGATGCCTAAATTATTGTCCTATATTAAAGACAATAATATGGATAAAAAACTTTTTAATATTGATTTTCTTTCTACGCAAGAGGGTGAAATTGTTGTGAGCCTAATTTATCATATTAAACTGGATGAACAGTGGTCTGAAAAAGCAAAAAAATTAAGTGAAGCGTTAAATATTCATATTATTGGTCGAAGTCGTAAACAAAAAGTGATTATTGGACAAGATTATGTAACAGAAAAATTAAGATTTGATGGACAAGAGTATCTTTTTAAACAGATAGAAAACTCTTTTACTCAGCCGAATGCGTATGTGAATGAGCAGATGGTAACATGGGCATTGAAACAGACTAAAGGCTTCAGTGGAGACCTACTTGAGCTCTACTGTGGAGCAGGAAATTTTACGATTCCCTTTGCTAAGGTTTTTGACAAGGTCTTAGCCACAGAAATTTCAAAGTCTTCTATTCATGCTGCAAAAGAAAATATGAAACTTAATAATACTCATAATATAGCGTTTGTTCGTATGAGTGCTGAAGAGTTTACACAGGCTCTTGATGGGGTACGTGAATTTAGACGTATGAAAGATATTAATATTCAAGAATATGCTTTAAAAACACTTTTTGTTGATCCTCCTCGTGCTGGATTAGATAAAAAAGCACGTGACTTTTGTAGACGTTTTGATCACCTGATTTATATCTCATGTAATCCTGAAACCTTAAAAAGAGACTTAGAAGACTTAAGTGATGCATATGAAATCACTCAAATGGCAGCCTTTGACCAATTTCCTTACACCCCACATTTAGAGATGGGTGTCGTACTTAAAAAGAGAGAAAATTAGTGAAAAAACTTTTACTGTTTATAAGCATAATAAGCAATCTATTTTGTGAAGATATTATGGTAGAACGAATGCAAAGTATTGTAGATGAAGTGACACAACTGCGTGGTGCTTATGAAAGTAGTGAAAAAAAGGTAGAGGCTTGTGAAGCGAAACTTTTTGCACAAGAGGGTGTTGTTCAAAAACTTTCCCGTTCTGAGGGTATGGATTATAAAGACTTTGAAAACAGCCGTAAGAAATTAAGACAACTACAAGTTGAAAATAAAAGTCTTAAAAATCATAAAAAAGAGATTGAGACCTTAGAAAAACAGAACCAGAGACTAAGGTCTTCTGCGCGTATTTTAGTCGATAAAAACCAAGCACTTTTAAAACAGGTAAATAAATACAAAAAATCGCAAAGTGGTGATCTTAAGGCTCTAAAAATTGAGTTAAAAACAAGGCTCGAACTTTTAGCCGTTAAAAAAGCACAAGTGATAAAACTGCAAGAAGAGCTAAACACTTGTGCCTCTATTAAAACGAAGACAATAGTTAAACAAAAACCTTGTAAAAAGTGCCCAGAAATCAGCCCCTGTGCTAAAGCCGTTAAATGTAAAAAAGTTAAAGCCAAAACGGTTATAAAAGTGATAAAAAGTTGCGAAGATGATAACCCTTTTCCTGTTTTGATGCAAAAAGAGACGAAAGCCGTTAGTTCGTATACTCTTGAAGTAAACAAGCCTGTACAAACACAAAAAGCAAGTGAAAACAGTACAAACGTGTTGCCTGTGATAGACTTAGAATCTAAAGCTGTAGTGAGTAAAAAAGCTTCTTCTTATCGTATGAAAAATGAGACTGTAGTGTATGATAAGATTAATGGAAACGTAGTAGCAATTTGGGAAGAAAAAACCTCTTTTACCAGTAATGTTAGACAGGGAGATTGGGTGAAAATTACGGGTTATTTTGTTCATAAAAAATGGCAAAGGGCTAAGAAAGAGCTCTGGGTTCAAAGTAAGGACACAATTAAACGCTAAACTTGTTATAATCACAGTATAAATAAAGGTGCTTGAGTGCCTTAGAATAAGGAGAACGAATGGAATGTGAATTTCCTTCAGTTAACAGTACCAGTGATGAGATTAGAGAAATATTAGAAAATACAAAAACGATTGCTATTTTAGGGCTCTCTCCTGATGCGTCTAAAGCCAGTCACAGAGTGGCTAAGTATCTAAAAGAACATGGTTTTAAAATTGTTCCTGTGTATCCTAAAGAAGATGAAATCCTTGGCGAAAAGGTGTATCGTAGTTTAGCCGATATTCCGTTTTCAGTAGATATGGTAGATATTTTTAGAAAACCATCTGCCTTAGTGGATATTGCAAAGGTTGCCCTTGAGCGTGGTGATGTTAAAACATTTTGGACCCAACAAGGTATTGTCAATAATGAGGCAGCAGAACTTGTTGAAAAAGCGGGTTTAAAGGTTGTTCAAAATAAGTGTACTATGATAGAACACACCTCTTTATAAGGAAAATATAGTTGTTGAATTTAGAACTTATTAAAACTGCCGCCGAACGTATAAAAGGGGTGGTTGTAAATACCCCCTTTGCTCACGCTCCTTTTTTAAGTGAAATTAGTAGTGCTGATATTTATATAAAAAAAGAGAACCTTCAAATAACAGGGGCTTTTAAACTTCGTGGAGCCTTTAATAAGATTGCTTCACTTTCAGTACAGCAGCGACAAAAAGGTATTATTGCTGCATCAGCAGGTAATCATGCCCAAGGGGTTGCTTTTTCTGCTAAACATTTTGCTGTTAATGCGGTTATTGTAATGCCTGAATCAACACCTATTACTAAGATTAATGGGGTCAGTTCTTTAGGGGCAAAGGTCGTTCTTGCGGGTGGAAATTATGATGAAGCTTATGCGTATGCTATTAAACAAGCTGAAGAAGAAAAATTAGAATTTATTCATCCTTTTGAGGATGATGAAGTAATCGCTGGTCAAGGTACGGTTGCGCTTGAAATGTTACAAGAACAAGAACTTAATATTATCATTGTTCCTGTAGGTGGAGGTGGTCTGATTTCAGGCATTGCTACCGCAGCAAAAGCCATTAATCCAAATATTCGTATTATTGGGGTGAGTGCCTTAGGTGCACCTGCAATGAAACTCTCTTTTGAAAATAAAAAAGCAATTGATACCACCTCTGTACGAACCATTGCAGATGGAATTGCAGTGCGAGATACCTCTGAAATCACCTTAGGTTATATTTTAAATGAAGTGGATGAATTAATTAGCGTAGATGAAGAAGAGATAGCCTCTGCTATTTTATATCTTTTAGAAAAACAAAAACTTGTTGTAGAAGGTGCTGGAGCAGTAGGTATCGCAGCTTTAATGCATAATAAAATTGAGAATATAAAAGATAAAAAAGTAGGTATTGTTATTAGTGGTGGTAACATTGATGTAACGATGCTTAATGTTATTATTGAAAAAGGTCTTTTAAAGTCAAATCGTAAAATGAAACTGATGGTGACCTTAGTCGATAAACCGGGTTCACTTATGAATTTAACAGAACTTTTACAGGGGTTGTATGCCAATATTGTGCATATTGCTTATGACCGAACATCAACAAACCTTGACTATGGTGATGCCAGCGTGACCATTCACTTAGAAACAAAAGGTAAGTCACATCAGGATGAAATACGTACATGTTTACATGAACACGGTTATCTGAGTTCTGAGCTGAACTAAGTCTAATGCTAGCCAAGAAAACGCTTAGTATAAAATCGGCAATTATAAGTCTTAAGCTTTTAAAAAATAGAGACTTGGGAGTGATGGAGCAAAGTGGTGCCGTTCGTATTATTGATACTAAAAATTATTCAACAGTTGATGGTTTTAAAACGAATATTATGCAAGAGCGTACCTGGGGAAATCATATGTGCTTTTCGGCATCAGGTGAGTATGCGGCAGCAATTATTCCTCATACGAATAAGGCGGCTATTTATAGCATTAAACAGAAAAAACTTTTATATACTACAGCACGACATAAGGGTGATGTGGAGTCTGTTGGTATGGATGATGAAAACCATTATTTTATTACTGGTGGAACAGATGGTAAAACCTATATTTGGAACTTAAAAACAGGGCGTATGTCCTACTCTTTTCCTCCCCGTGCAGATTATATTACAGATGTTGATATAAACAGTGCTTGGGCAGCTTCTGCCTCGTATGATAAAAGTATATCCGTACTTAATTTAGCAACCATGAACAATCCTATACTTTTATTAGGGCACCCTAGTGTTATTATTCAGATGAAAATACTTAAAGAGATGCGACTCTTATCTGCGGATAAAGAAGGCCATATCCTCTTATGGGATCTAAAAAACTCAAAAACAGTGTATCGATTTCCTAAAATGCATGACGAAATCACCTGTTTTGTATTAAGTAAAGATGAGAAGTTTCTTTTTGTTGGGACTAAGTCGGGTTATATCTGTTTATATGACGTAGATAAAGGTATTGAACTAAAGAAGAATTATCTTAAACTAAATACAAAAATTACCTCTATGTGCCTTATTAATGATACGCTGGTTGTTGGAACAAAATTGGGGCATATTAACTTTTATGATTTGGTTTTACATGAAGAAAAACTACTCTCTTTGTTAAAAAGGAAGGCTTATCATACCTTATATGAGAGCTTTGAAGAAAACCCTCTTTTACGGTACTCTAATGTTTATACAAGTTTAGAAAACTTGTATAATGAAACAAAGAAAAAAGCAGCTCTTCTTCTGGAAAAAGAGGAGGAGGCTACTGCTAAATTATTATTAGAACCTTTTTGTTCTATTAAGTCTAAACAAGCCGAGATACAAAATCTTTTTAGTGATTTTAGAGAGTTTGCAAAATTCAAAGACCATGTAGAAAAGAAGCGTTACTCTTTAGCTTATACCTTAGCCAATCAATTTAAACACTTTCAAGAGAGCAGTTTTTATAAAAATATGGAAAAAGAGTGGCATATAAGTTTTAATAAGGCAAAAGACCTTGCTAAAAATAAAAATGGAGATGAACAAGTTAATAAAATTTTAAATAATTTCAAGGGTATTTCATCAAAATCCATACTTATTCAACAGCTTTTTGAGCAACGTACCGCTTATATGTTATTTAAAAAGAAACTGACACAAAAAGACTTTCAAGCCTTAAGTTTACTTATTAAAAAATGCCCTTTTGTTAAAGAGTTTGATGAATATGACCTTTTAATGGAATTTGCAGATAAGACCTTTATTAAAGCTCAAGAGGCAATGAAAAATAGAGATTATGATAAGGCGATGAAGTATGCTGTGAAACTGCTTGCTTTTCCAGATTTAAAAGAAGATGCTCAAAATATAATGGAAGAGGCAAGTGTTTTAGAAAAGTTTGAAATGGCTTTTGATAATGATGATATGAACAGTATGTATAAAATGATAAGTGCCTACCCTTATCTTAGTGAATTAAGCGAGGCAAAGGCATTAGAAGATGATTGGAAATATCATTTGCTCTTAGCTGAAAAATATGCAGCAAAATCTGATGTTGTTAATGCGGCAGGCGCTTTAGAAGATTTTTTTGAAATTAGTTCTAAGCATCAATCTATCTCTGTTATTATGCAAGAAGCCTATATTATGCAGATTCAGCGTGCTCTTCGTTCGGAAAAACCAGTAAATGTCATAGAAAATGCAATTAAGCAGTATGTTCTATTTTTTGGAATTAATGATCATATTGAACATTTTTATGAGAAATTTTCAGACAAACATGCAACACAGGTAAAATTAAAAAAGCTTCAAAAAGGTAATGCTGCCCGATTCAGACCGACGATGATAATTGAAGATATAGTAAAACGATGATTGCAATTGACTTAGGCTCAAACTCTTTACGTTTTATTGAATATAATTGTGAAACAAAAAAATTTGGGCGTGAGTATGAGACAATTGTTAAAACAGCTGAGCTCTTACATTCAGATGGAATTATCTCTGCAGCTGCAGTGGAACGAATTTTAAAGGGTTTTGATGAAGCCTTTAAGCGTTTTGATTTTAATACGAATACGTGTGTAGCCGTCACAACAGAAGCGATGCGTCGTGCCTCAAATGCTGAAGAAGTTTTAGCCTATATCAAAGAAAAAACATTAATAGACTTTACTGTTATTGGTGCGAAGAAAGAGGCTGCTCTTACTCTTTTAGCTGTAAACAATAGATTAGAAAGCTTAGGTTTTAGAGGTTCTTTTTTATTAATTGATATTGGGGGTGGCTCTACGGAGGTAATCTTTAAAAAAGGTAATCTTAGTGAGTCTAAAAGTTTTCCCTTAGGTATTGTAACTATGGCTTCAAAATACCCTACAAAAGAGCTTTTGAATAAGGCACTTAGAGATGAACTTAAAGAGATAAATACTTATGTTCAATCTTATTATGTTAAAGAGGGAAAACCTGACTTTTTTGTTGCAACGGCGGGTACACCAACAACGATTGCCTCATTTTTGCAGGGTATGAAGTATGATGATTATGATAAAAATCGCATTAATGGTTCGACATTAAACCGTTTTGATTGTCAAAAAGCCCTTGATGAACTTCTTTCTTTGAATTTTGAAGAACGTGCAGCTTATGTGGGTGTAGGACGTGAGGATTTAATTATTTCAGGGGTATTGCTTTATGAGGCTTTTTTTGAACTTTTTGATTATGAAAATTCAGTGATTGTAGATGATGGTTTACGTGAAGGTTTAGCAATCCAAACATGTCCTTAAGGACGCTCTTAAGAAGAGTGCCATATCATATATAAAGAATATATACTTTATATGAATAACAAGACAGTATCAAGCTCTTCTTAAAAAAGAAGTTTATTCTGCCTTGTTATTAAGGTCAATAAGGATTAAAGATGATGCATTTTATAGATTCTATAGTGTTTGCTTTTAAAGAAATTTTAAATTTCAAAACAATGAAATTTGCCCTTATTAGTGGCATCTTGGTGACTGTTTTTTGGATTTTTGTTGCTTATATGTTTTGGGGAAACATTATCTCTTTTACTGCTTTATTTTTAGACCTTGTACCTTTTTCTATGATTCGTTCAAATGGGGCATGGATGCTCTCAAGCTTTTTATGGTTTAACCTTGTTCTCATCACCTCTACCCTTATCTTTGCTTTTTTAGGAAGTATAATTTTAAACAGTGTCTCAAAGGCTAAATACAGCTCTTTTTCTATTATAATTGCCATACTTAGTGCTCTGTTTTGGGCAGTAGTTTGGTTTTTTAAAGGCTCTTATATTTATGCTCAATTTTTACAACTTATGACCTGGTTACCTTTTGAAACTATTGAAAAAGGTATGTCAAATCTTATTGGTGCATATTTTGTATATAGCCTAATTATTGTTAGTATTGTTTTTGTCGTTAGTGCCTTTAGTCAGCCATTTTTAAAGTCAGTAAATGAAAAATATTACCCTTATGATAAGATTATTGAAAATAATGAAATTAAATCAATTGAATATACCATTAAAGATACAGCTATTTTTATCTTAGCCTCAATAATTTTATTTCCTCTGTTTTTTATTCCAGTTGTTAACTTTATTATACAGGTCTCTTTATGGGTTTGGTTGATGAAAGATACATATGTATTTGATAATGCCTCTTTACTTATAAAAGATGACGATGTAGACAAACTCAAAGAACATAAAAAGGCCTTTTTTGGTCTGGCTATTATAAGTTCATTATTTAACTTCATACCTGTGTTTAATGTTTTTGGACCTGTATTTGGAGAGCTGTCTATGTTTTATTATATTAAAAACATAAATCTTAAGTGATGGAATATAGTACAGCATTAGCACTCTTAATTGGAGGTTTTGGATTGACTGCCTTGGCAGTTTATTTTTTACTTAACTTGATTAAACAAGAGAAAATTCAAAAAATAAAAATGCTTCCTTTTGAGAATAAAAATAGACAATATCTGTTAAAAACACCCCATTATAAAAATTTATCTGATGAAGATAAACAGAAGATTGAACGTTCTATATTACTCTTTATTCATACAAAAGAGTTTATTGGTGTAGATCTTGATGTTAATAATGAGATGAAAATAATTATTTCTTTTTATGCCTGTTTATTACTGCTTCATATCAAGACAGACAACTGTTATGATGCTTTAAAAACGATTATTATTTATTCTCATCCTGTGATCTTAAAGAGTATTCAATCTTCGGGTGGTATTTATACGAAAGAAGAGTTTTTAATACAAGGGCAGTCTGCCAATGATACTGTTGTTATAATTTGGGATGAGGCGAAATCTGAAGCCTATCATTTAATAAAAAACAATGTTATCATACATGAATTTGTTTATGAAATTGATTTTATGGATGGTGAAATTGATGGCGTTCCGCCCCTGTGTAAATCAAAATATCAAGAATGGATACATATCTTTAAAAAAGAATACGTAAACCTTAGTAAAATCGTACTTAAACATAAATACTGGGGAAAATATAAACTAATTGGAGAGTATGCTGCAAGCAATGAGGGAGAGTTCTTTGCTGTACTTTCTGAAAGATTTTTTGAATCTCCACACCACTTAAAAAAAAGAATTCCCTGATCTTTATAATGAATTAAAAAGTTTTTATAAGCTGGATAGTATTACACTTGTAGATAAGAGGTAAAGCATGAAAAGTAATAACTTAAGTTCACTAAGTATATCTGAGGTTCAAGACAGACGCGAAAAGTATGGTTATAACGAGTTAACTCAAAAAGAAGAAGGTTGGTTGGTACGGCTTTTACGTCGTTTTTATGGACCTATCCCTTTTATGATTGAAGTGGCAGCTGTTTTATCTTATTATGCCCATCGTTATGAAGATTTAACCATTATTTTAATTTTACTTTTTGTGAATGCTTTTGTAGATTTTTACCAAGAGTCAAAGGCACTCAGCGCCATTACAGTACTTAAGAAAAAATTGGCACATTATGCTTTGGTGTACCGAGATAATGAGTGGAGTCAGATAGAGTCAAGAGAACTTGTTCCTGATGATACGATTAAAATTAAGATAGGTGATGTTGTTCCTGCAGATGTTATCTTATTGGGGAATAATGATTTTTTACTTATAGACCAGTCTGCTTTAACAGGGGAATCCTTACCTGTAAGTAAAAAAGGTTTGGATGAGTTATATGCTAATGCTATTGTTAAACAAGGTGAAATGTATGCAAAGGTCACGGCAACAGGAGGAAATACCTATTTTGGTAAAACAGTGGGTCTTGTCGCCAAGGCAGAGCATGAGCAAAAGAGTCATTTTCAAAAAATGGTGATGAAGGTTGGAAATTTTTTAATCGTACTGACGGCAGTTATGATTATAATTATTTTAGGCGTTGGGTATTATAGAGATGAGTCCATGAGTGAACTTCTTATCTTCTCTTTGGTACTGACAATTTCTGCTATTCCTGTGGCTATGCCAGCAGTTCTAACGGTAACCATGGCAGTAGGTGCGAGTGTATTATCAAAAAAAGAAGCTATAGTCAGTCGGCTTGCTGCCATAGAAGAGTTAGCAGGGCTTGATATCTTATGTTCAGATAAAACAGGAACACTGACCTTAAATGAGATGAGTTTAACGACTCCTTTTTGTGCAGATAAATTTACAGAAAAAGATCTTTTTTATTACGCAGCACTTTCGTGTAAGGAAGAAAATGCTGACCCTATAGAAAAGCCAATATTTGAGTATGTTAAAAACAATGGTTTATATAAAAAAGTCAGATTAGCTTCTTTATTGAGATTTATCCCCTTTGATCCTATTCGAAAACGAACAGAAGCAGTATATGAAATTGATGGTAAAAAAATAGATGTTATCAAAGGGGCATCTCAGATAATTATCTCTTTAAGTAATCTTGAAAATGAACAAAGAGAAAAACTTGAATCTCAGATCTATTCGTATGCACAAAAAGGCTTTAGAACCTTAGCTGTTGCTTATAAGCAAGCTGACTCAAAGGCGTACACCTTTGTGGGAATTATTCCCTTATATGACCCTCCACGACCTGATTCTAAAGAGGCGATTTTTGAGGCAAAGAAAAAAGGTATTGTAGTTAAGATGATTACAGGAGATAATATTGCTGTTGCCAAATATATCTCTTCTGTTTTAGATATTGGTGATGGTATTGAAAATATCAGAAGTTTAAAGGGTGAAGATATTAATGAATACCTTTATCTTGCAAAAGTACTCTCCCAATCTTTTGCAAAGGTGTTTAAACCACAGATGCAAGAAGAAGAACGTTCTGTCTTAGTGGAAAGGATTGTCACAGATGTTAAAGATGAACTTTATCATAGACCTATTCCTGTAGGTAGAGTAAAAGAACATGAGTCAAAAATTATTGAGTTAATTGAACAAGCCGATGGGTTTGCTCAGGTTCTGCCTGAGGATAAATATTTTATTGTAAATGAATTGCAAAAAGCTGACCATATAGTAGGCATGACAGGAGATGGGGTAAATGATGCACCTGCCCTTAAAAAAGCAGATTGTGGAATCGCTGTAAGTGGAGCAACCGATGCAGCCAGAGCAGCCGCAGATATTGTTTTAATGGCGCCGGGGCTTAATGTGATTGTAGATGCTATAGAGCAGGCTAGAATTACCTTTGAGCGTATGAAAAGTTATACAATTTTTAGAATAGCTGAAACCATTCGTATTATTATCTTTATGACTCTTGCTATTGTAGTTTTTCAGTTTTATCCCGTCACAGCTTTGATGATTATTATCTTAGCCTTGTTAAATGATATCCCTATCTTAGCAATTGCTTATGATAATACAAAAATAGAACAAAAACCGGTACGATGGGATATGAAAGAGATGCTAGTACTCTCCTCATGGCTTGGAATAGCCGGTGTGTTTTCATCATTTTTACTTTTTTGGTATGTGATGAGTGTTTTAAAACTCCCTTTAGAATTTGTTCAGAGTCTCTTTTTTGCTAAACTCGTCATTGCGGGACATGGAACGATTTATAATACACGTACAGATGATTGGTTCTTTAAGGGACCTTTTCCTTCTGGCATACTCTTTCTTGCTACCTTTATTAGTGCGGTTGCAGGTGTAGTTCTTGCTGTTTATGGTTTTGATTTAATGGAGCCTATTGGTTGGAAATGGGCATTAACTGTATCTGCTTATGCCTTAGTTTGGTTTGTTTTTAATGATGTTGTAAAAATGTATGTTTTAAACTTTTACAGAAAAAAAATAAAAGTAAAGCAGTAAATAT
>JAJRQV010000104.1 GCA_024280035.1 Campylobacterales bacterium
AAGATTGAAGATTGAAGATTGAAGATTGAAGCATAATTAATATAAACTTAAAATAAACTAAAACTACGAAATAATTTCTTTAAGAGTAAAAGTTTAGATTTGATGTAGATTGTATTGAAGATTTGAAGAGGAGCGTACATCAGTACGCTGAGTCAAAGCTTCAATGCAAGATAGTGTTCAATAATCTGTGTCAGCATCGAGTAATTCTTAAAATTGTATCATAAATTTAGAGCTTTATCTAACCGTCCTTCGAAATGGATAGCGAGTTGAGAGATGGTTAATGACCAATTTCTTACAGGCATAGTCCACTTTTTTTGAGCGTTTTGAATACCCATAAAAAGTAGTTTGAGTAGGCTATTATCATTAGGAAATGCTCCTTTCGTTTTTGTGAGTGTTCGAAACTGACGATGCACTGATTCAATGATATTAGTCGTGTAAATCACTTTTCTAATATCAGCAGGATATTTGAAATACACAGAGAGATTATCCCATTTATTTCTCCACGAAGTAAATACGATAGGGTATTTTTTACCCCATTTTTCTTCAAGCTTATCAAGTTCAATCTCAGCTTCTTCTTTTGTAAATGCCTGATAGACTTTTTTAAGTTCTTTGGCAAACTGCTTTTGATTGGCAGAGCCAACATACTTGAGGCTATTACGGATTTGATGAACGATACAGAGTTGTACTTCAGTCTCTGGAAATACAGAGTTAATCGCTTCAGGAAAGCCTTTTAGTCCATCAACTGAAGCAATGAGTATATCTTTGACTCCACGATTAGAAAGGTCAGTAAGTACCTGTAGCCAGAACTTGGCACCCTCACTTTCATTGAGATAGAGTCCTAATATCTCTTTCTTACCATCAACACGGACGCCAAGAACAGTATAAAATGCTTTTGAGATGTAACGACCATCCTCTTTTACTTTGTAATGAATAGCATCTAAAAATACAAAGGGGTATACTTCCTCTAGTGGACGAATCTTCCATTCCTGAAGCATTGGTATGATTTTATCTGTAACAGTGCTTATAGCACCTTTGGAGAAGCCTACACCGTAAATGTCTTCGATCATGTCAGCGATTTGAGAATAGCTGTTACCGTGAGCATACAAGGCTAGAATTTTTTCTTCTATCTCACCTGATATAGTTCGTTGATTCTTTTTTACTATTTCTGGTTCGAAGCTACCATCACGGTCTCTTGGAACATCTAGTTCAAATTCGCCATATTCACTTTTCATAGTTTTAGTGGCATAACCATTTTTACGATTCTTTGAGAGACCTTGAGTTAAGTGAGAATCTATTTCAGCTGCGAGTGCAGCTTCTGTGAGTTGTTTTATAAGAGAGCCAAGAGCTCCATCCTTACCACCAATACTTTTACCAGCTTTTATATCTTCAGCAAATTGTTCCACGTCTATTTCTATCTTCATCTGTCTTTCCTTGGGTATTTGTTATTTTACCCGATTGACACAGATTTTTGAACGGTCCTAAAACCGCTTTCACTAGTTTTTATTAACTATTCTTATTTATCACTTTTTTAATAGTTATCAATATATGTGATAATACTGTGTTTTTGTTTTTGTATACTCCGCTTAATCTGTAGGAGGATTAATGCGTATACGAAAAATTATTGATGAAGAGGTGGCTTTTCGTGGTGGTCAACTTATCTCTGAAACGGACGTATTTGGTATCATTACTTATGTTAATAGAGATTTTTGTAAGCTTATGGGTTTTACAAAAGAGGAGTTATTAGGACAGTCTCACTCTATTATTCGTCATCCAGATATGCCTAACTTGGCTTTTCAAGAGATGTGGAACCGTATACTTAATGGAAAAAGATGGACAGGTTATGTAAAAAACCTTCATAAAGACGGAAAATATTCCTGGGTAATCATTGATATTATCTCAAAATATGATGATAAAGGGAAACCTACGGGTTACATTGCAACACGAAGAGCCCCCGGCGCAAATCTTATTGAGATAAAAAAGCAGTATAAAAAATATAAAAAGTTTGAACTACAACAGCTAAAACCTTCCTAAAAAGGTTTTATGATTACCATCGCTACAATAACCATAATAAGCAGTGTTGGAATTTCATTATACATACGAAAGAACTTCCCACTTTTTTGGCAATTATCTGCTAAAAGTTTCTTATAAAAATGCCCCATTGAAAAAAAGTATCCAATCAAAAATGCTACAAAAAGAAGTTTAGTGTGTAACCATCCCCCACTTTGAAATAGACCAGGGTTAAGTGCAATCATAATAGAGCCTGAAATAACAGTCGCCCACATTGAAGGCACACCTATATAATAATATATTTTTTTCTCCATTATTTTAACCACAGAAACAAAGTCTGCCTTATCCGAGTTTTCAGTATGATAAACAAAAAGTCTCGGCATATAAAAAAGTACCGCAAACCAAGCTACCATTGAGATAACATGAAACCAAAGTATCCAAGTATAATATTGCATTTTTTTCCTTTAAACTAAGCCTATAGACTAAACCACGGGACAGTTCTTAAAACTAAGCTCGCATTATACAATATTGAACTATAATTCCACTAACTAAATTAAGGATAAGAAGTGAAAGTATTAGCAGGTATACAACCCTCAGGGGATTTACATATTGGAAACTATTTTGGTTCAATTAAAAAAATGATTGATCGTCAAGAAAAAGACAATGTTTATGCCTTTATTGCAAATTACCATGCAATGACCTCGGTTAAAGATGGCGCCCTACTCTCTAAATTAACAATGCAAGCAGCAACAGATTTTTTAGCCTTAGGTATTGAACCGGAAAAAACTATGTTTTGGGTTCAGTCTGATGTAAAAGAGGTATTAGAGTTGTACTGGGTTCTTTCTCAATTTACTTCTATGGGTCTACTTGAGCGTGCACACTCTTACAAGGACAAGGTTGCTAAGGGTATATCTGCAAACCATTCACTTTTTTCTTATCCTGTTTTAATGGCAGCCGATATTATTTTGTTTGATACTGAGATTGTTCCTGTTGGGAAAGATCAGATTCAACATGTTGAAATGGCAAGAGATATTGCTATAAAATTCAATAATGAGTACGGAGAGACTTTCCACCTACCTGGACATCAGGTTGAAGCAGAAGTTGCAACTGTTCCTGGAATTGATGGGGCTAAGATGTCTAAGTCTTATGGAAATACAATTAATATTTTTGGTGAAGAGAAAAAGATTCAAAAAGTCATTAAAAAAATTGTGACCAATAATACTCCTCTTGAAGAGCCAAAAGAGTTTGAGTCATGTAACATCTATGCCCTTGCTAAACTCTTCTTAGATAAGAACTCTTTAGAAGCATTTGAAGAGCGTTACAGAACTCCAGGAGAAGGTTATGGGCATTTCAAACTCTACCTTCATGATGTGATGTGGGAATATTTTAGACCTTACCGCGAAAAACGTGAGTATTTTTCAAATAATCAAGAAGAAGTCCGTAATATCTTAAAAATGGGTGCGGATAAAGCAGGTGAGATTGCTGCAGCTAAAATGGAAATCATTCGTCAAAAAACTGGTCTTTCTTACTAATTTTAAAGAGTGTTTATCCATAGATTCATTTAGATTCATTAGATTATTAAAAACCTTTTCAATCCGTTTGACCTTTGGCTTGCACTTACAATCCTGACAACTTGCTAAAATAATATATTTAGCTTAGCACTCCCCTTTGCTCCTAATCTTTCTTGAGTACAATTCCTTTTTTTAATTAAGGATAAATAATTATGTATAAAGTTACCGTACCTCAACAATGTGGATGTTTTAGAAGAAGTGGCAAAGATGCCTTAAGCAGTTTTACAAGTAAGGATGAAGCCTTAGTTCATGCCACACAGATGGCAAGAGTGATGAATGATGAATTTTGTGATAAGCATAATTTTAATGTTGTAGAAGATAAAAATGATTTTGTAATTTTAATGAATGCTAAACGTTAAAAGCTAACCTTTAACTCTTTTTAGAGTGTAAAGGTTTTTTTTGTAATTAAGGTTTTTTCTGTCCACCTTGGCTCTTGTAACTTTAATAAACTAGCAATATCTTCATTAACTAAACGGTACCAGACCTTCACACTGACTTTTTTAGCACCTTCAGGAATACTCACGGTGTACAACTTTTTTCCTCGAGCAGGCACATAATCATTTTTTATAATTTTTTTAGCATAATACGCTACAGTAACTTTGTTTCGTCTATCTAAAAATGATGATGTTAAAGAGAGAGTCAGTCTTTTAAACTTTGTCTTACCTATGTATTTCGCCTCTACCAGAATCTCTCTAGAACCATAACCCGTTGGTACATTATGCGGATTTGGATTATATAATTCAATTATGAGTTTAGATTTTTTACGTTTTAACTTAAGCTCAAGTGCACCCTTTATCATTTTTGAGGTGTGTGCCCCTTCAAAACTATGAGAACGAATTTTACGCTCCTTAGTGTTTCCATCTACTGCTAAGGTTGAAGCCAGACCCCGCTTCTTTTTACCCATATGACACTCAACACATAAGGGAGCAGTCTCTATCTTTTTGTACTCTTCAAAGGTATTTGAAAAAACAACACCTTTAACAGAACGATTATTAGTATGACAAACAAAACAGAGTTGATTGGAGTTTAAACTCATAAAATCACGTTTTTTTGTCTTATGATAAGGTGATTTTGAATCAGAATAAGGCCCACTCATAATACCACTAGGCATCCATGTCACTAAATGAATACCACGAATAGAATCATCCTTATTATCCTGAATTTTATCAATATTATGACACACAACACAGTTGATACCCTCACTTAACTTCGCATTATTGAGTGCATCTTTAATCTTTGTATTTAAACCCATAACCG
>JAJRQV010000006.1 GCA_024280035.1 Campylobacterales bacterium
GTGGAAGTCGTGGCGGAAACGGCGGCGGTAATGGAAATGGTGGAAACCGTAATAACTCACGTGGTGGACGAAGTAATGAGCAAAGAAAACGTGGTGAAAGTGCAACAGGCAAACCTAGCCGTAAACCAAGAGCAAGAGCTTCACACAGAGACTAATAACTTAATACTAGACTCAGTCCAACTTTTCCTCTTTCATGATCTATAGAAACTACCTCGATTTGAGGTAGAAACTGGTTGATTGAGAGTACTTCTAAGGGGTGAGAAATACGTTTCTCGCTCATCTTCGAGATATGTATCATGCCATCATTTTTTAAGCCTATATCTACAAAGGCTCCAAAGTCCGCAATATTTCTTACAATACCCGAAACAAATGAACCCTCTTTTAACATATTAATCTCAGTAATACCCTCTTTAAAGGGAATAGCAGGAAGATCTTCACGGGGGTCGAATCCAGGTTTTTGAAGTTCTTTAATGATATCTTTTAAGGTCTCTTTACCTACCCCAAGTTCATTAGCTTTAGCATTTACATCAATAGTACTTAAGTCCAAACCTTCAAGCTCTTGAGCTATTTTGTACGACTCAGGATGTATCCCTGAATTATCAAAAACTGACTTACCTTCTTTAATCCGAATAAAACCAGCCGCTTGTTCATACGCCTTAGCGCCAAGACCTTTAACCTTCAATAGCTGAGACTTAGCCTTAAAGTTTCCATTTTCCTCTTTATAAGAGACAATGTTTTGAGCTATCTTAATCCCTATGCCTGCAACATAAGAAAGTAAGGTGGCAGAAGCTGAATTTACATCAACGCCCACTCTGTTTACTAAGTTACTCGTCACGTCATTAAGTTTCTTTTCTAAAAGTTTTTGATCAACATCATGTTAGTACTGACCAATACCTAAAGACTTGGGGTCAATCTTAACCAGTGCTGCCATAGGGTCACGTAACCTCTGTCCGATAGAAATAGCACCGCGAATGCTAACATCAAGGTCAGGATATTCCTGTGCTGCGAGTTTTGAAGCAGAGTAAACAGAAGCACCCGCTTCGGATACAACCGTGTAGTTGAGTTTAGAATTTTCTTCTTTGTTAAGCCTTGCAAAAAACTCTTGTGTCTCTCTTGAACCTGTTCCATTACCAATAGCAACGGCTTGAATATCATACTTTTTGCAGAACTTAAAAATGATTTTTTTTGAGCCCTCGTAATCATTTCTAGGTTCAGTAGGATAAATCACAGCATGTTCTAAGTACGTCCCATTTTCATCTATTAAGGCGAGTTTACAACCTGTTCTAAAAGCAGGGTCAACTGCGAGAATGACTCTTTTACTCACGGGTGGTGTCATTAAAAGCTGGTTGAGGTTTTTCCCAAAAACATTAATAGCAGCAAGGTCAGCTTTTTCTTTGAGTTCTGCTTGAACCTCTCTTTCAAGAGAAGGAAGAAGCAGTCTTTTAAGACCATCTTTGTGCGCAGCAAAAAGAAGTTTCTCTGAGCTTGAAGCATGTTTAGCAATTTTATATTTTTTTATGTTCTCTTCAATACGCTCGGTGTCTATTTTAATCTTTACAGAAAGCTCTTTCTCTTTAACCGCTCGCATAATCGCGAGGTATCTGTGTGAAGGAATATAAGCCACTTTTTCACTGTGTTCAGCGAGTTTGGTGTAAAGACCTTTTTCATTAAAAGACTTGGCTTTTTTAACTTCTAAAATGCCATAACGTAACATAGAATTTCTTATGGCTTCTCTCTCGCGTGGTTGGTCAGCATAGCGCTCTGCAAGTATGTCTTGAGCACCTTTTATGGCTTCATCGACGGAGCTTACTTTAGTATTGATAAAACCCTTAGCCTTAGTTCTAAAAGTAGCTTCTGACTCTCTTGCCGATTGTAAAATATTAGCAAGAGCAGTTAAGCCGTTTGCTATTGCTGTTGCTGAACGAGAACTTTTTTTCTCTTTAAACGGACGATAAATATCTTCTAAAACCCTAAGTGTTTGTGCTTCATTTATGCTCTTTTTTAGAGTCTCACTAAGGGTTGATCGTTCACTAATGAGTCGAGATATCTCTTCTTTACGCTCAAGAAGCTTTTTAGAACTGGCATATATATCTTCAAAATCACGAAGCACGTCATCACTCGCGCCTCCGGTAAGTTCTTTTCTATACCTCGCAATAAAAGGGATAGTTGAACCCTCCTCAAGGAGTTTTAAAATGTTTTGAATATGTTCTTTTTTAAGGGGTGTTTTTTGCTCTAAGAGTGAAATTAAATTTATCATAAGAGAATTATACAGTTTTGTAAACGGGTGAATGTGTAAATGTGTAAATGTGGGAATGTGTGAATGAGGGCATTACTCTTTAGCGTTAGGAATGCT
This sequence comes from Campylobacterales bacterium, assembly GCA_024280035.1. Taxonomy (GTDB): domain Bacteria; phylum Campylobacterota; class Campylobacteria; order Campylobacterales; family Sulfurimonadaceae. The sequence goes on from JAJRQV010000006.1 coordinate 2,354, forward strand.
TTTATTTTGATTCATCTTTTAGTTTTTGCAGGAGGAGGTAAAGAATGGTAGAAATACCTGAACTTCCTAAGACCATTGCCACCACAACAATTTGGTACCGAACGGCTACAATTGGGCTTACCCCTGAGAGTATCTGCCCGGTCATCATTCCTGGAAGTGAGACTAAACCTACTGCTAAAAGTGCATTAATCTGTGGAATCATAGATGCCTTAAACGCGATACTTCGCGCACCTTCATAGTCTAAAACCCTTCTCTCCTTTTCAAAACGTTCTGCGCTCAGAGCAACAGCATTCATAGCATTGGCATAAATCATACCTGCAAGTGGAATTACAATCTCTGGACGATACAGAGGTTCTAAGTCGAGGGTGAGTGAAAGTACAATGCCTAGGTTAAAACTTCCTCCAAGGGCAATAGAAATAAATAAGATGAAATAACTTCTTAGGTTTTTATCTTCTAGATTACGTAAGGCTATGAGGCTTGAAACCGCTATCATAAAGACAATGATAATCGCACCTAAGTACATTGAATTATTGGCAAAGATAAAGTTTAAAACATAACCGATTAAGATAAGTTGTCCAACCATTCGAAGTGTTGCAAGAGGGACTTCAATTGAATTTCCAATCCATTTATAGTAAAAATAGCTGACAATAATAAGAGGAAAAAGCATATAAAGAAGATTAAGTATAGGGATAGTTTGCATAGGTTTTCTTCTTAAAACACTGACGAGGCGGTTTGTGTTGTAAAAAACTCAAGAATCTTCATACCTCTATAAGAGTTTCCTTTTTCATTAAGTTTAGGACTCCAAACAGCAACGGTGTATTTGAGTGGATGAATGGCAATGATGCCCCCTCCAACACCACTTTTTCCAGGAAGCCCCACTTCAAAGGCAAACTCACCTGCCTCATCATAAAAACCACACAGTTGCATAATAGCATTGATACGTTTGGTTTTGCTTGGGCTTATAACCTCTTTTTGAGTGAGAAGGTTCATTCCATCCGAGCTAAGGTATGTTACGGCTTGGGCTAACTCTGCACAAGACATCTCTAAAGAACACAGATGAAAGTAGAAGTCTAAGACCTCTTCAACATCATTATTAATGTTGTTATACGACTTCATAAAGTTAACCATCGAAGCATTACGGTAACCATGTTCTTTTTCAGACAAGGCAATGCGTTCACAATAGTTAATCTTAGGATTTCCTACGAGTTCTCTTACAAAGTCTAAAAACTCCTCTTTCGGTTGGTTGAGACGAGATACCAAAACATCACAAATCAGCAGAGCCCCTGCATTAATAAAAGGATTTCGAGGAATGCCTTTTTCTTGTTCCAAGCGAAACAGAGAGTTAAAGGCATTTCCCGAAGGTTCTACTCCAATGCGTTCCCAAAGTTTTTCCTCTTCAAGCTTAAAAGCAAGGGTTAAAGAGAGTACCTTAGCAATACTTTGAATTGAAAACTTCTCATTTGAGTCACCATAAGCAAAGTTTTGTTTGTCTGCAGTAATCAAATGAATGCCAAATTTTTCAGGATTAACATGGGAGAGTTCAGGAATGTAAGAGGCAACTTCACCAAGATTGGGAATCTGTTTGAGCTGTTCTGGAAGTTCTAAAAAGACCTTTTCGAAGGCAAATTGTTCTTTTGAGTTCATCCTCTTTCCTATGTTATTAAAGTTATACTACAATACTAACCACTTAATATAAAGGAAGACTTTATGAACAATGATTTTACCAAAGCGATGGCTTTTAGACATGCCTGCAAGATTTTTGACGAGACAAAAAAGATTTCAGATGAAGAGATACGTTACATCCTAGAAGCAGGGCGAAAGTCGCCTTCTTCTTTTGGAATGGAAGCGTGGAAGTTTTTAGTTATTAGTAATGAAACACTAAAAGAAAAACTTAGACCTGCATGTTGGGATCAGGTTCAAATCACTTCATGTTCACATTTGGTGGTTGTTTTAGCAGGTATCGAGAGTGTTAAGGTAGAAACAGGCATTCCAAAACAGCGTTTTGCACGACGTGAAATGCCTGAAGATAAGTTAGAATTTTATCTGGGTTTGTATGCAGGTCACTTAGATAAAACCCTAAGTTCGGATGAAAATATCTACTCATGTACAGCAAGACAAACCTACATTGCAGCAGGAAATATGATGACAGCTGCTGCTTTCATAGGCATTGACTCCTGCCCGATTGAGGGTTTAGATAAAAATGAAGTTGAGAAGATTTTAGACTTAGATACTTCGAAGTTTCAAGTAGCGATGTTACTTCCTTTGGGTTACCGACTTAATGAGCAGTCAAGCCAACAAAGAGAGCCATTTGAGGATATTGTGGAGTTTATTAAGTAAGAGTGAATAGTCAGTATCATGAAATGAATTAAACAGATTTTTAAATCAACTTAATTTGTTAAATCTGTGGACGACTTGGCTCTTAACATATTATAAAATAAGAGCGATGCGTCAGTGTGATTAAACGAATTAAAGAGATTTATTCTCTGCTCCGACTAATCTGCGTAATCACGTTGACAACTAGCTCTTAATACTCTTAATTTAAGAAAAAACGTCCACAGATTAAAGGGATTTAACAGAGAAAACTGGCTCTCTTTGCTAATATATTTTGCTTAGGGTGTGAAAAAAGTCTGCCCATTTACGGGTGGATTAATTATGCCATATCCACCTGTTAATGCTTCAGGGTTTTGAACACCATGAATAGCATAAACAGTTGCGGCAACACTTAAGGGTTCACACCAATACGTACCCTCTTTGGGTTTTAACCAGATACGTCCACTTTGAGGTTGACCACCATTATCTACAATGGTCTCACCAACAATAGCATCTGTTCCCCCTACATGATTAAAATATTCTTTACCTCCGAGTAAATACACGTTTTGTAAATTACCATGATCCCAACCATATGAGGTGTTAAGGTTAACATTTCTACCCAACTCACCATACACAATAATACTAATTTTACCTTTTTTATTGATACCGTCTAAGTGACGCATACCTGCTTCTAAAGCAAGAAAAAGATTATTCATTCTTCTGGTGTAGGTTCTTTGTGTATAAGAGTGATCATCCCAACCACCTAAACCACCTGTTCCTAGGGTAATAGTACGTGTTGTACTGCTAGAGTCTAAAAACTCAATAGCCGTAGCTAAGGTTCTATGAAAAGTGTCATTTTCAAGATAGTTATACGTACCAAGATATTTATCTTTTCCATTAACATCTCTCTCTGATGAAATAGAATTAATCTTTTCAAAAATAGTTTTTCGGTTATCTAAAAAACTGTTCATTCTTGCAACATCATTGTTGTTTTTTGCAAGGTCTTCAAAATCAGTATCTACTTGAGGAAGTGTTGATGTGTACCCACTTATACTTCTCTCTTCATTGGTATAAAAAAGACTTGAACTCATATTTCGAGTAAAAGGGTTAGAAAGTCTATAATCAATAGAAACAGGTTTAAGTGCTAAACCCTCGCCTCCTGAGTAAAAAGCATTCTCTCCTGTTAAAGAGACAAAAGGAAGATCAAGAGAGTCATATTTTCCATTGTTTTGCATTAAACGAGAGAGGCTTGTAAGGTAGCCTGCATTATTAATGTCAAAATTACCTTTCATGTTTTGTAGGGTACAAGAACCATGTGACTTATTATTAACGAGTTCACGTTCTGCAGAGTAACAGGTTCGGATAATGGTCATCTCATTATTGTCAAGCATACGTTGCATACTCTCTCCACCTGCTTCTGCCCATAAGTCATAATTATCAATTTTACTTAAATAACTTGAACCAAAATAACTGGTATAACTTTTTTGTGATGAGGCTTCAATCTCATCTAAGTTTGAAAGGTTTCCAGACAAAGGAGAAGGTCCTCCACCTAAGAAAATAATGATGGTCTGTCTATTGGCATTAAACACAGTAGAGCTAAAGCTAATAGAAGACAAATCCGCTGTTGTAGCATAAATATATTCTGGCATTAAAAGTGAGCCAGTTGTAACTATGGTGAGTTTAATAAATCCTCGTCTGTTCATTACTTTATCTCCTTATAAAAATAGAGTTCGTCAGTTCTTAGTAGATATTCAAAAATTAGATAATTTAAGACATATCTGTTGTAATAACGGATGTAAGCTTGGTAGTCTTTATCTGTGTTCTCATACAGTAGACTATTGTTGTAGTAGCTCTTATTAATATGTTGAAGTAAAACATCTAACTCTTGAGCATTACTTGGTCGGTTAAGAATGCTATTAAAAACATAATTAATATAATTTGTATTGGTTGCATTGGCATCATTTTCTACAGTTACATAATTTTCTGCTGCCATAAATATTTTACTACTAACACCTCTTCGTGACCCATTCTTATAATCACTCATAATATAAGCACTGTTTTTTGTGTCATTATCAGCATTATTAGGGTTGTAACTTAGGGTGGCATCAATAGAACGTGTTCTGAAAATTCGAGTGCGTAAATAATCTTGTGCAAAGGCAAAAGAGATATCATCCAAAGGAACACGAACAATTTTTCCAAGTTTATATTTCATAGATGATTGACCCATCTTATCCATGGCATCAGAGAGATTGTTAAAGGTGTAATAATACGAGTTGTAAGAAAGCTTTTTCATTAAAGAAAAAGTGAGTTCTTCAATACTCTTCGCTCTTTGTGTATGTAAAAGGTACTCTTTTGAAAAAACAATCTGTTTAAGAATGTCAGACCATGCCTCGGGATTAGAACTTACAATTTTTGAGATAATTTGACTCTGTTTAGAAGCATCGGTATCCGTAAACATAAAATGTACAAGTCGGGTAACGACACCTTTTGTAAAAGAGTCTGAATTGGCTAATGCTGAGTAGAAGTCAACACCTGTAGTAAAGTGCATATCACCTAAGAGGCTTAGCGGTTGTGTATTTCTATCTAAAGAGACAACCAATGTGTATGCATATCTACTTAAGTGCCAGTTTTTTAAGGCTTGTGCTGCAAAAGGGACATCTTCATCATTATTATCTAAGGCATAAATTTCTAGCATTTCACGACCATTATCTTCAGGGCTTCGAAATCGTCTCCAGTTTTCATCACTCATCATATGCTCAAAAGTAGAGTAACGCATACTCACTTCATCTTGCATGTGATAGTATAAGCGATTATAAACAGCATAAGCATCAGGATACGAGACAGTATCTAACTCAGATGCAGGGGAAAAGAGTATGGTCTGTGTTAAAATATAACTCATCCAGTGATTAAAAAAGTTTTTATCAAGGTCTTTCATAAGTGCAAATCGTGAAAGCATAATATTTTGAGGCTTACTGTCATTACTGTAGTAATGTTCTGTATCATGTATTTCAGATTCAACTTCATCCATATTATTCGTATCATAAAGTAGCTGATTATTAATGTCAGAAATAAAAGTCGAGGAATCAATACGTGTTTTGAGTTCACTGTAGGTGTAAGCATAAAACAGAGTACTTAATAACTTGTCTGCAACTTCATACTGCTCTTGAGTACTTAAGGCATTAAAACTAGCATCATCAAGTTGCTCAAGGTTAAAGGCTGAAGAAGGTAGAACTGATGCGTATTTAACAATGTCGTTTTCAACCAAAGCAGCTTCTACACTAGTATCTGAAGTCTCACCTCCACAGGCGGTAAGAAAAAAGAGGGGAATTATAAGAGAAAGTAAATATAGATATCGTGACATACATAATCCTTTTGGAGGAATCATATATCTTAAATGTAAATAAAAAGTGAACAATGATTAATTTTTTTTAAATATTTTATATAATTAAAACTAATCTTAGGAGATAAAGTTTTCATAGATAAAAGCCTAGTTATATCAGCATTGTTATAGAAAGAGCAGTCTGTCCACAGATTAAAGGGATTGAACAGATTTAAAATCAGCTTAATCAGCAAAATCTGTGGATAATTTAGCGCTTAAGACATTGCATGCAATGTGTTGATTCCGGTAATAGAAGCAGTCTGTCAAAACTTATAGGCTCGTCACACTCTACACACAGACCAAAGTCTTCATTCTCAATTTTGCTCAGGGCATATTTTAGTTTTGTTTGACGAAGAAGGGCTTCTTTGAGCGTCTTTTCATAAATTACTTGGTCATTCATTAATTCAAAACGACCGAGTGTACCTAAGGCACACTCTGGGGTAATAGGTTTGGTGAGGTTTTGAAGTTCTTTTATCTCTTTTTCAAGTGCGTTGAGGTCATCAAGAAGTTGCCGTTTTATGGCATGTTGTTCTAGGGATGTCATAATCTTAATTAATAACGTTTGTTAGTATTCTCAATAAGGTCGCTTTTTCCTAAGTCTTGAAGTAGAGAGTTAAGGTTCTTCTGTGCTAAGAGTTTAAGCCCTTCGCCTTTCTCATTTTTAAGCTCATTAGAAAAACCACTTTTAGAAAAAATTAGATAGATGTCAGGCTTAAGGTCAATAGCTTCACAGGTCTCTTTTATCTTAGTAAGTTCAGACTTTTTAGCCTTAGACTTAGAAAACTTCCACGCTCCCGCAATAATTTTACCTGACTTTGTTTTAGCCAAAATATTAATGTTATAGTCAAAGTCCCAATACGAACCTATCTTTTGAAGCGGATCAGACTTAGCAAAACTCTCTTTAACGAGTTCAAGAACAAGTCTTTCGTAAATAAAGTTTGAAAACTCAGGTTTTGCATTTTCCCAAGCCTTCTCAAATTCATCAAACTCACCCTCTTTAATGCCCTTATAAAAAGGTGAAACCGAAGCAAACCAAAACCGCATAAACGGAAGGGTAAAAAGAAGTTTATCTGAAACCTCTTCTTTCTCATCAAGTGGTTTCATCTGAGACTTCTCACGAAGTAAAAGGTTATTATCTACAAGGAAATCAATAGAATCTTCGCCTTCATTACGACCTGTCTGAGCTTTCTTAAAAGCAGAATGTTCGCGTCTGTCTCCCGTAGCAATGGCAGAAAGAAGTAAGTGATGAAGTCGGTTAGACTGAGTTATCTTAGTAATATCGCCATGAATATAACGGTAATTAGCCAAAACCTTCTCTTCAATGATAGTCTCCAAAGGTTTACTCATATCAACCGTCCATCCCATCCCCCCCAAAACAGAAAAGTATTCAATAGCTTGTTCAATGTTTTGAGGATTGTTCTGAAAACAGAAAGAACGAAATTGTTGAAGTAAAGACGGAAAGTTTGACATAAATGACCTTTGGTTTTAATGGTGTAATTATAGCTGAATTGTTGTCAGTATCGTTAGTGTTTAATGTGTTCACTACATATCAAAGAGAAGTTTCTTCTTTAAAACTTAAATTTTATTATGCAGTTACAGTATGTAACGTGTTCTGTTTCTTGATAAGTTCTATTAATAAGATTTATAAGTTATCATGAAAACTTTAATTTATGAACAAAGTGTTTAGGTATTAAATTGTTATACATAATAAGAGAAGAATAATGAGTTTAGAAGAATATCAACTAGTAATAAAAGAACATAAGCTTAATGATTTTAGATATCTATTTCTTCTAACGCTAGAAGACATAAGGTCATTAGCTTATATGCCATATAAATTAGTAGGATCTGGACATCCAGGAACAGAATCCCATATTAGATTAAATGGACCAGTGATAGCTGCTTATCGATTAGGTGAAGAGTTTTATATTATGTATAATAATTGTCAACGGCGGAGTTAAATTCGACAGTTATTTCGTAAAAAAAATTACGAATTGTAACCTTAAGCGACGATAATTATTTAACTCCTTTTACTGATTTAGTAGCTTGAAACTTATATAAGTCTGAATCAACAAGACCTTCTTCTTTCTTTTCTTTCAAGCGATAAGAGTCTCCAAGTATATTAATCACGTGAGAATGATGCAGTAACCTATCTAAGATAGCCGTTGTGACCACCTTATCATTTGTAGAGATTACACTTCCTCAAAGTGATAGACCTCAAGTGCTGTTTTTAAGCTCTTATGCTGCGATTAATTGGATTATTAATAACCCATATAATACAGAATTAGAAGCGGTAATAATGAACTTTTTTGCGCCTAACTCAACAGTTTCAAATGAGGGAGATACTTTTGTTATTAAAGCATTTGATTTAAGTAGGAATACAAATGACCTTACATAGGGTCAAGCAGGTATTGTTTCTATGACAGGACGAGAAGAAGATTATATTAATAACGACCACTATGCACAAGATTTTGAAATTTCTGGATTATAATAAATGAGTATGTAGTAAGAAAGAGTGTCTTTTCTTACTACACTGGAGAGGATAAACATATTAACTCTTATATGTTTGTACTCTCATTATCTTATTTAGCCTATATTTAGAACATAAGCGTTTCTTAAAAATCCCTTTTAATATCTTCATACCAATTTTTTAAACGCTGGTCTGTAAGTTCATTTTGTGAGTCTTCATCAATACATAAACCCATAAACTTTTCATCAATAACAGCAATACTCTCATCAAAGTCATAACCTTCCGTAGACGTCTCTCCAATAACCTTTCCTTCTTTAACTTTTTCGTAAAAGAGTCCTATGGAGTCACAAAAGGTTGAACCATAACCTTCTTGGTCTCCTAGACCTAAGAGGGCTATGGTTTTGTTGCTGAAGTCTATCTCATCTAAGTTGTCAACAAAGTTATTCCAATCATCTTGAAGGTGTCTATCATGCCATGTTGAACTGGCAAAGATGAGGTAGTCATAGGCAGAGATTTCTTTTACATTACTTCCAAAAATATCAATTAAATCTACCTTATCTTCACCAAAGTGTGCAATAAGACGTTGACAAACATTTTCAGTATAACCACCATCGCTTCCGTAAAACATTCCAATATGTTTCATAATAGCATCCTTTTAAATCATATCTTCAGGGTTTACCCACTTTTTAAAATCTTCTTCACTTACAAGTTCAAGTGCTAAAGCTGCTTCAAGTAAGGTAGACTTGTCTTTATGGGCTTTCTTTGCAATCTTAGTAGCATTATCATAGCCGATATGGGGGTTTAAGGCGGTGACTAACATTAAAGACTCATCCCTGAGTTGGGCTATTCGTTCTTCATTAGCGGTAATACCTATGACACATCGGTCTGTAAAAGAGTTTACTCCATCACTCAGTAGGGTAATGGATTGTAGAAGGTTGTAAATCATTACAGGTTTAAAAACATTCAATTCGAAATGCCCGTTAGAACCGGCTATGCTTATGGTGGTATTGTTTCCCATGACTTGTGCACAAATCATTGTAAGAGCTTCGTTCTGGGTTGGATTGACTTTTCCGGGCATAATAGAAGAGCCAGGTTCATTTTCAGGAAGAGAAATTTCGCCTATTCCACATCGTGGACCTGAACCTAGAAGTCGAAGGTCATTAGCTATTTTCATAAGGCTTACTGAAATGGTATTTAAAGCACCGCTGGCTTCTACAATTGCATCATGTGCAGCTAAGGCTTCAAACTTGTTTTCTGCAGTTTCAAAAGGAAGTTGGGTTAAGTTTTTAACCTCTAAGGCAAAGTCCTTATCAAAACCTTTGGTACTGTTAATGCCTGTTCCAACAGCTGTTCCGCCTTGGGCGAGTTTAGCTAAGGCTGGCATTACGGCATGAACCCTTCGAATAGAGTTTTCTATCTGAGCACAATATCCTGAAAACTCTTGTCCTAAACTCAGTGGTGTTGCATCTTGTAGATGGGTTCTTCCAATTTTAATAATTTTTGAAAAGGCTTCTGATTTTTTAAGGAGTTCAAAACGAAGATGTTGAAGAGAGGGTAAAAGTTTATGGCTTATCTCTTCAAGGGCTGCAATATGCATGGCAGTAGGAAAGGTGTCATTTGAGGACTGCCCTAAATTACAATGGTCATTAGGATGAACCGGTGTTTTACTGCCTATCTCTCCTCCTAGACTCTCAATAGCACGATTAGAGATAACCTCATTGGCATTCATATTACTCTGTGTTCCTGAACCTGTTTGCCAGATGGAAAGGGGGAAATGTTCATTAAGTTTTCCCTCCATAACCTCTGTGGCAGCTTGCATAATGGCATCAGCAACACTTTTATCTAAGAGCCCATACCTTAGGTTAACCTTTGCAGCACAATACTTTACAACACCTAAGGCACGTATAATAGAGGCGGGCATGGTCTCAATACCTATAGGAAAATTTATTAGTGAACGTGCTGATTGTGCACCATAATACTTGTCTGTAGGGACTTTAAGCTCTCCAAAGGAGTCACTTTCTAAACGAAATTCTTTCATAATATATCCTTTAACAAGCTAATTATAAAATATCTAAGTATAAGAAATAGTAATTATTATCAATTAGAGCTATTTTAAGATGTGAGATTAAGGTAACAAAATCTTAGTAAGTTTTTAATTTATACCGCTTTTTGGCTTTTGTAATTAAAGCTTTTATTTTAAAAAGGTATAGTTTTAGTCAATAATAATTATAACAAGGTCTTAGAGTGAAACTCGGTAATAAAAAACTTATCTTATTTGATTTAGATGGCACACTTGTAGACAGTGTTCCTGACTTAGCCTTAGCCCTGAATGATATGTTAAAAAGCTTAAATCGTGAGAACTTTAGTGTTGAAATTATTCGCTCTTGGGTGGGTAATGGGGCACAAACTCTTGTTAAACGAGGGCTTTGTGGTTCTTCTGATATAGATGAAAATTTAGATGAAGCCTTATTTGAAAAAGCCTTGGCTATTTTTCTGAAGTCGTATGAAAAGTTCTTATGTGTAGAAACAGTGACTTATCCTCATGTTGTTTCTACACTTCAACGTTTAAAGATGCAAGGTTTTAGACTGGCTCTGGTGACTAATAAACCTTTTGATTTTATTCAGCCTCTTTTAGAGGGTTTAGGTATGAAAGATATTTTTGAACTCTGTTTAGGTGGGGACTCTTTAAAGAAGAAAAAACCTGCTCCAGAGCCTCTTTTATATATTTGTGAAAACTTAGGTATTAGGGTTGAAGATTCTGTAATTGTGGGTGATTCAAAGAATGACATTCTTGCGGCTCACTCAGCTAAGATGCAGAGTATTGCGGTGACATATGGTTACAATTATGGCGAAGATATACGTGTTCATAATCCTGATTATGAAGTAGATAATTTTGCCGAAATTCTTCCACTTTTAGGGCATAAAGCTTAAGTGTATGAAAAAAGATGAAAAGGCAAAAATAGCTGTTGTAGGTGGGGGAATAGCCGGTTCAACAATTGCTCTGTATTTGAGCGAATTGGGTTTAGATATTACACTTTTTGAGAAAGGACCTTCTTTAGTGAATGGCCCTCCTATCTGCCATCTTCATGCAGGGGGTAATCTTTACAGAGAGATTTCTGATGAACAGTGTATTACCCTCTTAAAAGAGTCTATTGACCTTGTGAAGTTTTATCCTGATGCAGTAGATTATAGACCTACTGTTATTGCAGTTCCTCTTGATGATGCGGGTAAACCACAGGAGATGTATAGACGTTTAAATAGACTTAAACAAGAGTATGCTCGTTTAATTGAAGACGATAGTTCTAATGCGGTCTTGGGCAGAAGTTCGGAGTATTATAAACTGTATGAGTGTGCAGAGTTAGAGTCTTTAAAAGAGAAAAAGGGTGTTAAAAAACCTAAAAACGCTGATGAATGGATGATAGCCGTGGCTAAACATCTGGACTTAGAAAAGTTACAATTCCCTCTTATTTTGGTTCAAGAATATGGTTTAAACCTTTTTCGTCTTGCTTCGGTAGCGAGTTTAACACTAAGACAAAAAGAGAATTGTGAGCTTCTTTTTAAACATAAGGTGACTAATCTTCAGAAAAATTGTGGAAATAATAAATGGTGTGTTTCTTATGATTTTGAGGGAAAATCGGAAATAGAGTCTTTTGATTTTTTAATTAATGCCGCCGGTTTTCGAACAGGTAACTTAGACGATATGTTAGGGTATAAACGTGAGCGTTTTGTTGAGTTTAAAGCGGCTTATGTGAGTCAATGGGAAAATTATGAAACCTGGCCAGAGGTGGTCTTTTTTGGTGAACGTGGGACACCTAAGGGAATGGCACAGTTTACCCCTTATCCGGGTGGATATTTTCAACTTCATGGCATGACAAAGTCGATTACACTTTTTGATGAAGGTTTAGTTAAAAGCTCAGACAAGAGTGCGCAACCTGAACTCGACACAAAGTTTTTAGATAAGATTGAAAAGAGATGGAAAGATGAAGACGCTAAACAAAGAGGAAAACTTGCGGTGGATTATTTAAGTTCTTATATTCCTGAGTTTGAAGGGGCTAAGGTCTGTGCTAAACCCCTTTTTGGAGCGCAACAAATTCCAGGAAATGATGATAGTTTAAGAGCCTCTAATGTTTCGTTTGAAGATGAGTTTTATGCCCGTTGTGAGATTGTTAAAGCCTCTTCTGTTTTAAGCATGGCAGACAGGATTACGCAACAACTCATTTATCTGGGTTATGTAGAAGAAAAGATGTTAGGTAAACGTAATTTTACAACCATGAAAGCCTTAAAAACAGAAGATATTACCGATTGTGCAGAGTCTTTGTGTACGGACAGAAACTATCCTCTGTGTTTAGCCCACACAGTAGTAAGCTCATAAAATAGCCTTTTTACTCTAATAAGTCTTTTTTCATAAAAAGGTAAAAAGGTGCTAAAAATGGTACAAAGATAATTCCAATTCTCCAAAACACTTTTTGTTCTTTATCTTTAAAATGTGCTCCAAATATTGAAATTGCAGAGTAAATCCAGATGGCTATAAATAAGAAAAACAGGGCAATTGCATAATTACTCATAATAAGCTCCTTCAGACTTTATTTATTCTATTATTGCCTTTTTCGACCAAGAAGTGTGTTAAAAATTTATACTAAAATTCCCATTGCAAGGAGAAATAAACTTCGTAGAGATGGATACGCCAAAATTATAAGTTTTTAAAGATGTTTTCTCTACAATGTCTACTATTCACAGGAGAATTAATGTCACGAAGCAGTACTGTTATTACAATTTTACCTTTTTTACTGATATCCCTTATTATGCAGGTTTATCATTTATGGGGCTGGTTAAGTAGAGAGGGTTGGATTCAGTATTTTATAATGGCTGAGGTCTATATTTTACTCTTTATTAGTTTCTTATACCTTCGTTCCATTTACCGTTTACACAACAGGTGGGTGAGTCTGCTTACCCTAGTTATTGTCTCTCTTTTTTATTTTATTTTTAGTAATGAACAAAGTGGTGTTTCGGGTATGCTTAACTCGTTATGGTACATTAATATTCTTATTTCTGTTATTGCTTCAGCATGGTTAGTTGTTCTTATTTTTGGTTTTTCTTGGTCTTTTACAGAACTTATAAAACAGAATATACAACTGAAAAGTATGTTGGTTGTTTTGGGGCTTATTGCCTTAAGTACCCTTATCACCTATCTTATTAAAACCATGCAATTACCTGATGGTGTTTTAGAAAGAATCTGGGATTCAGATAAGTTACGTACCCTTTGGTTTCTTATTGAACCTCTTATCGTGTTATCGTTTTCTATGATAAGTATCTACTTTTATCTTATGAAAAAAACAGGAGCTGCGTTAAAAAAAGAGTATGTTTTAATGCTGCTTTTGATTGTTTCATTGGTTTTTGAATACTTTATTAATGGTTTTAGTTTAGTAACCCTAAGAACGGTACTCTACTTTGTAGGTCTGTACTGTTTTTTTATGCTTGTTAAAAATGAAAGAGAAAATAATCTATTTTTAAGCTCTATTTTTCTTGTTTTAATCAGTTTACATCTTTATTATTATTCTGCTTCTCCTGCTTTTTTTACCCTAAAGGCTTTTCCTCTATTTTTACATAATTCTATGATTGAGAGTATTAAAATATTTATTGCAATTTTTATTTTTATTCTGGGCTGGAAAAGTGTAAAAGAAAACAGGTTTGAGTTTCGACTAATCATGATTTTAGTAATTATTGTGGCATATACCTATACTACTCAAAGCCGAGGTATAGGTGTTCAGTTTTATGACATAGTAGCAATTACAGCGATGCTTAAACTCACCGCCTTGTACCTTGTTTTTGTATATGGTTTTTATTATTTTAGACCTATAAAACCTACTGAAAAACTTTCTTGATAAAAGGCTCGCTTTAGAGATACTAAGCGAGACTAGTTAATACAAAAGATATAGTTAAAAATAAACTTATAATAAGTATAATCCACAATTATTGAAATTTGGAGTTTTATTTATGAAAAAAGATGTTTTAGATTATTTTAGATTAATTGGTTTTATTGAGGGGATGTCGTATTTAAGCCTATTGATGATAGCTATGCCACTAAAATATGTTTACGGTTATGCTGATGCAGTAAAAGTAGTTGGAATGGCACATGGTCTCTTATTTATTTTATTTCTTGTTCTTTTATCAGGAAGTGCTTTTAAATATCGCTTTTCACCTGCTTTAATTATTGCATTTTTTGTAGCTTCATTAATCCCTTTTGGAACATTTTTTATGGATAAAAAACTTAAAGAGATTAAATACCTTTGTGTATAGTAGAAGTTTGCCTTAGCGGTATTCATAAGCATTAACTTGTTATAATAAAGAGATGAAAAATATACTAAGATTTCTTTTTTTATCTCTTCTTTTTAAGATTTCTCTTATTGCTTCACCTGAGGCTCAAGCGGCTCTTTTAGCCCATGACGCTTACCTTAGTCCCCCAGAATTTTTACTAAAATACAAAAGCCCTGAATATGAACTTGTTTCAAAAAAAGCAGACAAGATTAATTTTTATATTTTTTCAAAAAAAAGAGAACTTATTATTGTTTTTGAAGGAACAAATAGTTTAGCAAGTATTCAAACTGACTTGGATTTAAAAGAGGTATCTTTTTTAAATAATGAAAAGAGTAGGGTGCATAATGGTTATTTTTCTGAGGCAAAAGCGGCTTATGTAAAACTTTCTCCTTATTTAAATAAAGAGAAAAAAATTATTATTATTGGGCACAGTCTTGGAGGCGCAGTAGGGCATCTTTTAGCCGCTTTATTATATAAACAATCTTATCTTGTTCAGCTCTATACCTTTGGTGCGCCTCCGGTTGGAAATGAAGACTTTGTTATGATGATAAAAGATCTGCCACATAAGAGATATACCCATGTTTTGACCTTATTCCTTTGCTAAAAAAAGAGTATATCTCTAAGGTAAAAGAGGCACTCACTTATGTTAATGCTGAGTTAGGTGAAGATGAAGGTTTAGTGAGTGTATTAGATTCTATTCATGCCTTCTCTTATAGTTATATGCATCAAGGTGAACATTTTTATATCTACAATTTAGGCAGGCTTTCTAAGGGCTATGAAGAGAGCGCTTGGTATTCTCAGGTCTTAATGCGAGCAGAACTATACCACTCTTCAAAAAACTACCTTGAAGGTTTACAGTAGTAAATCGTTTTTTAAAGACCTATCTCTGAAAAATCTTGACCATTCATTTTTCTACGCTCTCCATTTCGTTCATAAAACCAACCTCGTATAGCAACACCATCTTCCATTTTTATAGAAAACTTTTTATTTCCATTTTTATAATACTCTTGGGTTGTACCATCAAGTTTACCCTTATCATTAAAGTTAAGTTTTGCTTTGATATTTCCATTAGGATAATAAACCTTCTTAGAACCCGTAATCACTCCTTTTTGGTAGTGCGAGATAGAGCGAAGTTGCCCATTAGGATAAAACTCTTTTTGGTAACCATCAAGCACCCCATTAAGCATAGGAATTTCAGCCTTAATTTGCCCCGTTTCGTAATAACCGGTGGTCATACCATTAACCTTTCCATTTAAGAACTTAGTGTCTGTTTTAATTCTACCACTTTTGTAATAGGCACGTGCAGTTACATTTAAAACACCATTTTTATAACGTCTTTCAAATTTAGTTTTTCCATTAGGGTAGAGGACTTTTTTTACCTCTGCACTGAGTGAGGCAGTTGCTATTAGTGATACTAATGCAAGGCTAATAAGTTTTTTCATTTTAATTCCTTAAAATTTAGTTTTTTTATGTACATTTAAAGTCCTAATTTATCTGGACTAACATGCTCTTTAATGCCTTCTCCTGGATGTGGATGGGGTACATTACTCTCATCTCTTGGACAGATGGCAACGGTGTTGTCAATGAGTACAGGTACTAAGAATAAAGAGACAACCGTAGCGGCAATAGAACCAAAGATAAGGGCAATACCTAAACCTCCAAAGATAGGGTCTGTTGAAAGAAGCAGACTTCCTAAAATAATAGCAACGGCAGTCATTAAGATAGGTTTAGCCCGTGTTGCTGTTGAGATGGCAATGGCACGTCTTTTTTCTACGCCTTTTTCAATAAGTGCCTTAGAAAAGTCAATCAATAGGAGTGAACTTCTTGCACTGATACCCATTAAAGAGATAAAACCAATTAGAGAAGTTGCGGTTAAAAAGAAGTTTGTTCCAGCAAAAACTAAAGAGATAATATCAGTAATAAAATGCCCTACAATTACACCAATAATAGAGAGAACACTTGCTAATAAAATAATCCCACTCAGTGCAAATGATTTGTAATATACTACCATAAGTAAAAACATTAAAATAAGCGCAGCAATAAAGGCTCCTCCTAAGTCACGGAAGGTGTCAAGAGAGACTTTCATCTCTCCATCCCAGCGTAAAAGAAGTTTTTGTTTTGTTTTTTTATCAATAAGATGCAGGTCAAATATATACGTCGTTATACCTGGATCTTTAGTGATATTAAAATCTTTTGAGAGTTTTTGGATAAGGGTGTCTCTTGCTTCAAGAAGAGGATACACCTGAGATACCATGTCACACTCTGCTGTAATTGTGACAAGATTACGAAGGTCTTTTCTGAAAATTGTTGGAGAAGAGTCGATGGCTTTAACCTCGACTACCTCTTTAATAGGAATCATCATACCCATTGGATTAAGCAGTTTTAGACGTGAAAGTTTCCAGTACAGACCCTCTTTTGTATTGGGCTGAATTAAACGGCTCTGCTCATCAAGACGAACAAAAATAGGAATCTGGTCTTGTTGAGTCTGAGAGTTTTTAACGGCAACAATCATACCTTCAAAGGCGAGATAAATAATATTATTTACCTGCTCAACACTGAGGGCACTGCGTATTATTTTCTCTTTATCAGGAATGATTTCATAATAAGTATAAATATCATCTTGCATAATATCTACATCCACTAACCCTTCAGTATTTTTGAGTACATTGGCTATTTACCCGCTGTTTTACGCATGAGTTTGGCATCATTACCAAAAAGGTTAATCACAATAGTTGCCATTGTTGGTGGACCTGAAGGCATTTCTACAAATTTAATACTTGTCCCTTTTACTAAAGGTTCACATGCTTTTTGTACAAGAGGGCGAATTCGGTGAACCATCATATAAGAGGGTTCATCCCTATGGTGTTTATCACTAAGGTTAACCACAATTTCAGCTTGGTTTTTCATGCGTTTAAGGGCACTTCCTTTAACTAAACCTGCATAATCAAGAGGTGCACCCTGAGCAAGAAAGACTTCCATATCATGAACCTCCGGCTCTTTTTTGAACTCTTGCAAGATACAGTTAGTGACCTTTTGAGTCTCTTCAATAGAAGAGTTTGTAGCCGTGTCTATGTAGATACTAAAGGTGTTGGCACTTTTTCCCGGAAGCATTTTGGCTAAAACCATCTTTGTGGGAATCATCATCACAGCAAAAACAAAAGCAAGGGTAATATAAAGAATTACCTTTCTCTTCTTTTTAGCTGATTCTAAAATGGTGTAAATCAACTCTTCCATTAGTGATTCCCTTTAACACGTTTAATAATCTTTTTAGCCAAATAAGGAGTAAAGACATAAGCGACAAAGAGAGACACCGCTAAAGCAACGGGTACATTAAGGGGTATTGGTTTCATAAATTGCCCCATCATACCTCCGACATAAGCCATAGGTACCATAGTTAAAATAATGGCAATAGTAGCAATATTAGTTGAAGGTCCAATCTCATCAGTTGCTTCAATAATAACTTCATCAAAACTCTGATCTTGTGTCTCTTTAAGGTGCATACGTCGGTGAATGTTTTCAATAACAATAATTGCATCATCAACAATGAGCCCCAGACTCAGTAAAAAAGCAAAGAGGGTAATTCTATTAATAGTTTGGTCAGTCATATAAGCAATAAATAAGGTAGCAGCAAGAATCATTGGTACGGCAATGGAGACCACTAAAGATTCACGCCATCCTAAAAATGGAATTAAAATAAGCCCAATAATTGCAATGGTAATGGTAAGGTGGTGAATCAGTTCACTCACGGCTTCATCCGCACGAATACCATAATTACGTGTAACAATATAACCAATGCCTAAGTTCTCTAGGACCTCATTATTTTCTTCAAGTTTATCAATAACATTTTTAGCAATATGTACAGCATTAGTTCCTTTGAGTTTAGAAATAGTTAGGGTGACTTGAGGAATAGGGTTGTCAAATGAGGCATTATCATCACCCTTGACTAATTGAGACTTCTGAAAGTTTTGAATATCATAACTATAATCTACCTCTGCGATGTTTTTAAGGTAAATAGGTGAGCCACTGTATTGGGCAACAATAAGATTTTTTAAGTCATCAATATCTTCAATCCCATTTTGTACCCCAAAAACCATAATAGAAGTTCCAGAAGAGGGTGCATCTATGTTAGGTGCATTATTGGCAATGGCTTGAACGGACTGTGTTATTTGTCCTAAAGAGAGGTGATAAGCCGAGAGTTTGTCTAAGTCTACTTGTATATTAAACTGGGGTTTATTGATTCCCTTTAGGGTGCTTTTAGAGACATTATTAATGGCATTAATGGCTTGTTGAATATCTCTTACGAGTCTATACTGTTTTATTTTATCGGGGTTAATGAGATTTTTTTGGTAAAAAGCGATGGTAACAACAGGAATATCAATGTCAATATCAAAGGGTTTAATTAAAGGAGCCTTCACCCCGCTAGGTAGCTTGTCCATATTTTGCATAACTTTGTCATACAGTTTAAGGTTTGAGTCTTCTCTGTCTTCACCAATAAAATATTGAACATTAATCATGCCCACATTATTCATTGCCGTTCCATATACCTGCTCTACACCCTTAATCTCTCGAATACGTCTTTCTAAGGGTTTAATAACAACATTAGTAATTGCCTCAGGAGCAGCACCAGGAATAACAACAATAATAGAACCCCCACTGACTTCGATTTATGGGTCTTCTTCTCTTGGTGCGATATTAAGAGTAATATAACCTAAAAGAAGAATGGAGATAGCAAGAAGCATTGTTAATGGATTATTAAGAAAGGTGCTTGCTAAGCGACCTGCAATATTTTTACTTTTATACTGCATATTGCGTACCCTTTAATCGTCTAAAAGACGTTTATCATCCACATGGATGAGTATTTTCGCATACATACCGGGAAAGACTTTATCATTGCTTTTGTTAAAATCAACAATTATCTTAAAGGTATGCGCCATTGGGTTTGCATTAGGAATAATAGATTTAATAATACCATTGGTATGGTATTTCAAAGAGGGAATGGTAATCTTAACTCTTTGGTATTTTTCTACATACTTAAGGTCAGATTCGGCAACTTCACCCTCTATTTGTAAATGGTCAAGGTCAACAATAATCATACTCAACATTCCTGGAGCAACAAGATCACCTACACGAATGCGTTTTTCAACAATAATCCCATCATTAGGTGCTTTAACCTCAAGGTAGCCTGTAATTGTAGAGACTTGTTTAATCTTTTCTGCAGCATTTTTTACAAGAACTTGTGCGGCTGCTAACCCTGCTGAGACATTATCGGCGGTGATATCAAGATTTTCAAAATCAGATGAATTGACCATTCCTCGTGACTGCATAAGACCTTTTTCTCTTTTTATTGAACGCATTCGTGTACGATAGATATCAACTATGGCTACGGCTTGTTCTAAGGCAAGGTCAGCCTGATTTTTTAAGATATCAAATTCAGCTGATTCAAGTTCAAAAAGGGTATCTTCGCGTTTAACCTTATCCCCAATATCGAAATATACGTTTTTGATATAACCCATATATCGTGGACCAATCATCTTCTGATTATAAGAGACAACAGTACCTGTAATAGGCAGTTCCATAGCAAAAAGATGTGTAGATATTAAGACTAATATTATTAAAAATTTAGTTTTCAAAAGAGATGCCCCCTTATTCATTACGACTGTTTACCAGTGGCGAACTTGAGTATGACACTCCATACAACTTTTCATTATTTTTGTATATGCTTGAACAGCCTGAGCCATATCCCCATCACTAAAACGTTCCAAAATAGTTCTTGCTTTTTGATCGATTTTTTTAACGATTTTATTTGTAAATTTTACTTTTTCATTCATGTAGCGTGTCATTGGATCTTTTTCTTCTTTTTCTTCTAAAGGAGGTTCGATTCTTCTGATTGCATCTGAAAGGGAAATAACTCCCATTTCTACAAGATCTTTATTATTATAGAAAAAACCTGTCTCAATTTGAGACATTGCTTTAGCCATTATCTGCATATCTTCAACACGATGTTTTTTCGTATAAGCCTGAGCAAAAAGTGCTGTACTAAGTAGTAAAAAGAGGAGAGTGCGTTTCATGAATTTTCCCTTGATTTTTTTTGTAACTAGAAGCATTATAACGAAAGAAATTCTAAAAATGTTCGCAAAAATACATGCTGATACAATTCATAATTAATGTGATAAAAATGTGATGAATACTTTATATAAGCTCTGTATGTCCCTATATTACGGGTTTTCATTATGTCAGAGTTTGTCACTTATAATTCTTATTATAAATTTTTATGAAGTTAAGATAAGTAAGTAAAATAGGTAGTTATAAGAGTTTTTTATCTTATAAAAAGACCTTTATATAAATTTTTGTGATAATTTTTCTTAAGAATAAGCTCAGTATTTGAGGGATATAGTTTTCCTAAGACACATCGTTTTATAAGGAGAAAGAATGAAAAAAGTATTGGTAGCAAGCGTTCTTGCATTAACAGCATTAACTACAACAGTGAATGCAGGTGATTTTAGTTTTGGTGATATGTTCAAGGATATGAAGGACGCAACAACAACTATGAGTCATGATGCACGTGATACTGCAGATTCAATGAAAGATGGTGCAGTTGAAACAAGTAAGAGCGGGGAACGTACAGCTACAAGCTTAGGTCATGATGCACGTGATACGGCTGTTAAAGTATCAGATGATATGAAAAGTAGTGAGGTGGCTACAGTTAAAAGTGGTGAAATCTCAACAACAAGTGTAAGTCGTGATGTTCGTGATAGCACAGTTGAACTTGCAGAAGATGGAAAAGATTCTGTAACCAATGCTTCTCGTGATATGAAAGATAGCTCAACAATGGCTACAAAAGACTTTAAAGACAGTACCGTTGCCGTATCTCATGATATGACAGACTCAACAAAAACTATCTCTAATGATGCAAGAACATCAACAACGACTGTTTCAAATGATATGCGTGATTCAACAGACAGTGTTTCTGATAATGTGAATGACTCTACCAAAACAGTATCACATGATGCAAGAAAATCAACAACTTCTGTTTCACATGATTTACGTGACTCTACAGACAGTGTTTCTGATAATGTGAATGATTCTACTAAAACAGTATCACATGATGCAAGAAAATCAACAAAAACGATCTCAAACGATGTAAGAAAATCTACGTCAGATAATGATTATGCTGATTACAAACGTTATAAAGATTCAAAAAAATAAAAGTAGTGCCTTAGGCATCTACTTTTTTTAAAGAGGCTTTTTGCCTCCTGAAATGTATATATAAAAAATAGTTTGTATTTTTTATATATGAATTTGTTATGAGGAACTCAAAATGGAAAAAAAGTATATTGGTTATTTGTCTTTAAGTGTCATACTCTTATTAAGCAGCTCTCATTTAAGCGCTACAACTGCAGATAAGACAAAAGAGGGGAATACGGTCAATATAACTTTACCAAAGGTTCCTATCCCTCCTAAGGCTCCCTCAGTGGATGCAAAAGTAATTCCTGCCGTAAAGGTTCGTGTTAATGGAAAGCTTAAAAACCCTCAAACCCAAGAAGAGAGCAAAAAAAGTGGCATACTTTTTAGTAAACGTGTTCCGCCTGTAGTAGCAGAATCACCTAAAGCCGTTGCTAAAAAAAGTAATTTAGTAGGAGATGTGAAAAACTCTCGACTTTCGGCTTATCTGCGTACACCTTTTTTATCTAAGGGTGAGGTTATTTCTAAGTTAAAAGATGATTTTATAGTCTTAGCCAGTTATAACTTAGATAAGAATGCAAATCTTACTTCAATTGTTTTTACTAATAAAAAGATGAGTTCTGCTGCGAGTAAGAAAAAAAGAGGTTTTGCAGGAACACTTCGTCTTTTAATTGACGAAAAAAATGCTTTCATTAGTATCACGAATCCTATGTATATGATGAAGGCTTTTATGCAAGATGAGTATCAGCAAGACTTAGCAATGGATACGCTTGAAAAAATTAATAATGCCTTTGATGGGCTGAAACCTTCAAAAGATATTTTAAAGGTTTCAGGAATTGCAAATTATCAGTTTATGTTAGGTCTGCCTTCTTATGAAGATATGACAGAGGTGGCAAGCGGAGACACTAAGGCTCTTTTAAAAAAAGCACGTCAGTCTAAAAAAGTGGTGTATGAGCAAGCACTTAGTAATGGAAGTATTGTTGTGGGCATCAAGCTCTCGGATAAAACAAGACAATTTATTAATACTATTGGGACTGCCAATGCAACACTTCTTCCTTATCCTATTTTGATTGAAAACAATAAGGCGAAAATTCTTGCACCAAAATATTATATTGCAGTGATGTATCCTATGTTGTCTATGTCAGAATTTATGGCTATCTCTTCCATACCCGGAGAGATTGAAAAAGAGTGTGATCAGATTTTTCGTTAAAATGAAGCTGTGATGGAGATAAAAGAGTGCTAAGTATTTAGCACTCTTTTTGTAAATTACTCTTTGTTTGTTGCTGTCTTTTCTAAAGATGCCTCTTCTTCTTTACTCTCTTCTTGAATAGACTCTTCTTTTGTTGGTGTTTCATCACTCTTTTGAACATTTGTATCTTGAGTTTGACGTGTATTGCTTTCTATTTTTATTAAAATTAACATCATTACAAAGAACATCAGTGTTACAAAAACAAGGGCGGCTATCACAAGATTTGTAAACAGTGAGGCTTTTAGCGTAAGGGTGCTGTTTTGATTGACTTTTGCCTTTTCAAGTTGATCTTGTATTTGTGCATTAAAGTCATTTGCAAACCAATTTAGAAAATTTGCCCATTGAATTACTTTTACATCAGCACCACTTTTTATCTGTTGCCCATAGGCTTGTAGATTTTTAGTCTCATTTGCAAGTTGTTTTAAATAAGAAGATTTAAGATCAGCATTATAATGTGAAACTAAAACAAAAAGATATTTTTCAAAATCTTCAGCATTAACAGCGTTTTGATTGACAGACTTGGCATAATTTGAAAGGTTACTGAATGCAATTGCACTATATTTTTCAAAATCTTTGTGAAATTGTTCTTTCTCTTTTTTTAGAATATCTGGGCTTTTTACTGTGTTTTGATCTTGTGTTGAAAAGTTTTTATAGGTTTGAAACTCTTCAAATTTAACCTCTGGAGGCTGAACTTTTTCTTGTGTACTTGAAAACTCTTGAACAGCAAAAACTCCCCCACCAATAACAGCAACTAAAGCAACTAATGAGACGACTAATCCCAACCCACGAACCAATGAAAAAAACATATTACCCATAGAAAAACCTTTAGCGAAAATGTGATTTTATAATGCTAATGATTTGAAAAAATATTTGCATTACATATACTCTTTAGTATATCTAAATTTTACTAATACTATAATACAGTTTAAAATTAAGACTCAATAAGTACTTAAAAAAGAGTACAAAAATTCCGAATTTGTAACATGTTTTCAGTAAAAAAATGAGAAAAAATTAATTATTATATATAATAATTAATTATAATTATAAATATTTTTTAGCTCTATAATTAGGCTTAAAATTTTAAGAAAAAAAAGATGTTTTGTATGGAATGTTATACACTAAATAGTGAAATATTGGGTGTTTTTTTAAGGATTTTGAAGATAATAAAACAGTACTATAAGGTTTAGTTATAGTGAAGTAAAAGTTCTCAATGCTATACTTTCATCAAAGGAAAATCATGGCAGCAAATGCAACAATCTACAAGGTTAATGTAAACATAGCCAATATGGATATGAACTATTATGCAGAACATAATCTGACCTTAGCCAAGCATCCTTCAGAAACTGATTTTCGTTTAATGCTAAGGATAATAGCATTTGTTTTAAATGCAGATGAGAATTTGAATTTTTCTAAGGGCATATCCTCAGATGATGAGCCTGATCTATGGGCAAAGGCTCTTGATAGCTCGATTACACTTTGGATAGACTTGGGGCAGCCTGATGAAAAACGTATTCGTAAGGCATGCGGGCGTTCTGAAAAAGTGATTATTTATACCTATCAAGAGGGGGCAGCGCTTTCATGGTGGAAAACAGCTGAAAAAGATTTAAAACGTTTTAAAAACTTGAGTGTAATTAAACTAGACTTTAGTGCAGCTCTATAAGTTTTAACCCAACGTTCAATGAGCTTATCATCTAATATTTGTGATGGTGAGATTACTCTGCTTAATGATGAACACAATATTGAAGTCAATCAAGAGACTTGGAAATAATTCCTATTGAAGGCTTTCAACCCTATTTCTTCCTCCCTCTTTAGCGATATAAAGAGCCTTGTCTGCTCTTAGAATAATATCTGAGATGTTTTCGTCTTTTTCATGATTAACCTGTGTGACACCTATACTAATACTAACAGATAAGTTCTTATCACATTCTGGAATATTTAGAGTATAAATAGCTTTGCGTATTCTTTGTGCGAGTGCCAAAGCATCTTTTAAAGAGGTTTGTGGGAGTAAAATAATAAATTCTTCGCCTCCATAACGTGTCACAATATCACTTTGTCGAGCTAATTTTTTTAAGATGTCAGAGCAATAAATAATGACCTTATCACCAACTTCATGTCCATAGGTGTCGTTAACATTTTTAAAATGGTCCATATCTAGCATAAGTAAAGAAAGATCTTGTTTGTAACGTTTTGTCGTCTGTAGTATCTGTTGGGAAACATTGATAAAATACCTTCGGTTATAAAGTTGGCTAAGTGAGTCAGTTGAAGCTTCTAAGGTAAGTTCAGCCCTGGTTTCTTCTAACTCTTGTGCCTGTTTTTGTAACTGAGTATTCATTTTTTGGAGTTCTTGTGTTCGCTCTTCAATAGCATTTTCTAAATACTGTTCTGTTTTAGATTGTTCCATAAGCAGTTCATTTTGATACAGAAGTTTTTGATTTCGATTTTGATTATAACGGGTAACTAAGATATAAGAGAAAAAGATAATTTCAGTAAACGAACCTACAATATATAAATAACGTGTAAGATCATTATTAGGAAGTAAACCATTAAATGTTAATGTCATAAGCGCCATACCGGGCATGTAAATTACAAGAGCTAAAAGATACAACTTAATATTTTCAGCATAACTCTCTCTCCATGCCTTAAGGGTAATGAACAGAAGTATAATAAAGAAAGAAGAAGCATATATATTAAAAAATAGATTAGTATTAGGGACTTGGAGGGTGATACTAAGGGTAAAGAGTATGGAAATAAAAGCAAAATATTTAAACACTTTGTACATTGTTGGTGCTCTGCTTTTAAGCTCAAGAAAAGTGATGGAAAACAGGGCTAAAAAGAGAATAACTAAGGTTCCTGTAGCATGTACCCCCTCATTCCATGAAGGTAAACCAAGAAGTAGGTAACTCCCGCAAACTGTACTTATCCAAATAATAAATGAAGATACATAAGCGATATAGTAGATATAAATTTTATCTCTAATTATTTAAAATAAAAAACTAACAAGTAAGAGTATAAACAACAAAATACCTGAATAAAAAAGATGAAAATCAGTTAAACTAATACGATTAGGTTTGGAAAATTCTTTTTGAGTATAGACTTGAAACTCACCTATAAAAGAAGAAACAGTTCTACCTTGAACATAAAAAGTTTTTTGCTCACCTTTTTGAATTGTGAGTGAATATGCAGGATTTACATCTTGTATACTTCTGTCTTGAAGTTTAATATCTAAGCCATTATTATCTTCAATCCATTGTCCATTCTTTGGGCTGTACACGTTGAGTTCTGTCCAAAAAGGTTCAGTAAAATATAAAATAAAATTTGTGTTTGATGTATTGTTTTCAAGTATGATTTTAAACCATGCTGTACCTGAATGGTAACCTAGGGCAAATTGACTTGGAAGTTCTTGTGTAAACTCTGTTTGAGAAATGTCTTGAATATTTAATTGAGATAAGGCATCATGAAAGTAGAGGATTTTAAAATTTTCAAGTCGGGGAATATCCTCTTTTATTGGCGTAGCATAAATAGAGGTGAAGAGTAATAAAAAGAAGATAATGAATCGCATCAATACTTTTCCTTTAGCCCGCTAATAATAGTATATTTTAAAATATTATTACTTTATTGATATTAATTTTTATTATATATAAAAAACTTAAGCTAATAAAAAGTGCAAAGGGGAAGAAAGATTAGATATCATTACAAAAAATAATAAAGGTATATCAATGTTTTTCTTCAATAAAGTCGTGATAAGTCTCTTAAGTTTAGCTCTATTTTCATCTGTGTATGCGAATGAAAAAAAGGTGAAATACTTAGGTCTTTTTTCAAAAACACAGAAGTCATATGTAGTAGGGAGTGGAGAAGATAGTATTAAAATAAAACGGGTGATGACACCCTGCGCTAAAAATGCTGGTTTTTTTCAAGGTTTTGTTCCTGTAAAAGGGGTGACACCTGTGACTGAGGCTGATTTATTAAGGGCTTTAAATGATAAAAATTCTATTGTTGTAGATATGCGTATTCAAGAGCAGTTCTTAAAAGAGACTATTCCTTTGGCGATTAATATTCCTTATTTAGAGATGGAGTTACGTCTTAATGAGCTAGGCTGTAAAATAGAGGGTGAAAACTGGAACTGTAAAGAAGCTAAAAAGGTGTATGGTTTTTGTAACGGACCCGTATGTGCTCAATCGCCTATTGCGATGAAAGCAATGGTTAGAAATGGTTTTCCTGCTGAAAAGATTTTTTATTATCGTGGTGGAATGTTAAATTGGGCAGCCTTAGGTTTAACAACCGTAGAAGGTGAGTTCTAATCATTAAATTTTTTATGTAAACTCTTTTTTTATACTTAACTTTTCTGTTATTGTTTTATAATGTTGACAGAGGAGTTGTTTATGCTTATAACTTCAATATTTATATTTTTTTCTTATCTTTTAGGTTCTTTATCTGCAGCAATTATTACCTGTAATCTTATGGGCTTAAGGGACCCAAGAACAGGAGGTTCACAAAATCCTGGTGCTACAAATGTGTATAAACTTTATGGTAAAAAACCTGCTATTTTTACCTTAGTAGGCGATCTGCTTAAGGGTTTGATTCCTGTTTTATTTGCAAAACTTTATGGTATGGATAGTGTTGCTCTTTCTTTAATTGCTTTGGCATCTTTTTTAGGGCATCTCTACCCTCTGTTTTTTGCTTTTAAAGGAGGAAAGGGGGTTGCCACGCTTTTTGGTATTCTTATTGCCTTAAATATTTATGTTGCTGGCTTAAGTTTAATGACATGGTTAGTGATGATTAAACTCTATAAACTCTCTTCTTTGTCATCTTTAGTTAGTTCTCTTTTAATGCCTTTTTATTTTTACATTTTTGATCTAAATTTTGTTTATATAGGTTTTGTTTTTACTGCTTTTATCATCTGGAGACATCAAAGTAATATTATAAAAATTGTTAATGTAACGGAGGATTAGAGCATTTAATAAAGGTTGATATCACTTTGTAAAAGTATTGATGAGATTAGAAGAGTTACTTTAGTTTTGTTCAAAGTCTGTTTGGTAGATATATTCTGCAATGATTTTTAGTGTTGGGAGGTCAAATGCTAATTCTGGCATGATTTCATGCTTCGCAATCGCGTCATGCATTAAAGAGGTCTCTTGTTTAGGTTTGTGTACCCAAGTCGACATATAACGGATAAAATCTTTTTTCTTAGGAAAGGCATCAAGGTATCTGCTTTTAAACTCTTTGACTGAGGGTGCCGAAACAGTTCGGTTTATCTCATGACAGGTAGTACAGTTACCATTAAAATACAAGGGTGCATTAACGTCAGCATAAAGGCTTAAAGCAAAAAGAGGTAAAAATAGTTTTTTCATACCAAAGAGTGTACAAAAAAACTATCACAATTTTATAAACTTGGGAGTAAATCTAATTGTTCACTTGTAAGTACTTTTTGGGTCTTATAAACACACTTTAAATGTACCATAGTTGCTTTAGACTTGTATTTGGCTATTTGCTCAACTAATGTGCTTAACTCTTGAGGTTTTTCTCCAGCAACGATGCGATGGGCAAGTTCTTGTTCTAGGGGTTCAAGAAGTTTTTTTAATTTTCCAAGTTCGTGCATAGTCTCTTCTCGAATAGAAAGAAGTTGTGGTTTTTGTTTGGCGGTGAGTTCTAAAAAATCGTTATCCCAATTTTTAGCTATTTTTTTTGTATAGTGGGGAATTAAACCCTGCGATAAAAATGGGGGCCGTGCAAAAAGTGTTGCACCTAGAATAGAAATGACTAGAATGAGTTTTAACATGATTTTCCTTTTGACTTATTATACCTTTAATATATAAATCGATTTTTATATATTTAGCTTATATTCACAAAGAACTGATATACTCTTGAAAATTTAAACTAATTAAGGACTCTTAATGTTAAAACTTATTCTATCTGCAATGCTTATTGTTGGTCTTGCTCAAGCAAATGACCACTCAAAAGGACGTTGTGAACTCTCTCAAGAGGGTGCATTTAATGTAAACTTTGTAGCCTATAAAACAGCAGCTAAAAAAGGTGTTGGTGCAAGCTTTGATAAGGTTAATTATACAGCTATTGCTCCTGTTGGAAAAAACTTTCGTGAAATTCTTGTTGGTTCATCTGTTGTAATTGATACAAAAAGTGTAAATTCTAAGAATAAGGGTCGTGATGAAAAGTTAGTAAAGTTTTTCTTTCAAAACATGAAGGGTGAAACGATTACTGCTAAAATCTTAGATTATAAGGCAGTTAAGGTTGCTAAAGGAGAGCCTAAAAAAGGAACCCTAATCACTGAAATTACAATGAATGGTATTAAAAAACAAGTGCCAATGAATTACATGCTTAAAGAAGGTGTTTTAAAAGCAGAGGGTGTTATTGATATCTTTGATTTCTCAGGAAATACAGCATTAGCAGCAATTAATAAGGCATGTTTTGATCTTCACCAAGGCAAGACTTGGAATGATGTAGCGATTAGTTTTACAACTAAAATTAAAGCAGTATGTTACCCCGTGAAGTAAGCTTAGGCTTCTTCACTTTGAGCTTGAGAATCTTCTTCAGATTTCTCTTCTTGTTTAGGTTCTACTTTTCTCTCTTTAGTAACAGCCTTAGAAATAATCTCAATATAACACTCATCCCATGACGCTTCACTTGCCTTGTCTAAGGCAGTAATAATTTCAGAAGCATTCATCTCTTGCTTATCGTCGCTATTTTTTCCAAAAGCACATTCAAAATCCCAAAAGGTTGTATCTTCTGGAAGTTTCTTTTTACGTTCACGTTTTAAGTAACGGCGTATATCATACTTAATTGAGTCAAGTACGCGTTCAGGTTTTTTGTTTTGTGCAGTAAGTTTAAATACTTTTTTCAAGTTTTGCCTTTTGTTGACTTCGGGCAGAACAAAGAGTTTTGCAAGAAGTCTATATTAATAAGCGAATTGTACTATAATTCGGAATATAAAATACAAAGGAAGTACTTATGTGTGACTTCAATAACTTAAGTGATGAAGAAAAAGAGAAATACCACAATCTTTTTTTAGAAAAAGCAGATGCCTTTGGGGGTACAAATTTCTTTTTACAACTTCTAGAGGGTATTCGTAAACATAAGACACATCCTCTTACCGCAAAACATTCTGAATTTAAATTTTCTCGTGGAAATGTACGTTGGGAAAAGGTGATTTTTAAAGATAAACTCAACCTTCTTATTAAAACAAGGGTAAATGAGAGTAAAAATGGAAACTTTTTACCTCCTAAAGAGGATAAAAGCTATAAAAGTGTAATGAGCTTAGTACGAGCACTTGCCCCCATTAAGTTTACAGTGACACCTAAGAATATGAATGATGGAGAAGGTTTTACCTTTAAAGCCTTTGATAAAATTGATGAAGAGACAACTCGTCTTAATCCTCTTTTTGATGCGCTGTTCTTTTGTTCAGTTGACACCATTAAAAAAGTTCTTTCGTATAAGGTTTAGAGATGTTAGATGGATGTGAAAGAAAAAATATAAAATCAGGAATGTCTGTGGCTATTGTTCTTAAACAAGACCAAAATACAGGCTATCTGACAGATGGTATAGTACGAGATATCTTAACAAAGTCAGCAAGGCATCCGCATGGAATTAAAGTACGTCTGATGAGCAGAGAAGTAGGGCGAGTAAAAGAGATTTACTAATTAATAGTTTTTAGGTACTACAGTAGTACCTAGAATGACTTTACTTTTTAAAAAAATTGCATAAAATAGAGATTTTTTGAAAAATAAATGCGTTTGAGCTACTGTTTAAGATATAAAGCAGTGATTGAAACTATTAATGAAGATGAAATAAACCAATTTACAACCGCATGTACATAATGAAATATAATCATGTTTTAAGTATATAAAATCTTTGTGAACAAAAAGTTAATGGGGGAGTTTTAAAGGTTCAGACCGAAGCCTGAGGGTGCCACTGATTAAAGTGGAGTTACGTTCTCAGCTTGAGGACCTTTTTGACCTTCACCAATTTCGAAAGTCACTGCTTGACCTTCTTGAAGAGAAACACGACCAACACCAGTGTTGTTTACTTGACGGAAATGTACGAATACATCAGCTCCACCATCTTGTTGTTGGATAAATCCGTAACCTTTTTCATCATTGAACCATTTAACAGTTCCGTTTTTTAATTCTGCCATGTGTATACCTTGTATATAAAAATTTTTCACTTTCCGGAGAAAATGGATTTAAATTCGGTGGAGTCTTTCGGTATAACAGAGCTTACTCGTATATATTACCCAAAGATGAACTCGATCCTCATCTTTCATCGGGGACATTGTATCTGTTTTTTTCTATTTTGTAAATTGTTTTGTGAAATTTTATGGAAAATTTGCAAATATTCTACTGATTTGTAGTTTATCTGCTCCCTTGGGCAGGTGAAAAGAGGGAATTTGTTATTGTTTTGTAATATTATAAAATATTTTAGCTTTCGATGAGCAGATAGTGCCTTTTATCAGTTTTTATTATTTTTACGTGTTCTGCATCTTGAATTTCACCATAAACGCGTTCGCCTTTAAAGAATAAAAGAAGGGTTCCTTTATGAATAAAGGGTTGTGCGAAGTCCATTAGGGTGTTTGTTTCTGTCACCGCTCTAGAGGTAATGAAGTCATAAGCAATAGGAGAAACTTGTTCAATTCTTTTATTAAGGACTTCAACATTGTCTAAACCAAGGTCTGCTTTAATAAATTGTAAAAAACTTGAACGTTTTGAAAGGGGCTCTACTAAGGTGAACTGAGTTGAACGCAGTGCCATGGCAAGAATAAGACCTGGAAAACCTGCTCCTGTTCCAATATCTAAGGCATTTTTGATCTTAGGTAAAAAAGAGACAGGAAACACAGAATCATAAATATGTTCAGCAACAAGACTTTTTGTTGTAGCGCCCGTAAGGTTATGAATCTTATTCCATTTTAGAAGATGATCGGTATAACGTTGAACATGTTCATAAAATGTATCGGGTAAAACGATTTTGTCTGACTCAAGTTGTGTTTTTAAATCCATAAAAAGTGCCCTTTAGCCCAAATTTGGTAGTGTCTAATTCGGGTTTAATAATATTTTTGAATTATAAGATATAATTGCTTATCTTAAAGTATGGTACTCAATTGAATCTATTTATAAAAAAAATAAGCTATCTTCTTTTTATGCTGTTTCTTATCTCCTTAATCTCTTTTGCTGCCATTAATGCTGCACCCAACTCTTTTTTCTCTGCAGGTGAACTTAATCCTAATATGACACCAGAGGTCTTGGCACACCTAAAAGCAGTATATGGCTTAGATAAACCTCTGTATATGCAGTATTATGACTGGATGATAAACTTAGTCACACTTGATTTTGGAGTCTCTTTTGTAAGTGGGCAAAATGTAATTGACATGGTAAAAGACCGTATAAGCATTACCTTAATTATGAATATTACCTCTATGTTCCTTGTTTTTCTTATTTCAGTGTACCTTGGAATTAAAGCAGCAATGAATGCAGGAACACTGAGTGATTTTTTAATTAAACAACTTTCTTTGTTCTCTTTTTCTATGCCCTCATTTTATTTAGCCCTTCTTCTTATCTTAGGTTTTGGGGTTGAGTTAGCGTGGTTTCCAATTGCAGGTCTACACTCTATAGAAGATAAGGTAGGTTTTGCATATTACACTGATATGGCATGGCATCTTTTTATTCCTATTAGTGTTATGGTATTTGTTTCTATAGGTTCAATGATTGTTTATATTCGTTCTTTAGTGAATGAGATTTTAAAGTCTGATTATTACTTTTTTGCTAAGGCTAGAGGTTTAAATGATAAGCAACTGCTTAGGTATTATGTTCTGCCTAATCTTATGCCCCCTATTATTACACTTTTAGGGCTCTCTTTGCCAGGTCTTATTGGGGGTTCTGTCATTTTAGAGTCTATTTTTGGAATTGAAGGGATGGGACAACTTTTTTATATGTCTGCTTTAAGTAGAGACTATCCTGTTATAATGGGTATCTTAATGGTAACAGCCTTTTTAACACTGCTTGGAAATATGTTTGCAGATGTGATTTTATTGAAGTTAAACCCTTATTTTAAAAGAGGGTAAAACTTAGAGACAGTGCGGAACATTTAAAACACATTCTGTCTCACTGTGCTGTGTTTCAAGTTGAATAGTAGAATGATGTATTTTTAAATTATTATGTAAATATTTTTGAATCTGAAGTAAAAAATCATTATCTAAGGCATCCGTCTCTACAATCAGATGTACACTCAGTGCAGTTTCGGTAGTACTTAAGGGCCAAATATGTAAGTCATGTATACTTTGAACCTTGTGTAAACCTTCTAAATACTGTCTGACTTCTTTAATATCAGTGTCCTTAGGTACAGCGTCTATAGCGTAGTTAATAGAATCTTTAAGTAATCCCAAGGTAGCAATAAGAACAACACCTACAATCACAAGAGTAATGAGCGGATCAATCCATAACCAATCTTTTATAAGGATAAGTATACCTGCAAGAACAACACCCACGGAGACCAGTGCATCTGCTGCCATATGTAAAAATGCCCCACGAATATTTAAATCATCTTTTTGCCCCTTAAGAAAAAGGAGTGCGGTAAAGGTATTAATGATAATGCCAATTGCAGCCACAATAATTATTGTCATTCCTTCAATGGGTTGAGGGTTTTTAAAACGACTTATCGCCTCCAATATCATCGCACCAAGGGCAATAAGAAGAATCATAGCACTGGCTAAAGAGGCAATTATCGTTACTTTTTTTAAACCATAGGTTCGTTTTTCGTTCGCTGTTTTTTTGGCTAAAAATGTTGCTCCCCAAGCAAGACAAAGACTAAATATATCACTTAGATTATGCCCCGCGTCTGCTAAGAGTGCTAATGAGTCTGATAAGATGCCATAAGTGGCTTCAATAAGGACAAAAATAATATTAAGAGAGATTCCAAGAGCGAAAGAGAAATTGTAGTCTGTGCTGTGTTGATGGCTCATACCGTTTCCTTCGTTAAGGAGTATAGGTATGTATTATAAGATTAAAGATGAATATATGCAATAGCTCAGTACCGCATATATAAAATGTAGTTTATTTAAATAAGGCCTCTAGAGAATCGATTCCCTCTCTCTCTTCTTCAATTTCACCTGTTTCAGAAGTTGACATACCCTCTTGTTCTTCAAGTTCAATAGCATAACTCGTAAGCATTGAAGCCAGACGGATATTAATTCCGCTTCTTCCAATAGCTTTTGATTTTTGATCACTTGGAAGTACAACAACGGCTTTATTCTCTTCACCTTCTTCAGTGTCTAAAATTCTTACTGAAGAGATAATAGCAGGGCTCATTGCACGTGAGATAAACAGTTCAGGAACATTAGTATATTCAACACAGTCAATATTTTCACCATTAAGCTCTTCACTTACTGCATTAATACGAACACCCTTTACCCCTACCGTTGCACCAACAGGGTCAACTTTTGGATGCGTAGAATAGAGTGCGATTTTTGCACGTTCACCTGGGATACGAGCAGAATGTTCGATGATAACAGTCTCATCATTAATTTCTGGAACTTCAAGTGCTAAAAGCTCTTCTAAAAACTTAGGACTAGTACGAGAAAGTTCAATCACCATACCCACTTCTTTGTCAACATTAACACGTCTAACAACAGCTTTAAGAATCTCACCTGGTTTAAAGATCTCACCCTTGATACGGCTTTTCATTGGAAGAATAGCACGAATTTCATCTAACTCAATAAAGGTATTTTGTTGATGGTCAACACGGGTAACACGCCCACTTACAATAGTTCCAATCTTACCTTTGAACTTATTATAAAGCTCATCTTCTACAAGTCTTTGAATATGAAACTCAATTTCTCTATGAAGTTGCCCTGCAGCAGTACGACCATAGTCTTCTAATTTATGCTCTTGATGAAGTTGGTCATCAATTTCAACATCTTCATCCAACTCTTTTGCATCAGTTAAAGAGATATACGCATCTGCTAATTCCCCTTGAAGCTCTGGGGCATCATCTGCAACAACAGTAATAATTTGAAAAATATTAGCTGCGCGAGTCTCTTCATTGATTTCAACTTCATACTCAAAGTGATCAGAAATAACACGTTTAGCTGTCTGTTTAAAAGCTGTTTTTAGTGCTTCTTTCACTTTTTCAGGTTCAAGCCCTTTTTCTGCTGCAATTGCTTCAATAATATCTACTATTTTTTCCATGAGTAAATCCCTTTAAAATTATTAATATTGATAAGTTTATTTAGGAGAACAGATTCATCCGCATAGAGACCTCAAATAGGTACTTTGCTAAATCTTATCAAAAAGTAATTGGATTATACATAAACTTGTCTTAATAAGCTCTTTATTTATAAGAAGATATAATCGCGGTAATATAACTCACAAAAGAGAAGGAAAATTTATGGATTTAAAATTAGTTCGTGAAGATGTAACTGCTAAACCAAAGAAAACAACACTTAAAAAAATTGAAGAGACTGTAGCAAAAACAGGTTCTGCAATTATTTATTTTGATAGAGATAACTCTCATAAAGACCTTATTGCCTTAGGTGAGCACTTTGAAGAGACTGAAAAATCTTTTTACATGAGAGAAGTACGTTACGGTCTTAATGACAATGATTATATGTATGAGGTTCATGTACTGTAATCGTTTTACGATTTCAAAAGCATAAATGAATGTCTAAAAAAGTATTTATTGAAACCTTAGGTTGTGCCATGAATGAGCGCGACACAGAACATATGATTGCTGAACTTAGGGATAAAGAGGACTATGAAGTCACTTTTGACTCTACTGAAGCTGACTTGATTCTGATTAATACCTGTTCGGTACGTGAGCGTCCTGTGCATAAACTTTTTTCTGAATTAGGGGCTTTTAATAAGTATAAAAAACCCAGCACTAAAATTGGTGTTACGGGATGTACAGCCTCTCACTTGGGTGCAGAGATTATTAAACGTGCGCCTTATGTTGATTTTGTTTTAGGGGCACGTAATGTTTCTAAGATTACAGAAGTTCTTCACAGACCCAAAGCGGTTGAGATTGATATTGATTATGATGAGTCTCAATTTGCTTTTTCAGAATTTCGGGGTTCATCACATAAAGCGTATGTTAATATCTCTATTGGATGTGACAAGGCATGTACCTTTTGTATTGTTCCTAAAACCCGTGGAGATGAGATTTCCATTCCTGCTGATCTGATTATTAATGAATGCATTAAAGCCAGTGATAAAGGTGCTCAGGAGATTTTTCTTTTGGGGCAAAATGTAAACAATTATGGTCGCCGTTTTTCAGGAGATCATGAGAAAATTACCTTTGCAGAGCTTTTAAATAAGATTTCTAAGATTGACAAGGTAAAAAGAATTCGTTTTACTTAACCTCACCCTTTTCATATGGATGATGCATTTTTAGAAGAGTTTGCTTCTAATGATAAAATCTGTAAGTCTATGCACATGCCAATTCAAAGTGGCTCAAGCGAGATTTTAAAGATGATGAAACGGGGTTATAACAAAGAGTGGTTTTTAAACCGTGCCTTAAAACTACGTGAGCTTGTACCGAATGTTTCTATCTCAACAGATATTATTGTAGCTTTCCCAGGGGAAAGTGATGATGACTTTAAAGAGACTATCGATGTAATGAGACAGGTTCGTTTTGAACAGGTTTTCTCATTTAAGTACTCTTCTCGTCCTTTAACAGAAGCGGCTGAAATGACCAACACTGTTGATGAAGAGGTGGCTTCGGAACGTCTTGCTTATCTTCAAGGTTTTCAAAACTCTATTACGGATGAAGTGACCAACGCCCTTTTAGGTAAAACAGTCGAAGTCTTTTTTGAAGAGTCTCGTGATGGCGGTTTTATAGCCGGACGTAGTGATAATAACTTTTTAATTAAGGTGTATGCAGATGCTTCTCTTTTAGGAACTTTTGCAAAGGTTAAAATCATTAAAACGGGACGGATGTCTCAAATAGGCGAGATTATTGCTTAAGAAGTTTCTACGTAAACTTGCCTCAACCTTACTTCCTTTTATAGGTGCACTTTTTATGCGCCTTATCTACCTGACCTCTAAAAAAACCTTTCATTTCCCTGATAATATTCCTGAGTAACGCTGTATTATTGCTTCTTGGCATGGTGACTTACTGATGCAACCTTTTTCATACAGAAAATGGAGAAAAAAGCCTAAGGCGGTGATAATGATTTCTGAACATTTTGATGGAGAGATGATTGCAAAAACGGTGGGGCATTTTGGTTTAGAAACGATTCGTGGTTCAACACGACGTGGGGCAGCGCGTGTACTTCTTCAAGCCATTAAAAAAGTAAAAAAAGAGGGTTATGACTTAGGCATTACTCCTGACGGTCCTAAGGGACCAAGGTTTACAGTGAGTGATGGAATTATTGTTGTTTCTCAAAAAGCCGATAAAAACATTGTCGTGTTAAACTGTATTGCTAGTGCCTATTGGCAATTAGGTTCATGGGATAAATTTATTATCCCTAAACCTTTTTGTCATCTTCAGTTTTACTGTAGTGAGCCATTTAAAGTGACTAATATGCCGATGAAAGAGGCAAAAGAAGTAGTTTATGATAAACTAATGGAACATTCACTGCAATAGACGTGGGAGATAAGACCTATTCTCAAACACTTGAGAATGAAAATTGCTTTATTCAAAGTAAAAAAGGAAAAGTATGGAAAGTACAATCAGTCGATACAAATCTCCAATGCTTATAGCACTTGTCTTACTCTTTAGTATGCTTGCGTACTTCTTTTTCCATCCTTCTTACCAAAAGTCTTTAGAAGCAAAGCTCCACTACACTATGGGTGATTATCAAAAAGCCTATACACTATCAAGTGAGGCATATGCCCTTGAACCTTACAATCGTATGGCAAACTCGATTATGGTGCAGTCTAAGTATGCACTTCGGTATGTTAATTATAATACACAAGCCCAAAAATACCTTGATGTTATTAGCGGGTATGCTAAACAAGAAAAGATTATGCTTGCTGAGCAGATGCGTATTAAAATGATGTGTGATATTATGATAGATAAACATCAGAAGATGCAAGCTACTATTTTAATTGATAAAGACCTTGTCAAACAGTCTCTAAGATATTATGAGCAGTTTGTGGATTTACATGAAAAACTTATTAAAACTTTATAAACTTTCCTTTTTAGACTATTTGAGTGATATCCGAGGCTACTCTGACTTAACTGTAAAAACTTATGCCATGGCTATTGATGAGGCTTTTTTATATATTAACATGGAAAAAGAGTCGAGTCTTATTCTTAATCTTAATCCTTATCGTCTAAAAATAGCTCATCTTAATTCAAAAACTATTTCTAAAAAACTCTCTTCTTTACGCTCTTTTGTTAAGTTTATGCAAGACAGAGGTGAAAAAATTATGCTCAAAGGAGATGCGCCTATAAAAGTAGCAAAAACTTTACCTAAGCCTATCTCTTATGAACATATTTTAGAAGCCTTAGAAATTGCAGAGCTTCAAGATAAGTTAATGATTATGGTTTTATACACCTTAGGGCTTCGTATAAGTGAACTCTCTTCTTTACGTTTAGATGCAATAAGTTCACAATGGATTCGTGTTGTGGGTAAAGGAAAAAAAGAGAGAGAACTACCTTTATTAGATAAAACTTCTCATTTGATTGAGTTATATAAGCATGAATTTTCTCCAAGGGTGTTTCTTTTTGAGAAAAATGGAGCAAAATTAAGCGAAAATACTCTAAGATATAAATTAACAACACTATTTAAAAAAATCGGCCTTCACGTAACACCACATATGTTACGTCATTCTTATGCAACGCATCTATTAAACTCAGATGCAAGAATTGCCGATGTTAGTGAACTATTTGGGCATTCATCTATGGCAACAACGCAGATTTATACTAAACTTAGCTCAAATCTAAAGATGAAAAATTATCAGAGTGCTCACCCTTTATCACGAGGAGACAGATGAAACTTTCAAATCTTATAAAAAACCTTTACCAACAGGTTTTTATTGGGCTTGTTGTTCAAAATACAGAGGTAAAAGTTTGTGTGCAGATGCTTAAGGGTAAAAAAGTAGAAAAAGAGGTTAAAAAGCATTTCGAAATTTCTCACGCAAAACCCAGTGAAGAGCTAAATGCTTTTATTAAACAATATATGGATGAGTCTCCTTTTTCTTATGTTTCTATCTTAAATGATGCCCTTGTTCAAGGTGCACTTCCAACGTGTTCTATGCACGAGGCAGAAAACTTTAGTGATTTAGCCTCTTGTGTGACCTTATGCAATGAGAATAATTGGATGGTATATGCGGAGAAATCTGAACTTAATGCCTTGCAAAAACGTTTTTCTGTTACGGGTGTAGATTTTATCTTCTCTCCCTTTTTACTGCTTTCAAACTTTTTTAAAGACAAAACAGAGGGTAAAGCAAGTCTTTTAGTTTTAATTCAACATGACTTTTTAAGTCTGTGTGTTTTTTGTGAGGGTAAGCTTCTGTTTGCACAACACTATAATATGACTGATGCCGTAGAAGATGAGTCTTTAAGTGAAGAGATAGAAGAAAATTCGGTAGAGAGTTTAGGCTTTGACTTGGATGATGAAGATAGTCTGTCTATTAATCTAGATGATATAGATGCCTTGGATGAACTTGATGCCTTAGATGACTTGGATAATCTTGATGACTTAGACGATTTAGATGAACTTGATGATATTGAAGATTTTGAAGAGTCTTTAAATGATGCGGTTGAAGAGTCTGAAATTGCCTTAGAAGAAGCCAAGAGTAAGCATGAGTCTAAGATTGATAATTTTTCTGATGAGTATAAACATTTTCAACTAATACAAGGGGCGCTTAATCAGTTCTATGCAGATGATAAATATAATAATCAATTTGTTGAAGAGGTTTATATTGCCAATACAAATGAAGATGGGCATGATTTAGTAAAGTTTTTAGAAGAAGAACTTTTTGTATCTGTTTTTAAACGTACTATTGATATTGAAAAAGAGTTAGTCAGTATGTCAATTGAGGAGGCTAGAAATGAGAAATAGTTTTATTAGACCTCGTAAAAAAAGCCTTATTAGCCCTGAATTTAAACTTCTTTTCTTTTTCTTCTCTATTACCTTGGGAATGTTAGTAAGTTCATACGGTTTTTTAAAAGTTAAAGCAGTTATGTATGAGACAACACGAGCTGAACTCATTA
Organism: Campylobacterales bacterium; assembly: GCA_024280035.1. Lineage (GTDB taxonomy): Bacteria > Campylobacterota > Campylobacteria > Campylobacterales > Sulfurimonadaceae. The sequence continues at coordinate 42,416 of JAJRQV010000006.1, forward strand.
GTAAAAGTGAGATATTAAAAACAGATATTATAAATATGAATGAAGAAATTGCTTTTATTAAGATTGAAAAACAACATGCAGAGGGTGTTTACACTAGTAATACAGTTTTAAAAGAGAGTATTCATAATCTGTTTGACTTAGTACCTCAAAAAATAACACTTTCAAAAGCAGATCTAAAAGAAGATGAGTTAATACTTTATGGTATTACCCCGAATAAAGAGGTGTATGAATTTTTACTTCTAGCTCCTTTACGTTCAATCTTTCATCGCTCTTATACAAGTTATTATGCGATGGAAAATGGTTGGTACTCTTTTGTATCAAAAAACTATCTTGATAGAGAATTGGCAGTAGTAGAATGAAGTTTCATATCTCAAGACAGATGATTTATATCCTCTCTTTATCTGTTGTTTTTTTAGTTGTTGTATTTATATTTGCCTTTGCTGTTCTTATCCCTATGGGTAAAGAGTACCGTGTAGCAAGAATGGACACAAAAAAGATATCTTATCAAGTTGATATGATTCAAGGTGAATATGATAAGGTATATGCGAATTTAAAAACACTTAAGGCAGATAACCGTCATGTTATTGGTGCGTATACAACAGTTTTTAATTCTGAAAGATTTAGTAAAATTCATGCACAACATTTTGAAAGTTTTTCACTTTCAAAACTGAGCTCACCACAACAAGAAGATGATTTTGCAGTGTATGAGGTAAATACATCAACTTTAATTAATTCACCTCAAGGTTTTTACGACTTTTTAGATGCTGTTAACAAAAGTGATAATATTGTTAGTGTTAACTTTCCTATTCATTTTGAACGCGATGCTAATTTAATTAAGTCATCATTTACTATGCATGTTTATGCAGCCAATAAACAAGATAAAGACTCAGATAAAGAGTTATAAAACCTTTTTATACACCCTGTCTATTCAAGTGAACAGGGCATAAAACGCGTATAAAGAATAAAAGCCATAGGATGCTTAAAAAGGTAAGGGCGGAGTTTATTGGGAATGCCTAAGACTCTGCACTCTTCTTTAAAGGCTTTATCCATACTCTCTTTGATATAAGGGGCAATATAATAAATTCCCTTATCTAAAATAATCAAAAACTTTCTACCAGCAATAACTTCATCTGAAGACTTTAGCTCTTGTCTTTGTAAGGCAGTTAGCATATAATTTTTAGATTTTAAAATCTTGTCAATATGAAAGATATCACTGCGTTTATCAGCGGTACTAAAAAAGAGACTTAAGTTATCTACCTCTTTAATATCAACTTCTTTAATGAGACTGTTAACATCTTCTTCAAGGTATGTAAAACTCTGTTTAATCCCCTCTTTATAATGATGAATAAGTTCAGTCGCTATCTCATGTCTAAAATAGTTACGTTTGTAGCTAGTGTCATTATTACTTTCATCATGAAAATACTTGATTTTTCTGTTTTTTAAATAGTAGATAATCTCTTCTTTAGAGTTTTCAAGAAGAGGGCGAGAAAGAATATAAGTAGAACGTTTCTCATCTTTTTTCATACCTAAAAGTTCAGCCGAACCCGCACCCTTACATAACTGCATAAGCATCCATTCTAAACGATCTTGTAGATGATGACCTGTAAGCAGATGGGTGTAATTATGTTTTTTAATGAGTTCTTCAAAAAAATCATACCGAACACAACGTGCCTGATATTCAAAGTTTTTCTCAATTTTTTCTGCTCTTAAAAGGTGACAGTTAAGATTAAACTTTTTAGCAAGTTCTTGGGCATATCTTACCTCTTCATCTGCCTGAACTCTTAACCCGTAATTTACAATAGCAATATCAAAATCTATCTTATGCTCAAGAAGAGAAAAAAAGAGGGCAGTGGAGTCAGCCCCTCCTGAAAAAGCGAGTAGAGATTTTTTTAAAGAGCTGAGATTTTGTGAGTTTAAAAGACTCATAATAGGCTTTATGAGATTACAGTAGCGGTAAGAATATCACCTACTTTTTCAGTAATACGAGCAGTATAAACCTTTCCAAACTCAAGTGTAGTTCCTTCTGCAAGTTCATTATCATTAACATAAATTTCACCATCAATTTGAGGTGTCCATCCAAGCTCTCTTGCCGAAAGTAAGAACTCATGTTCATCACTTTCACCATCAATAACAATTTCTACAGTCTGTCCGACTCTTGCTTGTAAACTCTTATTCATTACCTCTTGGGCAATTTCTCCCATGATTTCGGCACGTTCATTTATGAGCTCTTGTGTAAGTTTTCCTTCCATCTCAAAGGCATCTGTTCCCTCTTCATCCGAATAAGCAAAGGTAGAGATTCTGTCAAATCCAAAAGAGCGGGCAAAGTCGCACATCTCATCAAAATCTTCTTGACTCTCTTGAGGATGCCCTACAATAAAAGAGGTTCGTAAAAAAGCATTAGGAAGAGATTTAATATACTCCAACTGTTCAATAGTTTTCTCTTTTGAAAAACCACGCTTCATGAGTTTGAGCATCTTGTTTGAGATATGCTGAATAGGCATATCAAAATAATTATGAAAAATCTTAGATTCATTCATAACTTTTAAAAGTTTTAGACTCGCAGTGGTTGGATAAAGGTATAAAAGGCGGGCAGAACGCACACCTTCAATCAGTTCAATTCTTTGAATTAAATGGGTAAGACCATCTTTCACATTTTTATCTCTTAGGTAAGAGCTTGAATCTTGAGAAATAAAAGAGAAGTCATAATAACCTTGTCTAACTAAACTCTCAACCTCTTGTGCAACAATGTCTAAGTCACGTGAATTGAGTTTACCTTTAAAAGAGGGAATGGCACAAAAAGAACAGGTCTGATTACAGCCTTCGGAGAACTTGATATAAGCATGATAAGAAGAACCCGTAATCACACGTTCTTCTTTTCCAATAAGGTAGGTTTTTTCAGAAAATCGGCTCTGTTTAGCGGCGAGTAGGATGTCAATCTGGTCATAATCACCCACACCAGTAAAAATATCAACCTCTTTCATCTCTTTTTGAAGATCATCTTTATAACGCTCACTCAGACATCCTGCCATCACTAAAAGAGAGTCCTCTTTACGTTGGTCATGAAGGTTAAGTACAGTATTAACACTCTCTTCTTTAGCCGCATCAATAAAACCACAGGTATTAACAATAATAACATCAGCCTCTTCACTAGAGTCTGTCATCTCAAAATCACGAAGTTTGCCTAACATTACCTCAGTATCAACAAGATTTTTAGTACAACCTAAAGATACAATATGGAGTTTTTTTACGGGTTTTTCTTCAGTAAATGTCATGTTTTTGTGCAAGAGTGTTCCTTCTGTATAATAATGCAATTATAGCTAAATTTTAGCATACACATCTGATACACATATCTTGTATATAATATGACTATAATGCGTGAAGACAAGGATATAAGATGAATATAATTACTAAGGCACCGTGGCAACTTAAAGAGTCAGATGTGACGGATGAAAAAATCTATAATGAACGTAGAACCTTAATGAAAATTGCAGCAGTAGCAGGAGCAGGGGCTATGATGCCTACTGCCTTGCCAGCAAGTTCAGATATCCCTGGTACAACCTTGAATTTTAGTAAAAATAGTGCGTATCATGAGGCAAGTTTAACAGATTATGACAAGATTACTACCTATAACAATTTTTATGAATTTTCTTTAGCGAAGGATGGACCCTCTAAACTTGCCCATACTCTTGAACCTGAAGATTGGAGTATTGAAATTACAGGTGAGGTAGAAAAAAATATTACTATTGATGTCAATGAGATGATTTCTAAGTTCCCTTTAGAAGAGAGAATTTACCGATTTCGTTGTGTAGAGGGTTGGTCTATGGTAGTTCCTTGGGTAGGATTTGAACTCTCTTATTTATTGAAAAAAGCGGGTTTAACTTCTAAGTCTAAATTTGTACAGTTTCAGACAAAAAATGATCCAAGAATGTTCCCTGAACAAAATAAAAAGGGATTTTTAGCTAATATCCCTTTCCCTTATGTCGAGGGGCTTCGTATAGATGAAGCCATGCACCCTTTAACCCTTTTATCTGTAGGGCTTTATGGTAAAACTCTGCCAAAACAAAACGGTGCGCCTATTCGTTTAGTTGTGCCTTGGAAGTATGGATTTAAAAGTATTAAGTCAATGACTCATATACATGTTAGTGAAACTCTAACAGACAGTACTTGGAACATTGTAAATCCAAGAGAGTATGGGTTTTACTCAAATGTAAATCCTGAAGTCTCTCATCCTCGGTGGTCTCAGGCAAAAGAGAGACCCTTAGGTGCTTTTTTTAAAAAACGTACAGAGATTTTTAATGGTTATGCAGATGAGGTGGCAGGTATGTATAAGAATATGGACTTAAGAAAGAATTTTTAAAGAAGATAGAAATGAAAAAAATTATTTGGTTGGTGGCATTTTTGCCGCTTTTATATATTGTTTATAAGTTTGCATGGGGCATTCCTTATTTAGACAGTGTGGCTGCTTTTATTTATGAGCATGGAGGTAAATCTTTAGGTAAACTACCTAATGACCCCTTAAAATTTGCAGCCGACACCTTAGGTATTAATGCGATTCATTTTTTAATTGCTACCTTAAGTATAAGCCCTTTAAAGTCGTATCTAAAAATTAATCTAATAAAACACAGACGTCTTCTTGGGCTTTGGGCATTTGCATATACTTTTATGCACTCTTTATTCTTTTTTATTGTTGAAAATGAGGGGAAGTTTAGTTTAATGATAGAAGATGCTTATAAACGTCCTTTTGTGTTTTTTGGGCTGTCGGCTTTTTTAATTCTTTTTATGATGGCACTGACCTCACCAAAAAAACTTTTTGCAAAGTTTGTAAAATGGCATAAATTGGTTTATCTTGCTGTGGTTTTTATTATCTTTCATTTTGTGATGTCTCAAAAAATCATAGCCTTTGATGTTGCCGTGTATGTAGGTATCTTGGCAGGTTATTAGTCTTAAGGCTCTTGAAACGTTAAGAGCCTTTTATTTAATTATTTATAAAAGGGTAGAGCTGCTTATTGGATTGAATGAGTTTTGTTGCTAATGAATCAATAATATTTTTATACATTTTTACAAAAGCAGAGGCA
>JAJRQV010000105.1 GCA_024280035.1 Campylobacterales bacterium
GGCGGAAATCAATGAAGTGTAGTTCACTACTGGAATTGATTAACAACAAAGAATAAAGGGAAAAGAGTTATGAAATGGTGACCCCAAGGAGATTTGAACTCCTATGGCATGGATGAAAACCATGAATCCTAACCATTAGATGATGGGGCCATTAACAATGGTGTCCTGTGATGGATTCGAACCATCGGCATCCTCATTAAAAGTGAGATGCTCTACCAGCTGAGCTAACAAGACATTTTTACAAGCACTAAGTGTTTGTGGACGGGAATTATAGGGAATTTAACCTTTAATGTCAAGAGCAATTATGATAAATATAAAAATTTATAGATTATCACCTTTTTAACACATAAATTCTGATAAAATACATCATAATGATATTCGAAAATATATATATTCTTTTTTTATTGTTGCCTATAATTTACTGTTTATATAAATGTAGAGAGTCTATTATTAAAAGAGACTTTGTGCATTTAGAACTTTTTGTACTTAAAAAACCTCGTTTTTGGTTACAAGATTTGTTAAAATTATTAATCGTTTTCTTATTGGTTCTTGCCTTAGCTTCACCTGTGTTTATTGACAAAACCAATCCTTTAAATCGTCAAGGCATTGATATTGTTCTGGCACTTGATGGCAGTGGTTCGATGAATGCTTCGGGTTTATCAGAAGTACATGAAACACGTTTTGAAACGGTTCAACGTGTGGTAAAAGAGTTTATTAGAAAACGTCTAAATGATAATATCGGCATTGTACTTTTTGGAGATTATGCTTTTATCGCTTCACCGGTTACTTATGAAAAGGAGGTGGTGGCTATGATGGTGTCCTATCTTCAAACGGGAATGGCAGGAGAAAATACCGCTATTGGAGAGGGGATTGAGCAATCCATTCGTGCCTTGACTTTTTCTAAGGCGAAGACAAAGGTGATTATCTTACTCTCTGATGGAGAACATAATAGTGGACGTATCTCACCTAAGGCGGCGGTAAAGTTAGCTATAGAAAAAAAGATTAAGATTTATACTATTGCAGTGGGAGATGATTTTAATCCTGCCTTATTGAAAGAAATTGCCAAAGAGACGGGTGCAGAAGCATACTCGGAAAAAAATGAAGATGAGCTAAAAGAAGTTTATGAAGCCATTAATAAGATGGAAAGTTCACAAATAAAGTCGCATCATTATTTGAAAAAAGAGTACTTTTTTCAATATGCTCTTCTTTTAGCCTTTGTTTTAATGCTTTTGTATCTCTTACGACGTTTTAAGGGGAGTGCATGAGTTTTCTTTTTCCTCAATATTTCTGGCTTTTATTGCTTCTTTTCCTTATTATGTTATGGCGAAGAAAAAGTAAAGAGTCTGATATTGTTAATCAGGCAAAACAAAAACTTATTCTTATTTATATTGCCTTGTTTATGATTATTATTGCACTGAGCAGACCTGTTTTGAATGAGGGGGTGGTTAAACAAGAATATGAAGGTTCAGAAATAGTGATTGCACTTGACCTTTCTTACTCAATGCAAGCAAAGGACATTAAGCCTAATCGTTTAGAAGCTTCAAAAGAGATGATTAAGAGACTTATTAGCGCACGTGTGCATGACCGTTTTGCCTTACTTGGATTTACGAGTAATGCCATTATTTTATCGCCTTTGAGTTCGGATGCTGAGTTACTTTCACATCAACTTGATCTTATCTCTTCTGAAACCATTATCACTAAGGGGACAAATATGGCTTCGGTCTTAGACCTGAGTATCAAACTCTCTGAAGTTAAACAGAAAAACCTTATTATTGTTGGTGATGGAGCCGATAAACAAGATTTTAGTAAAGAGATAGCGTTTGCTAAAGACAATGGTCTAAGCATTTCCATGGTGATAATGGCAACATCAGCAGGTGCACGATTAAAAGACAAACATGGTAAGTGGCTAAAAGATAGTTCGGGGCATTTAGTCATTACTGCAAAAAACAATAAGGTAAAAAAACTCTGTTTAGCAAGCGGTGGTGTTTTTGTTGATTAGGATGAAAATCCTATCTCAAAACTTTCTTCATGGTTAGATGCAAGAGAGAAAAAACTCTCCAGTGAAGATATTAAGACCTATCAAGAGCTTTTTTATTATCCTGTGTTTTTTGCACTTCTCTCTTTTATTTTTGCTGTAACAAGTCTATTCAAGTATTTTTCAAAATTAGTTTTAATTATTTTGGCTTTAATAGGGGTAAACCTTCACGCCGATATGCGTGAATTTACAACCATGAGTGCGGGTGATAAGGCTTATGCTCAAGAGAAATACCTAAAAGACTTAGAAAAGAAAAAAGCCTTGGGTGAGCGTTCACCTGAAGATGCCTATAATCTTGGAAATGCTTTTTATAAGGCAGGAAAATATGAAGAAGCAATTGATACCTACAAAACAATTCGCTCTACTTCTCCTACTTTAAAGGCTAAAATTTTTCATAATCTAGGCAATGCTTATATTAGAATTGAGATGTATAAAAAGGCAAGGGCTGCTTTTACGAAGAGTTTAATTATTCATTTTGATAAAGAGACAAATGAAAATTTACTTTATATTAGCCATTTTAAAAAAGCAGAGGGGCTTCAGACAGGACAGCAAAAGGGTAAGAAAAAAAATGAGTCTAAAAAAGCAAATGAAACTTCTAAAAAAAGTGGTGAGAAAAAAGCAGGAGGAAGCTCAAATATGAAGGTTTCAGCCAATGCAGGAGCCGGTTCAAAAACAAAGGGTAAAAAAGTTAAAAGTGAATCACAGGTGAATTTTAACCCTTCTCAATCAGCACTGTCTTATAAACAATATGAATTAATTAACAAAAGGAGCGTAAATGAAGAAAATCCTTGGTAGTCTTCTGCTTTTAAGCCTAAGCCTTTGGGCAGAAAGTGTGTATCATTGGGATGTTAGGCTATCTGAAAATAAACTTTATCTGAATCAAGCAACACGTTTAATTATGCAGTGTACCTTTGAAAAAGAGGGTAAACATGATGATGTTGAGTTTGTTCCCCCTGCGGATTCAGGATTTGATTTTAAATTACTGAGTGAAAAACGCCATTTTGAGGGTGAACGCCAAGTTATTCGTTATGAATATCTTCTTTTTGCTTCAAAAACAGGTGACTTAAGTTTAAAATTAGAGCCAATTATGCTTTTTACTACACAATCTGCTATTGATAATATTATTATTGGGCGTGATAATGTAAATGATTTAGAAGTGCAAAAAGCAAAGGCAGAGATAAAACCTTTATCAATACAAGTTGAACCCACTCATACGCAATTAACAGGGCAATTGAAGCTAAAAGAAGAAAATGATATTCAATCAGTTTCTGCTTATGAACCCACACACTTAGAGATTAGAATTTCGGGGGAAGGGAACTTACAAGCCTTAAAACCCATTGTTTTTAATATCAAAGATGTTCAAGTCTTTAGTGATGAACCTGAGACAGACTTTGTTTTAACACCTACGGGTTATAAGGGTGAATGGGTACAACGTTTTGCTTTTGTAGGAAAAGATGATTTTTCCATTCCTTCGTATTCTATCTCTTATTTTGACCTTCTATCTAAACAAAAAAAAATGTTAAGTACACAAGCAATTAAAATAAAAATAAAAAAAGATGGAATTAAAAGAGAGATCTTAATTGATAAGGTAAATTCTCCCTCATCTAAGATTGATTTTGCTTCTTATTTAAACTATGTTTATTATTTTCTTACTTTTCTAAGTGGCTTTATTCTTGCCAAACTTCTACGTTTTCCTGTTCGAACAGAAAAAATTAAAAAAGGTGAAAAAATTAAAAAGGCTAAAACTACTAAAGAGCTTTTAGAAGTTTTAATGGCATGTGACAAGGTCTTGTTTCGCGAAGAGATAGATTTACTTGAGCGTGCGGTATATAAAAATGAGAGTGTAAATTTTTCACATATAAAAGGAAAGGCTCTAAAAAATTTAGCATGAAAATGTGGAATCTACACATTTTACACACATTAAAGATTTAATCTCTTTACTTCAAACTCTAAGTGAAAACTAAATCGCTATAATAAGAGCATAAGTGGTACACCAACATGAGTTAAATGCGGTAGTACTATTTACTATAAATTAGGAAGAGATAATGAACGAGAAAATTGTAAAAATTAAAAATGAAGTGGCTAAGGTTGTTATTGGTCAAGAGAAGATGATTGATGGGCTTTTAATTGGTCTTTTGTGTGAAGGGCATATTCTAATTGAAGGGATTCCAGGGCTTGCTAAAACGACTACGGTTAATGCCCTGTCTCAAGCGCTTGGACTTAAGTTTAAACGTGTTCAATTTACTCCAGATCTTCTTCCTTCTGATATTTTAGGGGCAGAAATTTATGACCCTCATCAAAATGAGTTTAAAATTAAGCAGGGTCCTGTTTTTACAAACCTTTTACTTGCGGATGAGATTAATCGTGCTCCAGCGAAGGTGCAATCTGCTCTGCTTGAAGTTATGCAAGAGAAACAAGTTACTATTGGGGAAGAGTCGTTTAAGTTAGAGCCTCCTTTTTTTGTTATGGCAACACAAAATCCTGTTGAACAAGAGGGTGTTTACCAACTTCCAGAAGCACAACTAGACCGTTTTATGATGAAACTGGTTGTGGGATATAACACTAAAGAAGAAGAGCTTGAGATAGCAAGACGGATATCGAATAAAAAGAGTGAAACTATTTCTGCTGTTGTTACGCATGCAGAGTTAGAAACTCTTAAGCGTGAAGTTGCTTCGGTTCATATGGATGAAGAGGTAGAGAAATACATGATTGAATTGGTTTCAGCAACACGTAATCCACATGAATATGGTTTAGAAGAGGTTGCTGATTATATTCAATTTGGGGCAAGCCCTCGTGTGAGTATTGATATCTTTAAAGCCGTTAAAGCAATGGCATTTTTACGTGGAAAAGATTATGTTTCTCCTGTAGATATTGCTTATATCATTAAAGAGATTATGCGTCACCGTCTGATTTTAACCTATGAGGCAGAAGCTGAAGGTATTACAACAGACCAAGTGATTGACAAAATTGTTGAAGCAGTAGCGATACCGTAGGTTTATATGTCTAAATTAAAAAAGATTTTGGTTCGAGCAAGACGTCAAGTCTTCTCTGAACTTATTGGTAACAATCCTTCTATCTTTCATGGTGAAGGTTATGATTTCATTGAACTTCGTGAGTATATGCCTGGTGATGATATTCGTCGTATAGACTGGAATATTACGGCAAAAATGCAGCGTCCATATATTAAGGTTTTTAAAGAAGAACGTGAGTTAAATGTTGTGATTGCAACCATGCTTAATGGTTCAGTACATTTTGGTTCAAAAAAGTTTAAACAAGAAGTCATTGCAGAAATTACAGCAATGTTGTCGTTTTCAGCCATTAAAAATGGAGACCTTTTTAGCTCATTTATTTATGCAGATAAACTCTATAAACAAAACAAACCTTCTAACAAAATTCATGCTGTTCAGAGTCTCACTCAAGAGATTTTAGAATTTGATGCCTTATCTAAGGTGGCTGATTATAAGGGTCTGACTCAAAGTTTAATGACGCGGCTTAAAAGAAAGTCTCTTATTATTGTCATTGCAGACTTTTTTGATCTTCCTGATTTTAAGATTCTTGCTCGTAAACATGAGGTTATTGCTATTATTGTACGTGACAGAGTAGAAGAACGTCCTCCTGCTTTTGGTTTTTCAAGCCTTAAAGATCCTGAATCAAGAGCTGAGTTAGAGGGTGACTTTAACCGTTCGACCACGAAGGCTTATGAGGCTAGGGTTTTAGAACATGATAGAAAATTATATGAAAAACTGAGAAAAGATCAGGTGCGTTTTGCTAAGGTTTATACGGATGAGCAAGCAATTGTAAAACTAAAACGTATGTTTGAAGGGAATGTGTAATGAATGATATCCCCTTACATGACATTAAACCCTTAGTTTCTGTTCCTGATAACTCTTTAATGATTTTAGTTATTGTAGTTTCTCTTGTTTTAACTGCAGTGCTTATTCCTTTTTTTATCTGGTTATATAAACTGTATAAGAAAAACCAAAAAGTAAATACACGTAAAGAGTATTTAGAAAAAATTCATAATATTGATATGAGTGATGCAAAAACAGCCGCCTATGAAATTAGTAAGTATGGGCTTTTACTTGCAGAGTCTGAGCGTGAATTAGAGGTCTTAGAAAGTTTAGATAAACGTCTGAGTGTTTATAAATACAAAAAAGAGGTTGAAGCCTTAGATAAAGAGACCTTAGGTTATTATCAACTGTTTTTAGAGGTGGTAGATGCTTCTTGAATATCCTTTAGTTTTAGCACTTGTTTTACTGTTTATAGCCTGTTCGTATTGGTGCAAACTCCGACAAGAGTCTCTGATTTTTCCCCATATGCAACTCTTTGGTTCAAGCACTATGGGCTCCTCATTTTTGCTTAACTTTTTGAAGTGGTTAGGCATTGTGACTTTAGTAATTGCCTTAGCCTCTCCGTACAGTGAAGAAGAGATAAGTCTTGATCCCAAAGAGGGATATGATATTGTCTTACTTCTTGATGCTAGTCAGTCTATGCGTGCACGGGGCTTTGATGAAAACAATCGTGACTTAAATCGTTTTGATGTTGTGAAAAACATTGTTAATGATTTTATTCGACAACGTGTCAATGACAACCTTGGAATGATTGTTTTTGGTTCTTACGCTTTTGTAGCCTCACCAATCACTTATGACAAACATATCTTGTCTAAACTCTTAGATCAACTTTATATTAAGGTTGCAGGACCTAAAACAGCTATTTATGATGCGATTGCACAAACCGTTACTTTAATGCATGATAATGAAGCAAAATCAAAGATTGCTATTCTCTTAACTGATGGGCAAAATACAGCAGGCACAATACCTTATGAAACGGCAATCTCTTTAGCCCAAAGAGAGGGGCTGAAAATCTATACTATTGGTATTGGTAGACCTGGTGAGTTTGATGAAAGAGTGCTTCAAAAAATTGCATTAGAGACAGGAGGAGAAGCTTTTTCTGCTTACTCTTCGTCTCAGTTAAAAGAGATATATAAAGAGATTAATTCCTTAGAAAAATCAGAGATTAAGACACAAAAGTACTTAAATAAACACTACTTTTATATCTATTTTCTTTTTATCTCTTTAATGAGTCTTATTTTTTATCTACTGCTTCGAGCTAAAAAAGGATGGGCATGAGTTTTCTTTATCCAATGTTTCTTTATGCAATGCTTCCTATGCTTGCGATTTTATCATTCTTTATTTTTACAGGTAGCAATGAGAACTTTAAGATGTTTAATAAAGAGGTTTTAGACAAACTGCGTATAGAGTCCAAGGCATTAAATAAAAAAGCACGTTATGCACTCTTTTTTACAGCGATGACTCTAATGACAGTGGCATTAGCCAAACCTGTTATTAAAGATGGTGAAGTTGTGGTTGAAGCAAAATCGGCTGATATCTTAATTGGGATTGATATTTCAGATTCGATGAAAGCTGAAGATCTTTATCCAAATCGAATTGAGTTTGCTAAACATAAGGCGATAGATTTAATAAAAAATGCTCCACACACGCGTATAGGGGTACTTGCCTTTGCTAAACATGATTATATTGTTTCTCCTTTGAGTTTTGATCACTCTTCGGTGGCATTTTTACTCTCTAAGGTAAATACAGGAAACATTACAGAAAAAGGTACGCATCTAGACTCGATGTTAAATTCTGCAATCTCTATGCTTGAACATGCTTCCCAAAAGAATCTTCTGATTTTTACAGATGGAGGCGATGATAAGGACTTCTCTAAAGAGATAAGCCATGCAAAACAGAAGGGTTTACGTGTTTTTATTATTGGTGTTGCAACAGAGCAGGGAAGCCCTGTAAGAAGTGCTGATGGTGGTTTTATTAAATACAATGGAAAGATTTTAATTTCTAAAATCAATCCTGAATTAAAAACCTTAGCTACTGAAACGGGAGGGGTTTATATCGAAGCAGTGCTGGGAGATGAAGATATTAAACAGATTATGAAAGAGATAGAGTCAAGCACAAAAAAAGCGACTTTAAAAGAAGAAATTATTCCTCAATATATACAACTTTTTTATTATCCTTTAGCCTTAGCAGTACTCTTTTTGCTCTTAGCTTTTTCATCTTTTCCACGTAAGTTAGTGAAAAACTTTGTGTTGATTGCTTTTGCTTTTTTTGGACTTGAAGATGCGCGAGCGGGTATGCTAGATTTTCAAAAACTGCATGAGGCAAAAGAGGCATATAAGGCGCATGAATTTAAAACATCTGCGGGAATATATAAAGAATTTGCGATACAGTCACCTGAAGCCGTTTACAACCTTGCTAACTCATTATATAAAGAAGGTGAATTTGAACAAGCCTTGAAGGTTTATAAGAGTCTTGATGACCAAAAGGACGAGTTGAAAACGAAGGCATTGTCAAACAGTGGAAATGCTCTGGTTAAACTTAAAAAATATGAAGAGGCTCTACAGGCGTATGAAAATTCTTTAGCAATTAAAGAAGATAAAAATACACGTGAAAATTATGAGGCTGTTAAAAAGTTTTTACAAGAGCAGAAGAAAAAAGAGCAAGATAAGAAAGACGACAAAAAAGACGAGAAGAAAGACGACAAAAAAAATAAAGATAGCAAAGATAAAAAATCAGATAAAAAAGAGAACAAAAAAGAGAAGAAGTCCAAAGATCAAGACAAAGATCAGAAGCAAAAGTCAGATAAAAAAGACTCTCAAGATAAAAAAGATGATAAAAAGAAGTCTAAAGACAAAGAGAAAAAAGAGAGTGAAGAAAAGAAAAAATCTGAGCAAAAAGACAAAGGCTCTGACGAAGATAAAAAGAAAAAAGAAGAGCAAGAGAAAAAAGAGAAAGAAAAACAGAAGTCACAAAAGAAAAAAGATGAGAAGAGTGATGCTCAAAAACAAGCATCAAAAAATGCCTCCGTTCAGATGAAAAAGATGAGCGACTTAGAGGCAAAAAAATGGTTAAAAATGATAAAAGGCTCGCAAAAAGGTCATCTGTATAAGATGGAAGATGCAGCCCATGAAGAGGATGAAAATGAAAAACCTTGGTAAGATAATAATACTTTTTATAATGGTTCTACCTGTTTATGCAGGTATACATGTTAGTGTAGATAAAACTCAAATAACAAGAGGAGAGAGTGTAACTTTTACACTTAGTATTAATGGTGCAGGTAAGGTTAGAGTGCCTCCTTTAGATCAACTTTGTGGTTTTGACATTCAAAGGCGTGGTCAGAGAAATCAAGAAGTTATCTCTAATGGTGTACGTCAACAAGAGTTAGCCTTAATGTATACAATTGAGCCTTCTAAATCATGTGTGATTGAATCTTTTCCTGTTTCTATTAATGGTGAAGAGTTTCAAACAGAAGCCTTATACATTACAGTTTCAAAAATGTCCATCTCTAAAGATGACCCTTTTATTGTAAAATTAAGTACAGATAAGACTTCTGTATATGTGGGTGAGCCTTTTGAAATGATGGTAGATTTTAAAAAGCGACTAGGTATTGACGCTTTGGCAGAATCAATCTCCTTACCTGAGAGTAAAAACCTTTGGATTAAAAGTGAATTTAAAGGGGCGAGTCATACTAAAGATAGGTATGAGTATCATAAAAGTATGTATGCCATGTCCGCACAACAAAGTGGAAAACTTACCCTTGGACCTCTTCGTTGGGATATTAAGGTACGCTCACGTTCACGAGACTACTGGGGAACATTTTTGGCTTCAGCAAAGGTACGAACCATTTTTTCAGATGAGGTTGAACTTGAGGTTAAACCCCTTCCTGATGGAGTGCATCTTGTGGGTGATATGCAGATTGAAGTACATGTGGATAAAAATGAGATTAACGCGGGTAAAGCAGTTAATGTGACGATAGAGGTAAAAGGCCGTGCTAATGTAGAAGATATTGAAGCCTTTAGTATTCATTTAGATGGGGCTCAAGCTTTTATGGAAGAACCTAAGGTGTCTCATTATCTACAAAACAATAGATATTATGGAGCCTTTATTCAAAAAGCAGCCCTAGTGGCACAAAGAGATTTTGAGATTCCATCTTTTGAGTTAGAATATATGGATGTTGAAACCGATACGGTTAAAACCATACAATCGCAGCCTATCAAAGTAAAGGTACTTAATTCACCTCCTCTTGTAAAACAAGAGTTAAAAATCTCACGACCTGAACCTGTGCTTGAAGATACACTTGAAAAATCTGAGGCAGGAATATCAACTATACAAGGAATATTTTTACTTTTAGCTGGTCTTGTCTTAGGTGTTATTTTAGCAATATTACCATGGAAAAAAGTACTTAAAAGAGAGAAAAATAGACAAACAATCTCTGCTAAAGAGTCAAAAGAGGTACTTCAACTTCTTATGAGTAATATGAGTGATGATAAAGAGATAGAAAGTTTAGTGAAAAAACTTTCAGAAAACTTGTATGAGGGGAAAACCCATAAGATAGATAAAAAACAGCTTAAAGAAGTTGTAAAACGTCTGCAGAGTTAAAAGGTTAAATTAATTAAAAAGTAAAAGCCAGCTCTTTTAAGCTTTTTGTTATGATAAAGCATTAAGGGAGCTGAGATGGAAGTTTCTAGTTATATTTTTCAATCACCTTATTCAAGTGCAGTACAAGTCGGTAGACCCGATCCTCAGGCACAAAAACAAGAGAGTCAAAACAGTGAAAGTAATGCCCTTCTTCAAACACAAGATTCAAAGATAAACAATCCTAGTGCGTTTGTTCAGCAGATAAATTCA
>JAJRQV010000106.1 GCA_024280035.1 Campylobacterales bacterium
GGATTCAAAATCCCCCGCCGCGAGGCTTAGGGGTTCAAGTCCCCTCTCCAGTACCACCTTATGTTATAATACCCCTAATGAAACTTATACTATTACTGCTTATCTTTACTAGCCTTTTCTCAGCAAGTTTAAAAAATTCGTACACTATTTTTAGTAATGAATTTAATGCCTCTACTATTGACAACTCTATAAAAAATGATTTTGTTATTTATACCTTTAAAAAGAATAGACATAAAAAAAGCTTTTATACCAAAGAGCTTTCTTTACTTTTTGAAAAAAATCACCTAAGCCTAGACCTCTCTTCTATTAAACTTGTACATGTTAAACATGTTAGTAATGTAGACTTAAAGCCTATAAAAGAGAAAATTAAAAAATATTATCTTAGTTATTATCTAAAAATGAGAATTTCTAATATTAAAATAGACGCAAGTAGTTTTATTGAGAGCTTACCCTTAAACTACAGGCTAGAATTTAAGTCTAATGCCTTCAGGTATGCCCATTCCAGTCTTCTATTAAAAGACACTCAATATAAGAAACGATATTTTATGAACTATACCCTGACAGCAGATCTCAGACTTCTTAAAGCAAGGCATAACATAAATCGCGGTAAAATCCTGACTCAAATTGATGTTATTAGTACCAATGTCAAATTTAAGCGCTTAAAAGCAAAACCTTTTACCTTTAAACACAAAACAGACATCAGAGTTAAAAAACGTCTATTAGCAGGAAAGATCCTTTATGAAAAAGACTTTGAAATTTTACCTGCTGTTCTCAAAGGGAAACCTGTATTAGTTCATCTTGTTAATGGTTTAGTACAGCTTGAATTTCAAGCCATTGCTCTACAAGATGCTTCTATAGGAGATGAAATTTATGTTGAAAAAAGTAATAAAAAGCGCTTTCGCGTAAAAGTTATGGGAAAGAATCAAGTTGAAATCAAATAAAATAATTATTGCCATTAGCGGTGCTAGTGGTGCACATATCGGTCTTAATGTTTTACAAAACCTACCACAAAAGATGGATAAACATCTTGTTATGTCTAAACATGCTAATGTGGTGCTTGACAAAGAGATGAATATTAAACAGTATAAAAACTCTGATATTGGAGCTTCTATCGCTTCAGGTTCATATGGGGCTGATATTATGATGATAACACCTTGCAGTATGAATACTTTAGCCAAAATTGCTTCAGGCATTGCGGATAATCTTATTACCAGAGCCGCCGCGGTTATGATTAAAGAAAATAAAACACTTTTATTAGCACCCAGAGAAATGCCTTTTTCAGCTATAGCCTTAGAAAACATGCTAAAACTTTCACGTTTAGGTGTTGTTATTGCACCTCCTGTAGCTGCTTATTATGCAGAGTCAAGCACTCTAGAAGATATGGAAAACTTTTTTATTGGAAAATGGTTTGATTTAGTAGGCATTGAACATGACTTATATACAAAATGGAGTAGTGAGTGAAAAAAATTGCCTTATATCCGGGAACCTTTGACTCTATTACCAATGGACATTATGACATTATTGCGAGAGCATTAAACCTTTTTGATGAAGTGATTGTTGCCATAGCAGACTCAGCCGACAACAAACCACTCTTCTCTTCAGACCAACGCGTTACCATGGCGAAAGCAGCAACTTCTCACCTTAAAAATGTCAAAGTTATGCCTTTTGACACCCTTACTGTTGAATTAGCGGCTAAAGAGAATGCCACTATTTTAATTCGTGGGCTTCGTGCTGTAAGTGACTTTGAGTATGAGCTTCAATTAGGTTACCTTAATAACTCACTTGATGCTAATATTGAGACAGTTTATCTTATGCCTAACCTCAAACATGCTTTTATTAGCTCCTCAATTGTAAGAAACTTACTTAAGTTTAATGGAAAAACCTCGCATCTTCTTCCTACTAAGGTTGAGGCAATGATTAAAGAGATGAACGCATGTACATTGTAGTTGAAGGTATTGATACCTGTGGAAAAAGCACACAGATTGAGCTTTTAAGTTTAACCTATCCAAAGGCTATTATCACCAAAGAACCGGGAGCAACTGAACTTGGTGCTAAAATTCGAGAACTTGTTCTTTTTAGCGATGGGCTCTGTTCAGTTACCGAACTGCTTCTATTTTTAGCAGACCGTTCTAATCATGTTTCTTCAGTTATTCAGCCAAACTTAGGAAAACTCATTATTTCTGACCGCTCTTTAATCTCAGGAATGGCCTATGCACTCGCCTCAAATAAATTTGATTTTGAGTGGTTAGAAACACTTAACCGTTTTGCCATGCAAGATATTATGCCTGATGCTATTATTCTTTTTCAAATTCAAGAAAATACACTAACAGAGCGATTGGGTGGAAAATCCCATGATGTTATTGAACAACGTGGAATTGAGTATATGATTAATGTTCAAAAACAGCTGGTATATGTATCAAAAAAACTTGGCATTAACACACTTTTCATTAAGGCTGAAGATAGCATTGAAGAGATACAAAAACAAATTAACACTTTTATAGGGAAACAATTATGATACGTTCACTTCGTGGAATGAATGACACTTTAGAGTTAGAAGACTCGGCACGTTTTAGCTACTTTATACAGACGGCAACGCAGATTGCTAAAAATTATGGTTTTCGTTTTATTGAGACGCCCCAACTTGAAGAAACAGCTCTGTTTAAACGTTCAGTGGGTGAGAGTTCTGACATTGTTGGAAAAGAGATGTACCAGTTTATTGATAAGGGTGAAAATGATGTTTGCCTTCGTCCTGAAGGAACAGCTGGGGTGGTACGTGCCTTTGTTCAAAATAAGTATGACCGTCAAGAAACAACACAAAGACTGTTTTACCACGGGACTATGTTTCGTTATGAAAGACCACAAAAAGGGCGTTTAAGACAGTTCCATCAATTTGGTTGTGAAAGTTTTGGTGAGTCAAATGTACTTGAAGATGCCTCTTTAATTTTAATGGTAAGAGATATTTTTAATGCTTTAGGCATTAACTTCACTTTAAAACTAAACTCCTTAGGCGACCAAAACTGTATGCCTCAATATAGAGATAAATTAGTTAGTTTTTTAGACCAACATAAAGCGGAGATTTGTGAAGATTGCCAACGCAGAAAAGAGACAAACCCTGTTCGTGTTTTAGACTGTAAAAATGATAAATGTCAGACTATATATGCAAATGCACCTAAACTTATGCAGAACCTTTGTGAAGGTTGTGATAATGACTTTAAAACATTAACATCACTCTTAGATGAGCACGAAATGGCATATGAAATTGACACCCATTTAGTTCGTGGTTTAGATTATTATTCTAAAACAGCATTTGAGTTTGTCAGTACAGAAATTGGTGCACAATCTGCCATCGCTGGTGGGGGACGCTATGACAGGCTTGTCGAGTTTTTAGATGGTCGTCCTACCCCTGCTATCGGTTTTGCTATTGGTATTGAAAGACTTATGGAGCTGATTAAAATGCCTGAAGTTAATCGTGAAGGTTACTACTTTGGTGCCATGGATGAAAATGCTATTGCTAAGGTTTTTAAACTAGGAATGAAAAAACGAAAAAGTAACAAGGTTACAATTGGCTACAAGGCACGTAATCTTAAAGCCCATCTAAAAGCAGCAGACAAGGCAAATGCTTCGTACTGTGCTATACTTGGTGAAAATGAGTTAAATAATGGTACTATTTGGGTCAAAAACCTTATCAACAAAACGGAATCTGAAATAGCTCAAGACGAATTTTAATCACACAGGGGCATCTATGCTAGAGCAGGTTAATCACTACTTTATTTTATTTCTAGAGTATGGCTTTTATTTAGGTCTATTTTTTCTTTTTAATCTTTTTATTTATGACAAATATATGCAGCGTCAACATCAACTGTTGATTAATTACCCTGTTATTGGAAGAATGCGTTATCTTTTTGAGGCACTTAGAGAACCTCTACGTCAATACTTTGCTGAAGAGAATTTTTATGAATCACGTGATAAAATTGACTGGGTATACAAAGCAGCAAAAGACTTACCCAATTATAAATCATTTTCAGTTGACCAACCTTTTGCTGGTGCGCGTTTTGTAATTAAACATGCCACGAATGTACTTAATGATGATGAAGTTTCTGATGATTTTTTTGTCACATTTGGTGAAAAAAGAGAACAGCCTTTTTACGCAAAGTCTCCTATAATTCGTTCTGCAATGAGTGATGGTGCACTTAGCCCTGAGGCAGTACGTGCCTTCTCATTAGGCGCAACCCTTTCTAACTTTACTGTTAACACAGGAGAAGGTGGTCTAACTTCTAACCATCTTTTTACCCTCAAACCCGACTTAGAAAATTCTGATTATCTTGAGATTGTAAAGGCAACTACTTATGCTGAGATTATGTTCAAAATCACCGATAAAATCTTTAATAGAGCCGTAGCCATTAAAAAATATCGTAAGCACCTTCTACATGGTAAAAAAACACACAATACCTACATCTACGATCAAGACTCTCATGTTCTGTTTCGTGTCAACTGGAAAGCCTCTCTTGATAGTTTTCCCCAAGAGGTACCCGAAAGTCTTCCTGATATGGTTTTTCAGATGAGTTCAGGGCTTTATGGCGTTAGGGATGAAGAGGGTAAGTTTGATGAGAACAGATACGAAAAAGTAATGAAGTTTTGTAAGATGACTGAAATTAAAATTGCCCAAGGTGCAAAACAGACAGGGGGTAAACTTTCAGGAGCTAAGGTATCTGCAGATATTGCTTATTACCGTGGTATTGAAGAAGGAAAAGATCTTTTCTCTCCTAACCGTTTTCCTTATGCAGATACACCCGAACACCTTTTTAACTTTATTTCTAAATTACAAAAGATTTCTAAAAAACCTGTTGGTATGAAAATTGTTATTTCTGATGCTAATGATATTGAAGAGATGGTAGTCCTTATGGCGGAGCGTAAAAAAGAGGGACTTAGTCTTCCTGATTTTATCTCTGTAGATAGTGGTGAAGGGGGTTCAGCCACAGCCCCTTTAGAGCTAATGGAGTCGGTAGGTCTTACAACACCAAATGCCCTCTACCTTATGGATACTATGTTACGTAAACATGATCTTCGAGATGAGATGAAAATTATTATCAGTGGTAAAATTCTCACCCCTGATGATGCTATTATTATGCTTTCTATGGGGGCGGATGCCTTAGGCATTGCCCGTGGTTTTATGATGAGTGGTGGATGTATACGGGCACGTATGTGTTCAGGTTATGGAGGGCATAACTGCCCAGTTGGAATGGCAACACAAGACTCTAAACTCCGTGCCTCTTATATTGTTATGAAACAAGGTCATAAAACGAGTAATTATCATACAAATCTTCTTAAGGGAATGAAGGTAATGTTAGCGATTATGGGTTTTTCAAATATTAACCAACTCAGTAAGAAAAACCTTACCTTTAAAAATCATAATGGTGAAATATTTTTTGATATTGACAAATATTTCCATCATAAACTACATATATAAACCGAGGTACAAAAGTGAATAAGTATGGCATAAACTTATGGGCAGATGATAATTTCATCATTGAAAATGGTGAAGCCTGTATCAATCATCTGTGCCACCCTTCTCTTTTTAAAATTACAAACGAGATTCGAGCCAAGGGCATTCGCGGTACCCTACTTTTACGTTTTCCTCATTTAATTGAAAAGCAGATTTCTAACCTCTATTCTAGTTTTGATCGTTCTATTAATGAAAACAGGTATAAGGGTGAGTTTAAGGCAGTCTTTCCCCTTAAGGTCAATCAATTTCCTGAAGTCATCTCTAGCATTACTAATTGTGGTGAACCGTACCAATATGGTCTAGAAGCAGGTTCTAAAGCAGAACTGGTTCTAGCCATGAGTCAGACTATTATTGGCGCACCTATTACTGTTAATGGATTTAAAGACACAGAGATGATACGTCTTGGTTTTATGGCAGCACAGATGGGGCATAACATCACCCTTACTATTGAAGGATTAGCAGAATTAGAGTCTATTATTGAGGTAGCAAAAGATTCTTCTTTAAAAGTACCTTCTATTGGTATCCGTCTGCGTTTACATAGTTCAGGCTCAGGAACATGGGCAAAAAGTGGAGGAAGTGATTCCAAGTTCGGTCTTTCTGCAACCGAACTTCTTGAAGCTATTCATCTTCTTAAACAGAACGAGCTACTTCATTATTTTCATATGGTACATTTTCATATTGGTTCTCAAATGCAAGATATTACCCCACTTAAACGTGCCCTTCGTGAGGCAGGAAATATTTATGCTGAACTTAAAAAAATGGGCGCAGATGCCTTAGAATCAATCAATATTGGTGGAGGTTTAAGTGTAGAGTATGCTCAACATGAAAATGATAGAATCTGTACCTACACCCTCCAAGAATTTTCAAATGATGTTGTCTTTTTATTGGGTGAAATTATGAATAAAAAAGGGGTCGAGCATCCACATATTTTCACAGAATCAGGTAGTTTTATTGTGGCTTCACATGCCGTTTTGATTTCACCTGTTTTAGAACTTTTTTCACAAGACCACCAAGAAAAATCACTTCGTATTAAAAAAGAGAATCCTCCTTTAATTGAAGAACTTCTTGACTTAAACAGACTCCTTAACTCGAGTAACTCTATTGAATTCTTACATGACGCTCTTGATCATATGGAGTCTTTGTTTACCCTTTTTGACTTAGGTTATATTGACCTTCAAGACCGCTCTAATGCAGAAGTTTTAGTCCATGTTATTATTAAAAAAGCCCTTCTTTTGTCTATTGACCATCCCACAAGTGAGCTCCAACGTCTTCAAGAAAAACTTCAAGAAAAATATCTTATTAATGCTTCTATTTTTCAAAGCCTTCCTGATTATTGGGGACTAGGGCAAAGGTTTCCTATTATGCCCGTGCATAAACTCAATACCCCTGCTCTTCGCCCCGCAGCATTATGGGATATTACCTGTGATAGTGATGGTGAGATCACTTTTGAGAGTCAATCTCCTCTTTATCTGCATGATATTAATATAGACGAAGAAGAGTATTTTTTAGGTTTTTTTAATGTGGGTGCCTATCAAGAGACCTTAGGTATGAATCATAACTTATTTTCTCACCCTAATGAATGTAGCATTGAAATCACCAATACAGAATATAAAATTAAGTATATAAAGGAGGCAGATAGTCTCTTAAAAGTTATCTCAACTTTGGGTTATGATGAAATCAAAATATTAGAAACACTTAAATTTTCTCTTTCTAACTCAACTTTTATTACAGAAAAAGAGAAAAGTGATACAATTGCCCAACTAGAACTTTATTTAATTCAAAATTCTTATTTACGAACTACAAACTAAGGTATTATTTTTGGGACTTTTTAAACAGATCAAAGAAGATTTTAGCAATGTTTATCGAAACGATCCAGCTATCCACTCACGTTTAGAGCTTTTTTTTAACTACCCCGGTGTTTGGGCAATTGCATGGTACCGTATTTCTCATAGGCTCTATAATAATAATTTCAAACGTCTTGCTCGTATACTAATGGGTATTAATCAAATCATTACCAATATTGATATACATCCTGCAGCAACCATTGGTCGTCGTGTTTTTATTGACCATGGAACAGGTGTTGTGATTGGAGAAACGACTATTATCGAAGATGATGTGCTTATTTATCAAGGTGTTACCCTAGGTGGGGTTAACCTTGCTGTAGGTAAACGTCACCCTACCATTAAAAAAGGTGCTGTTATTGGTGCAGGAGCTAAGGTTCTTGGAAATATTATTATTGGGGAGGAGTCCAAAGTAGGTGCGAATTCAGTTGTAGTCAAAGAGGTTCCTGACCACTCAACTGCCATTGGTATTCCTGCACGTGTAATTGATAAGGGACGCTGTAAAGATCCCTTCTCACATAATAAACTTCCTGATATTGATAAAGAGATGTTTGAATACCTTTTAAAACGTGTGGCTGTTTTAGAACATGTTGTAATGAAAGAAAATGAAGAAATTGTTGAACAAGATTTAGAACTTGAACATATTTATGAGTCTTTTATTAAGTCAATGAAAGTCTAATTTCGATATAATCACGAAATTTTAACTTTAAGGGTTACCATGTTATCTGATAGAATCGATATTCTTTCTGAATCCATCACCATCGCTGTTTCAACTTTAGCTCAGGAGCTTCGTGCTGCGGGCAAAGATGTAATCTCATTTTCTGCAGGTGAACCTGACTTTGACACACCTCAAGTGATTAAAGACACTGCCATCTCTGCTATTAATGATGGTTTTACAAAATACACTGCTGTTGATGGAATTCCTGAACTTAAAACAGCTATTGCCAATAAACTTAAACGTGATAATGGCTTCGACTATGCGGCTAATCAAATTATTGTTTCAAATGGGGCTAAACACTCTTTATTTAACCTTTTTCAAACTACTATTCAAGCCGGTGATGAAGTTATTATTCCTGCACCGTACTGGGTAACTTACCCTGAATTAGTAAAATACAGTGGCGGAACCGTTGTTGAGATTGCAACTGATGATAATTCTGGTTTTAAAATCACACCAGAACAGTTAAAAAATGCTATTACACCTAAGAGTAAGATGCTTATTTTAACAACCCCTTCGAACCCAACGGGTTCAATTTATTCAAAAAAAGAGTTACAAGCACTAGGTGAGGTACTTAAGGGGACTGATATTCTTGTGGCATCAGATGAGATGTATGAAAAGCTTATTTATGATGGCGAATTTACTTCGTGCGCTGCAGTAAGTGATGATATGTTTAATCGTACCATTACTATTAACGGACTTTCTAAATCTGTAGCTATGACGGGATGGCGTTTTGGTTATCTTGCCGCTAAAGATACAGCATTAGTGAAAGCCATGAAAAAGCTTCAGTCTCAAAGTACTTCTAATATCTGTTCAATTACACAAAAGGCTGCAATCACAGGTCTTGATGGTTCAGCTGATGCTGATGTTGAAATGATGAGAGAAGCCTTTAGTAAACGTAAAGATGAGGCAGTAGAATTATTTAATAAAATTGATGGTCTTTCTGTATTAAAACCAGATGGAGCTTTTTATCTTTTTGTTAATATTTCAAAGATTGAAAAAGATTCACTTAAATTTGCAAAAAAGCTTTTAGAAGAGTCTGGTGTTGCTGTTGTCCCTGGTGTTGGTTTTGGGTCAGATGGTTATTTTAGGTTCTCATTTGCTACAGATATTCAAAGTATCCGTGAGGGTATCAGACGTATTGAAGCTTTTATAAAAAACAACTACTAATATTTTTGGTTCTTTATTATTTATTAATAAAGAACTTTAATCCCTTTATTTAATCATTATTTTCTTTTATCTTCTATTTGTGATATAATTTCAGTAAATCATTAAGGTATAAATAAGAAGGTTATGAAACTAAATTTTCAAACAGTCAACTCAAACTACACACAAAATACGACAGTAAAGTACTCTCGTTCCCAAGAAAATTTTCTACCCGTTATGCTCACGAAAAAGATATCACCACCCTCGCACAGCAAAATATTATTAATAACTATTTTGAAACCTTTGATGAAAGTTATTCTGAAATCGCCATCAAAAATCTTATCTCTGTTCATCTACAACCAGCTTACACTCTACCTGAAGTACATGACTCTCAACAAAGGCTGAAGAGCTTTTAAACTTCTCTTTAACGATATAAACTCTTATCATACAAATAATTCATTACTAAAACAAAGGCTAAAACGTCTTTTTCTAACTCACTATCATGCTCTTGAGGAAGAAGATGCTTGTCTGTGATTTTTAAATTTTTATCTCTGTTGTACAGATAGGTATTGGCAGCTTTTCCAGGACGAAGGACAGCTATCTTATCTTTTATCATTAAGGCATAGTTATTATTAAATTGCATTAAACTAAGTTCTTGTTTTTTATCAGAAAAAATAGAATGCCCTAAGATAGGATATTTAAAATCAGCCCCCACTAAATCTAAGGCAGTAGCAATAATATCCGGATGGCTTGCAATCTTAGTATATGAACCTGCTTTAATACCGCCACCTAAGATAAGCCCTGGAATATGAAACATATTAACAGGAACAGAGTCCTGCCCATACACACGCACATTATGGTCTGAAACAATTAAAAAGACGGTATCTTTATAATACCCACCTTTTTTCGCTTTTTCAATCATCTTACCTATGGCAAAATCTGCATATTTAATGGCATTTTTGACTGACTTTTTAGCAATACCTTCAATCAGTTCAATCTTTCTATCAGGAAAATCAAAGGGAGTGTGGTTTGAAGTTGAGAAAACAACCGACATAAAAGGTTTATTAAGTGCATATAAACGGCTAAACTCTTTATCCGCATATCCAACGACCTCTGCATCACAAATACCCCAGGTGCCAACAAATTCAGGATCTTTCATATCAGGTTGGTCAATAACCTTATCAAAACCATTTCCTAAGAACCACCCTCTCATATTATCAAAATGGCTCTCTCCCCCATAAATAAAACTGGTTTCATAACCAAGAGGTTTAAAAAGTCGCGCAATAGTAAACCAGTCACTCTGCGATTTAGGACGTTTTAAAATTCCCTTACCCGGAACAGCAAAGTTACCAGACACTACCCCCGCAATACCACGAATACTTCGTGTTCCATTAGAATACAAGTCTGTAAATATAATTCCCTCTTTAGATAAGGCATCAAAATGAGGCATAATGCCCTCTTCTCCTCCAACAGATCCAGCAAACTGCGCCCCTACACTCTCTTGCAAAAAGATAACAAGGTTTTTAGGTTTATTGCGTTTAAAATGACTTTTTTCTAAACGAGAGAAGATACTCTTTTCATCTGTACTGTTAATATCAAGACGGGCACGTACACGACGTAATGCCTCATTGATTGGCATTTTTCCATACTGTTTAAGTACCTTAGAGGAGAACTTTTTATTGGCATAAATCGAATACGCAACACTGTACACTGTGTTTTTAGTAATCTCATTAATCACACGGTTTGTTGAATACATTGCATCCGAGTTATTCGCAGCGCGGTGACCAAAAGAGGATCGAATCCCAATAAATAAAAGCACAGCAATAGGAATAAAAACTAAAATTCGTTTCCAGTATGTCTCTTGTAAAACATCAGCAAAGTCTCCTTTAGAGTGTTTCATATAAAAACGTCCTACTAAGAACATCATAATTCCTGATAAAAGCATGGCAAGTTTATACTCTGCAAAAATCATGGCAAAGACTTCTTTGGGGTATTCTAAGTACTCTACAAACTTATAATTTGGGCGTACATCATACTCTGCAAAAAATGGAAAGGTTGCATTTTCCATATAAACTAAGAGTAAAATAATTACTAAGAAATAAAAACGCAAAACCTTATCAAGCACCTGCGCAAATATTTTAGGTGAAAAAGCTAAAAGAATAGTTGGAATAATTAAAAGATAAGAGACCGCAATAGTATCCATACGAAGCCCATAAATAAAACTCAGCATATAAGGAACATCATCATCAGAAAAACGGTCAAAGTAGAAGGCAAAAAGAGCAGCACGTCCTACAAAAAGAAGCCCCACTAGGTAGAGATAATAACGAAACAGTCTTGTAAATACTTTCAATAATTTTCCTTCTAAAAATATAAGTTGTTATAGTAATACAAAACAACTTTTAAAGCACTTACTCAGCTACCTTTTTAAACATAATTAAGACGCGAGTACCTCCACCTAACACACTTTGTATATCAATGCTGTACTGATGTAGATCTAAGATCATCTTCACAATAGCAAGACCTAAACCCGTACCCCCTTTTTGACGTGAACGTGACTTATCTACGCGATAAAAACGCTCAAAAATAAGAGCCAAATCATCTTTACTAATTCCGCAACCCTTATCTTCAATACAAAGACGATAAGAGATATCAGACTCTTTTGTTAAACTCAATATTATCTCACTTCCTTCATCACTATAAATAATAGCATTTCGTATAAGATTACTCACTGCTATTTTAAGTAAGTTCTCATTAGCAAAAATTGTTGCCGGTACAATATTTTCAAAACTAAGTTTAATAGACTTTTGCATCGCTTCATTATGTAAAGAGGCTAAAAGTTCACCTAAGACCTCATCTAAATACAGTTCTTGAAAATTGTCACTCAACTCTTTAGTGTCTTTTTTTGTTAATAAAAAGAGCTGTTCTATACTCACTTGAACAGAGGTGCTTTCTTTAACAATGTCTTTTAAAACCTGCTGGTACTCTTGTATATTTCGTTCTTTTCGTAAGGCAACTTCAGCTTCCCCCCGAATAACTGTCAAGGGTGTTTTTAACTCATGTGAAGCGTCTGCACTAAAGGTTGAAATTCTATTAAAGGTTTTTTCAAGCCTCTCTAGTAGTGCATTAAAGGTGTCAATTAATGCCTTAATTTCTAAGGGAGTATCCTTAGTCGAAAGACGCTCAGAGAGTTCATTAGCTGAGATTTCATTAACGGCATCAACCGTTGCTTTAACAGGGTTTAAACTCTTACTTAAGAGTATATTAGCAATAAAGAGTAAAAATAGAATCAGCAAAGGCACAAGAAATAAAAGACTCTTTCTTAGGCTATCTAAATAAGGTGTTGTATTTAAATTTTTGGTTGCTAATTGAAAAAAAATCTTCAAACTATTATCTTGATACAAGAGCATAGAACTTACGCGATAGCTCTTTTTTGTAAAATAATAGACACTATATAAGTGCCCCATCTCATCCAAAGGAATATCAAAAAGTTCTTTTAAATTCTGCCCAGAAACTGTTTCATACTCAATAGACTTGCTTCTTCTATCATAATAGATAATTTTTAACTCTAAAGACTTTAAGCCAAATTCCTTCCTTAACTCACTGGCTAAAGCTTTTGCATCAATATAAGCATCCCCTTTTAAATCAACCACTGCGTCAATGGACAATAGCGCTAACTGGGCATCAATCGTATTAACAACACCTTTTTTAGCTGTCTCATATATAAAAACACTAAACCCTATAAATACAAGTACATTTATAATTAAAAAATAAGCTAAAAGTTTATTTTTTAAACTTTTAAACATCTTCATCACTTAACATATAACCCGCTCCTCTAAGGGTATAAATAAGTTTTTTTTCGTACCCCTTATCTATCTTATTTCGCAAACGATAGATATAAACACTAATGATATTACTCATACTTTGATGTTGCATATCACTTAAGTTCTCTTTGATAATAGTCTCACTAAGTAAAACTCTTGGGCTTCGCATCATAAATTCCAATAAAGAGTACTCTTTACTCGTTAGCCTTATCTTCTTATCTGCGCGTTTCACTTCTCGTGTTTTCGTATCTAAGCAGAGGTCGCCTACTTCCAGATAACTTGAAGTATTTCCATGTTGACGAAGTTGAACACGAATACGTGCAAGTAGCTCTTCAAAGGCGAAAGGTTTAGTCAAGTAATCATCCGCGCCACTGTCTAAACCATCTATTTTATCTTCAAGACGGTTTCTTGCTGTTAGCATGATTATGGGTGTAGTCACCTCTTTTTCTCGTAATTTAGCACACACTTCTAAACCATCAGAACCAGGTAACATCAAATCAAGTAAAATTACATCATAAGCGTTCACTTGAGCCAAATATATTGCTTCATCACCATGATAGGTTACATCAACACTATACGCCTCTTCTTTAAGCCCTTTGGCAATAAAAGCTGAAATCTTCTCATCATCTTCAACCACTAGTATTCGCATCTGTCTCCCCAAGTTTGTGTACTTTTATAACTAAGCATACAAAAACATTACTTGTTTTCAGCTATAAAGTAATTCTAAAAACTAATATCACTCTTGCTAATTTAAAATATCCATATTTTTATCATACACTAAGCTTTGAACCTCAAACATCCCTAAAAGAGTATGAAACAAGTTATCTTGTGTATACGTATTTTTAGATAAAGAAGAGATATTTTTCCGCTTTAACTCTTTTTGCATCTTCTTTCCAAACCACATTAATGAAGCTACATGAGTCTGCTCTTTTGGTGCTATAAAATAAGGCAAACCATGTAAATAAATACCATTTTCACCTAAACTCTCACCATGATCACTCATATAAATCATCCCAACATTATAACTTTTTTCATACTTTTTCAAGAAATTTATGCTCTTAGATAAAAAATAGTCTGTGTATAAAATAGCATTATCATAAGCATTATTAATCTCATCTTGCGTACACTCTTGAAGCTGATTTGTTTTACATGCAGGAGTAAACCTTTCAAAAGACAAGGGATAGCGTTTATAATATGCAGGTCCATGATTTCCCATCTGATGTAAGATAATTAATATATCTTTGTTCTTATGCTTGTTGACATACGCATCTAAACCTACAAGCATACCTTCATCCCTGCACTCTTCATCACAAAGGGTATTGTTTTTAGAAGACTTATAATCTTCATATTCAATACTAAGGGCAACACCTTTTGAATCAGAATTATTATCTCTCCACAACACTTCAATTTCTTGTGTTGAACTTAAAATATCTAAAACATTTTGTGTTGAAAATGCCTTATTATAACTATACTCATTACGCTTATATATAGAGAACATACAGGGTACAGAAACAGCTGTTGATGTTCCACAAGAAGACATGTTTTCAAAATTCAGAAAATCTTCTTTTTCAAGAAGAGGATTCGTTTTTCGTTTATATCCATTTAAAGAGAAACGATCTGCTCGTGCAGTTTCACCGACAACTACAATCACTAATTTTCTTGCCGCATCCTTTGTTTTTATAATTTTTGCATCATCTGAAATAATCTGTAGATCTTCTTGCTTATCCTTAAACTGCATACCAACATATTTGCCTGATGCATAAATCCAATAAACTGGATTAATATAGAACCGAAGTACCTTATGCTCTCTAAAAAATGAGCTATAGTATTTAGAAAAAGAAAAATATATACTTATAATAAGAACGAGTATCACCAATAAAGAGAAGACTCTTAAGAAAAATTCTTTTTTTAAGGGTAGAGGAATAATCTTATAATAATACACATATAAAGATGGACTTAGACCTAAAAACAGAAGATAAAACACCTGCTTTAAACTAAACAAGTCAAGGGCTTCATTCACACTCGTTTCAACAATATTTTGAATCATTGTTTCATCAATAACAATATGATAAGTATTCATAAAATAACTACTTAAAGAAGAGACAATTAGTATAAAGATTAACCCATACTTTATATTCCACTCAAATAAAGTAAGAGTAAAAACTAGATACGTTACTAAAAATAGTAGCACAACTAAAGAACCTAAAAAAGCAAGGTTATGTGTATCTAACGAGTAAACAGCCAAGCTTTGTGTATAAAATTCACCATTAAGTACTAAACTTAAAAACAGACTTATAAACACAAATAGCTTATAAACAGAACCTTCAAGAAATAATGTTCTAATATTTTCCGTCATACCTGTCTAACCTCTGCTTGTGGAGTAAACTTGCGCCTTGATAATAAGAAATAATCTCATCTTCTACCTCTTTAGGAACCCGTACATCTTTATACTGTGTATCAAAAATATTCATTTTTATTGGTACATAACCATAAAGTTTTTTCCCTGGAACTAAAATACTTAAACGATTATCTTTATATAGGCCCAGCAGCTGATAAGTTCCCATTAAGGCACGTTCATCAAAAGTATCCTCTAAAATATCTTGACCATAAAACTTACTCTCATACGACCAATTTAATAATGAAAAAAGTGTTGGCATAATATCAACTTGACTGGAAACCTTAGAGATACGTTTTGCTTCAAGAATTTTAGGGGCATACATAAACAGTGGAATCTGGTACTTATCTAAGGGAAGATAGGTTTCACCTGCACTACTGGCACAGTGATCAGCCACAATAACAAAAATCGTATTTTTAAACCAAGGTTTTTTCTTAGCATCTTGAATAAACTTTCCAATTGCAAAATCTGTATATTTAACTGCGGCATCTCTACCTGAGTGTGAAGGCATATCAATACGTCCATCAGGAAAGTCATAAGGTCTATGGTTAGACGTTGTCATAACAAATGACATAAACGGCTTATGTGCCTTGTAGGACTTATCTGCTTCAGATAAAGCCTTATCCATTAAGTTCTCATCACACACACCCCAAATGGTATGAAAGGTGTCTTCTTCATCACTAAAGTCTGTTCTATCAATAATATCAAAACCATTATGTGAAAAAAAATCATTCATATTATCAAAATATCCATGCCCTCCATAAATAAACTTCGTTTCATATCCCTTGTTTTTAAAGATAAATCCACTTGAGAACATATTATGATTATCAGGGCGTTTAACAATAGAACGTCCTGCTGTTGGAGGAACAGAAAGTGTAATTGACTCCATACCCCTAATTGTACGTGTTCCTGTGGCATAAAACTTATCAAAAAACAGACTCTCTTTGGCTAAGCCATCTAAGTTTGGGGTGAGACCTTTAAACCCACCTAAAGATTCCAAAAATTCACCACTTAAACTCTCAACAACAATCATCATCACGTTATAGTTTTTTTCTAAACCCTCTTTTTTAATCTCATGTAATAAACCTTTTTTCTCCTTATTCACAGTGGCCTTTATAAGGGTTCTTAAATTACTTATCACCTTTGTATTATCTTCTTTTAAATAAAAGGTATCATAATCTAAGGTGTTATTTCTAAAAGCAGAAAAAAGAGAATACAGACCTGCTTTAGCTAATTCATTATTATATTTATTTTTAGAAACCTTGGCATAATCTTGACTAACTACATCAAAAAATAGAAGCGGTAAAAGAAGATAAAAGAGTGAATAATAGAAACGTTGCTTAAAAGTACTCTTATCTTTAAGAAGTGAAGTAATAAGTTTGTACCTTATTAAAATAAAAAAGATAAGACCTGAAATCATAGCAATGACTGAGAGTAAAATTCCCATAGGATAAGATTCACGTATATTTCCAATAACTTCTGTGGTATATACTAAATAATCAACCGCAATAAAATTAAACCGAACACCAAATTCATTCCAAAAGAACCACTCACTAAAGGCATAAAACACCACTAGATATAAAAGTACATATATAAAAATATAAGTAACTACACGATGTATCTTATGCCTAAAAATTCTTTTTGGCATAAAAAGAAGGTACAACACAAAAGGAATAATAAGATAACTCACCGCAATAAAATCATAAAAAGCACCGATAATATAAATAGAGAAGAGTTGCCCTAAATTAAACTCAATCATAGTCAATGATTGCAATAATAAAACAGTACGCGTAATGGCTGAAACCATTAAAAAAATAGAAATAACAAGAGTAATAAAACGAAACCTATTTTGAAGATAGACCTGCATAAAAATCCTTTTTTAAGATAAGAACATCTTAAAACATGGGTGTGACAGGAAAATGAATTTCAAATTAACTTTTATTCATATTTAAAAAAAATAGAAATAGTTTATTTTTTTTAAACACTAGCTATATACACTCTTTATTAAAAATAATAGTAAAAAATTAAGCTAAAGAGGTTAATAATAGAGCTTTTTTGTATAAAAAAATGAGAGATAATAATTATGAAGAGAAGATGAAGTTAAGATGAACAATTGTTCATCTTAATTAAAAAAAGAGTTGATACCCTTTTATTGCAAACTTTGTAAGGCGACTATCACATCATCAAGGTTATTAAGTGGAATATGAACTTTCCACTCAGGAGAGTCTGCATCACCAGCAAGGGAGATACCAATACTAGCAACAGTACCACTGTCCTTACCATAAGGTTCATCAATCTTAGTGACTGAGATAACACCCTTTTTAGTTCCGTCTAAATGAATTACTTTTGACATAGAAGTTCCTTGTTATGTTTTTTTAGGCTTAAGTAGTCTAGCTAATTTTGCTTGTAATTTCAACCATGTACGTTGTTCCATTAAAGGAAATCCACCATACACCTTAGAACCATCTTTTATATCACTTATAATTCCCGAACGCGCAGCAAATTGAGCAAAAGGAGCAATATTAAGATGCCCTGCTGTCGCTGACTGCCCACCCATAACCACATTACGTCCAAGAGTTGTTGAGCCTGCAATTCCACACTGTGCTACTAAGATTGAGTATTCCCCAATATCAACATTATGTCCAAACTGAACAAGATTATCTATCTTACAGCCTTTGCGAATCAGTGTTGTACCAAAAACGGCTCTATCAATGGCACAGTTTGCTCCAATTTCAACATCATCTTGTATAACAACATTTCCATTTTGATAGATTTTAACATGTTCACCCATTTTTGTATGTGCAAAACCAAAACCATCTGAACCTACGGTTGTACCCGAATGGATAAT
This sequence comes from Campylobacterales bacterium, assembly GCA_024280035.1. Classification (GTDB taxonomy): domain Bacteria; phylum Campylobacterota; class Campylobacteria; order Campylobacterales; family Sulfurimonadaceae. The sequence goes on from JAJRQV010000106.1 coordinate 18,270, forward strand.
ACAGTCCTGACCCACTTCACAGTCTCTATATATCGTAACATTTGCATGTATAACAGTATTGTCCCCAATTTTTGCCTTGCAACCAATAAAAGCACCAGGAAGAATTTTAACATTTTTTCCAATCATGGCACCCTTACCCACAAAGGCTTTATTAGAAACAAAAGAACCCTCTGCTACTATAGGTTCGTCTCCCTCAAGTTCTATCACCTCAGAAGCAAAAAGCTTAGAAGCAAGTGCAAGTTTTAAATAAGGTTCTTCATCAATAAGAGCAATACAAGTCTTAGGCACATAAACAGCTGCAGCAGCATTACATAAAACTACCTTAGCCTGAGTCTTTTCAAGTGAGTTAGTATACTTTACATTATCTAAAAAGCTCATCTGAGAGGAAGTGGCTTCATCAAGGGTATGAATACCTTCAATCTCTACCTCTTCACCCTCATAATGAACACCAATAGTCTTGGCAATAAAAGATAACTTCACTACATCTCCATCGCAACAACACCCGAACGAACAATCTCTTTAGGGTGAAAGCGTTTAATCGCTTTTAAGAAGTTAGATACACGATGGGGTTCATCAGCAACATTTACAATTATTGTATCTTCACCAACATTTACAATCTGCCCATTATAGGCTCCACACAGTGCTGCAATATCAGATAAACACTCTGTTACAGGAAACTTAACTAATGCCATCTCTTTTTCAACTAAATGTTCATGCTCATATACCTTAAGTACGGGAATAAGCTTATGAAGTTGTTTTATAATTTGCTCAATTACACGAATTGAACCCTGTGTTACAATCGTAATACGTGAGTATTTACTCCCAGGAATGGGAGCTACTGTTAAGGAGTCAATATTATAACCACGACCTGAAAAAAGCCCAACAATACGAGAAAGTACCGAAGCCTCATTCATTACGATTACTGAAATTACGCGTCTTTCTTGCGCCATTATTTATCCTTATACTCTAACATCATATTAAACAATGATCCACCTGCTGGAACCATTGGTAAAACATTTTCTAAACGATTAACCGTAACATCAATTAAGGCAACAACATTTTTCTCAATAGCATCTTTTAATGCTGCATCAAACTCTTCTTTAGTTTTAACTCTGTAGCCTACACCACCAAAACTCTCTGCTAACATCACAAAGTCAGGCTGCAAAGAGATATCTGTTGAAGAGTGACGTTTATCATAAAACATAGTCTGCCATTGACGAACCATTCCAAGATACTTATTATTTAAAATAACATTAATTACAGGAAGTTTATATTCTACTGCTGTCATTAACTCTTGAATGTTCATTAAAATAGAACCATCACCCGTAATATTAATACTAATACGCTCAGGGTCTCCACGTTTAACCCCTAAGGCTGCTGGAAAACCAAAACCCATGGTTCCTAGTCCACCCGAACTCGTAAATTGACGAGGACGTGTAAAGGGATAAAACTGTGCTGCCCACATCTGGTGTTGACCAACATCTGTTGTGATATTAGCATCATCTCCAAGAAGTTCACCAATACGCTCAATCACCCATTGAGGTTTAAGCACATCATCAGAATCTTCATAAGTTAGAGGATGAAGTTTATCAAAGTTCGCAACCGTTTCACGCCATGAAGCATATCTTTCACCATCAACTTTTTCTTTAGCTAAAGGAAGCATCTCATTCACAACATTTTTAACATCACCAACAATAGGAAAATCAGCAGGAACCAATTTAGAAATTGATGCGGGATCAATATCAATATGAATCACCTTTGCATGTTTAGCAAACTCAGAAAGTTTACCCGTAACACGATCATCAAAACGCGCACCAATAGCAATCATTAAGTCTGTTTCTGACATTGACATATTGGCTGCGTATGATCCATGCATACCTAACATTGAGACAAGGTTGGTATCGTCTACACGTAGTGTACCTCTTGCCATAAAGGTCTCAACAGCAGGAATATTACACATTTTTACTAATTCACGTACTTCTTCAGCTGCATTGGCATTAATAATACCCCCACCAAGATAAAACATCGGACGAGATGAAGCTGCAATTGCATCCACTGCTTTTTTAATCTGACGTAAATTACCCTTAACATTTGGCTTATATGTTTCAAGTTCTACCGTTTCAGGATACTTATATTCAGCAATTTGAGCCGTAACATCTTTTGGAATATCGACATGAACAGGACCTGGACGACCTGTTGATGCAATATAAAAAGCCTCTTTAAGAATACGAGGTAAGTCTGCTGCATCCGTTACAAGATAATTATGTTTTGTACATGGACGTGAGATACCTACCGCATCAATCTCTTGAAAAGCATCTGTTCCAATAAGTGACATAGGTACCTGCCCTGAAATAACAACCATAGGAATTGAATCCATATACGCATCAGCAAGACCCGTAACGGCATTAGTAAAACCAGGACCGGAGGTAATCATCGCAACACCAACCTTACCTGTAGTCTTTGAATATCCCTCAGCTGCATGAATCGCAGCTTGTTCATGACGTGCTAATACGTGTTGAAAACCACTTTGTTTATAAATCTCATCATAGACATTCATAATCGCTCCACCAGGGTAGCCAAAAACTACACTAACATCTTCTGCAATTAATGATTCTATAACCATTTGAGCACCGCTTATTTGCATGTGTCTCTCCATATGTAAAAATTGCTTGTATTATAGTGAAAAAAGTTGTAAAAGAGGTTAAGATTAAGCATTACTGCCTAATTTTGGGAAAATAAAAGGTTTTTTAAAAAAATTATTTTAAAAGCGTGTAGACGTCTATTTATTAGACGCTACCTTAGATTAAGCCCAATTCTGTAAGCATTGCACGTATTTCAGGAGCAAGTTCAAGTAACTCTTCAGCAAAGGTTCCTGAGGCTCTGTCTTCTAATAACCACTCATCTATTCTTTTAATTGTATCTGTTTTTTCATCTTCTTTTAATCTATCCGAACCTATAACCGCTTCTCTTATGGTGTTTAAATGTTCTTTGTTCTTATGTGAACTCATAATATATCCTTAATTTTTAAATTATTAATTTTAGGCATTAAATCTAGCCTAATAATAGTCGTATTTTCCAGCTTCTATATCTTTTTTAATCGCATCTATCTTCTCTTATATCATATCAAGTAAAATCTTTGCACCTTCTTTATCGTCAGCTTCAGGTACATCCCAATCAGTAATTTTCATATTTGCCTTAAAAAGAAGTTCGACCTCTTTTTGTATCTCTATCTTACGGCTTATTAAATCTTTTTGTACTGCGTCCATATCAAGACTCCTTCTCTGTTTTATTATAAATCAAACTTGCTTAATTTTTTATCCTCATGTCCATTTTAAACTTTTTGTATCTGTTTTTGAATAATTCTGCGGTTTATAAACCTTAAAAGGACTTCTATTATAAAGGCTAACATAAAGGTGCTAAGAAGATAATAACTAATCTCTGGCATTGTTTTATAAGTTGAATACAGAGTCAGCCCAGCTACACCAAACATGGCAATAATAGCTGCATAAATAACCCAAACTTTAGCACCCGTATGTTTAATTACTCTAAGATGAGCAATATGGGTTGTTCCTTGAACAAGAAGCATGACGATAGCTGCAACCGTAGTAATTTGTGAGATATTAAAAAAAAGAATCAGTGGGCTTACAATCACCGCACTAACAATCAACCCCTCAAAAGAGTTATGAATATGGTACTCATAAATTTTGGGAAGATTCCCATCCTTTGCCATAGTGTAGCCTATCTCAGCAACTGCATAAAGCGTGGCATTAATAGCAGAAGCCGTAGCCAACAGAGCTGTTACAGACATTATCTTAAATCCCCACTCCCCAAAAATGGGTTTTGCAGCCTCTGCAAGTGCATAATCTTTTGTCTGTATAATCTTTTCTAAGGGTAAATTTCCTAAAACCGCAATACTGGTAAGTATGTATAAAACTGCCACAATCAAAATCGCATACACCATGGCTTTTAGCATAGTGATTTGTGGATTTTGCATATCTTCAACTGTATTCGTAATCACACTAAAACCTTGGTAAGCAAAAAAGGTAATTCCAATGGCATAAACCATACCACTTACAGGAGGCATCTTACTCATACTTAAAAGTTCTGGCTGTAGGGTAAAAAGAGCAGCAACTGCAAACACAATAAGTACCCCCAGTTTTATAAATACAATAACATTTTCAGACTTGGCAACCAGTGAAGCACCAATAAGGTTTATCAGTGTAAAAAGAACCACCACCCCTACAGCAAAAATATTTATCATCAAAGGTGTTGAGTCTGTCATAAAGGTTGCGGCATAAGTTCCAAAAGATTTGGCAACTGCCGCAATAGCTATCAGTTGTGAGAAATAAAACATCACGCCCATAGAACCTGAAAAAGTGTTTTCTCCAAAACCTTGTACAAGGTATTCAACTATACCCCCACGAGACTGATACGTGATAGCAAGTTTAGCTAAAGAATAACCACTTAAAAGTGCGATAAGTGCACCAAAAACAAAAGAGAGCCAGACAATATTTCCCGCCATAGCACCTGCTTGTCCGATAACAATAAAGATTCCCGCACCCACCATAGAGCCTATCCCTAAAAAAATAGCACTCCAGAGACCAAAAGCTTTCTTTTCTGTCATACTATTTCCCTAGTTTTTTAAAGATATAACCAGTAACCAGAAGTGAAACCCCATCAAAAAATAGAGAAAAACCAACCACAAGACCAATCAAATAAACCGAGGTGAGGGGCCAACCTATAAGAAAAAGCACCGCAAGTAAAAGAGAGAATATAGCATTAATAAGCCACATTATCCATCCCGAAGAGGGTCTCATATTTATCCCCATACTAAAACTTGCAAAAGCATCCATAAAGAAGTAAATTGAAAGCAAAAGCCCCAAGGTTCCAATACCACTCATCGGGTACAAAATCATAAACAGTGCAACCCCAATAAGGATAAAACTCTTTAACCATCCGATATGATCATTTTTATCACTAAGGTAGGTAAAATAGCCCGCCATTAATCCTGCTAAGAGCATAAGCCATGAGAAAAATGTCACCGTTACAACGGTCATTACACTGGGGTATAAGATACCTATACTTCCCAGTATAAGAAATATAACACCTGCTGTTTTTGCATATTTACTGAGTTTATCACTAAGGTTATCTACTATTTTTTCTTCTATTGGATATTTCCACATTATTTTTCCTTATTGTATAAGATTACATATCTAGAGTTATTTCTATAAAAACATTTCAAACCATAATAAAAATATGTCTTGGGCAGCATATTTACTGCTTTACTTTTATTTTTTTTCTGTAAAAGTTTAAAACATACATTTTTACAACATCATTAAAAACAAACCAAACTAAGGCATAAGCAGATACAGTTAATGCCCATTTCCAACCAATAGGCTCCATTAAATCAA
>JAJRQV010000007.1 GCA_024280035.1 Campylobacterales bacterium
CTCACGAGTCGCTACCTAAAATATATTTCCACACATAATTTACACATTAGGCTTTTATAATATACTTAAGGAAGAAGAAGAGATCCCCTACTCTTTACTTCTTTTTAATTCATTCTCCCAATATTTTTCTATGTCATTTCTCCCTTTGGACATAGAAAATAAATCAAATAAAACTATCTGCATAAAAACAAAGAATTTATTGTTTAGGTATTTTACAGCTACTTTTTTTAGAAAATATTTTGTATCTATTTTTGGCAAAAACCGTATAAACAACATCTAAAATAGGAAAAGGAATAACAGTAAATATACGTAAAAGATACCAAGGGAAGGAGAGCTCTCGAAGAATTTCTAAAACTGCTTCAGCTCGCATGTAAACATTTTCATTTTTTATTAAAACCAGTGTATCTTCATTAAAATCTTTAGACTGATAAGTATGAATACCTTCTTTTACATTTGTATCTTTCATGCTCATAAACTCAAACACCCTCTTCTTATCACGTTTTTCAATAAAACGTATAGAGTGACTACAAAGCCTACAGTCAGCATCAAAAATAATCAGGTGTTTCAAAGGTCTATGGCATATTTTTTTAAGGTTTCAAGGTCAATAAGTTGTAGTATTGCCTTATGCGTAGAGTGAATGAAAATATGGGGAGCCATTCCATCTTTCACGGCTTGAACAAAACGTGGACCTGAAAGACACCAACTCTGTCCTGCCTTTACACCAGGAAAATTAAACTGAGGCAGAGGGGTTGAAATATCATTTCCAGCCTCTTTTGAGTACTCAAGAAACTCTTGAGTCGCGTAAATACACACCGCATGAACACCAGGGTTATCTTCTCCTGAATTACATAAACCATCTCTATAAAAACCTGTTAAAGGGTCTATACTACAAGGTTCTAACTTACCACCTAAGGCATTTATTGGTTCATACATATTTTTTCTTTTTTATAATTATAGCTAATGATATTTAGACTTAAGTCTTTTAATCTAAGCCCCTAAATAAACTTAAAAAAGACTAAGCTTCCAATCCCTATTTTTAATACCTCCCTTTCTTGAAATTTTATTGGTTACACTCCCACAGAAAGAAATCATTAAATCCTCTAAACAGAACTAATGTTGGGAGAGGGTTTAACAGAAGTAAAATAGAGGAAGAGCGTATGAACACACTTACAAAAGAAGAGAGAATAAAGGGTGCTTTTTATGGAGCGATTGTAGGAGATGCCCTCTGCTTAGGTTCTCATTATGAGTATGATGCTCAAAAGATTTTTGAGGCTTATGGACAAAAACCCATAACAAAATTTATGTCACCCGGTGAAAAAATGGGTGGTGCAACACATGGAATTGGCTGGGGAGAGCGAAATTACCATCCGGGTAAAAAAGCAGGGGGGACAACAGATTATGGATATTATAATATTTTAGTCTTAGAACATTTAGCCTCTTTAGGTGAAGTAAAAAAAGATTTTGATGTTAAGGGTCTACTTCCACACTGTATGAATAGGTTTGAGAATAATTGGGGTTCATGGATTTGTACTATGACAAAAGAGACCTATGCCCAAGTTAAAAGAGGAATGCCTGTGGAACAATTAGGAGGTATGTCAAACGCTATGGCAATTCGTCATGTTGCGGCACATGCTTATTATAAAACAGAAGAAGAGATTGCAGATGTTGCACGAAAAGTAATGTTTACCCATAAAAACGAAGAAGCCCTTAGCGGAGGTGAATTTTTTGCACGTGTAACACACCAAGTTATTCAAGGAGAGACCCCCTTTGATGCTATAGAAAATGTAGCTGTTAATATGAATCAATTTATACAGATGAAAGTACAACAAGCTATTGAAAAAGTCAAAGAAGAAGCAGATAAGAGCTCTGCCCTTTCTAAAGAGAAATTTGCCGATGACTTGGCACTTACCTCAATGGCAAAACTTTGGGATATAGGACGAAGTGAACCTATTCGTGTTGGAAAGGCTAGCCCAACAGAAGGAACACTACCTGGTTCTATCTATTTCATTTTAAAATATGCACATAAAGAAGATGGTCTTAATCTCGCCCTTGCTGCCAATGCAATGGTAGGCGGAGATAATGCTTCACGTGCTATAGCCATTGGAATGGTTTTAGGTGCATATAAAGGTCTACGAAGTTTACAAGTGCAGTGGTTAGAGTCTTTAGAGCAATATCATTATTGTGAGTCTCTTTTAAATAAACTGCCTTTGCTTAAAACAACTTAAGATTTTTTATCTTAAGTCACTCCAGATTAGTGTAAAATTTTAAAATTAAATCAAAAACTGAAACTGCACATTAAAACAGTGAGTATACTCAGTTGAAAAAGAAAACATATGACTAATAATATCCCTAAGCTTATGAAACGAGATGACAAATATGTTCTTAATGCCCTTCACATCCGAAAAATTCTTCATGGTGGGTACAAGATTGTTCAACTTAAACAACCCATTATGGAACAAGATGAGATGCAAGAAGATATTCTTTATGAGAATGATGAACTCACTTTGAAAAAGGCAGAAAGTATGGCAATGGAATATGCTATTGAAGAAAATGAGGAGAAGGGGAACTTCTTTAAATTTATTTTTCTTCCCACATAATAAGGAATTTAATGACAATTGCAGATGCACGACACATCTTAGTAGATAATGAAAACAAGGCGAAAGCACTTCTAAAAGAGCTTAATAATGGAGCTGATTTTGCACACCTTGTAAAAAAGAACTCTTTGTGTCCTTCTAACACTAAAGGCGGTGATTTAGGTACTTTTAGCCCAGGTAAAATGGTTAAAGAATTTAATGATGTTGTTTTTTCTGCTGATACAGGTGTCATTTATGGAGCGATTAAAACAGACTTTGGTTATCATCTCATTGAAGTCACCTACAGAGGATAAGTATAATTACCTTACATAAATAGTATTTTAAATAATCAACAGTATTTAACTTACTTATAAATTAAAACTAATGTAAAGCTAAATTCTTCTATAATTCCGTGAGAAAATAGTTCCACTGTTTTTATACTTAATTATTCCAAGGGAAAAAATGAACATGTTGAAAAATATTTTAGCTGCTATTGGTGGTGTAATTGTTGTTGGTTTTATCATCGCATACTTCACATTTGACTTAGGCACGCGAATTAGCCAAGTAAATAAACTAGATCCTCAAGCACTTCCTGCTTATATGGATATGTTTGATAAGGTACTTACAACTGGTAACTCTGCAGAAGCAATGATCAGAAAAGTAAAAATCAATCCTGAAGTACCTACAGAAGATGTTGTTGAAGCGATGAAAAGTATTGCAATGGATAACAATATGATTCAAGTAGGCGATTCACGCATGGCTGAAGAGCATGATGCAAATGGCAACAGACAACGTTACATTAGAATTCTTCACTACTGTGCGCCAAACATTGCAAAAACATTTATTGGTTATTCTGAAGCATTTGGTGCTTTTATGCCATGTCGTATCCTTATCGTTGAAGATGATAATGGCGAAAGATGGTTAATCACAATGGGTATGGAGCTTATGTTATTTGGTGGTCAACCACTTCCTCCAGAAATGATGGAACTTGCTGAACACGTAAGAGACACTATGTATTCTATGATGGATTTAGGTGCTGAAGGCGACTTCTAGACCTCTTCCTCTGTTAATGCTGCTCTTGAGTAGGCATTAACTCTTTTATTATGATTAAAGCTATCTCTGTTTATTTCTTTTTAAGTGCTTTTGTACTTTCTTGTCTTTGGATACTTCTTTTAACGGTAAAACTAAAACTTAATTTTTTTATTGCTTATGTAATTTCAATTAATCTCACTCTCTTTCTTTTATACCTTTATGACAAAATTAGTGCAAAACTATCAGGATTAAGAGTACCTGAGGCTATTCTTCACCTTTTTGCACTTCTGGGCGGTAGTTTCATGGCAATTTTAGCCCAAAGACTTCTTTCTCATAAAAAAAGTAAAAAGAGCTTTCAAGGTGTTTTTAAAAAGATTCTAATTTTTCAAGCTCTTATTATTTTTGCTATTATTGGATTCATACTTTATTCAGCATAAAGTTCTTTTCCTTGCTGTTTAATACGTAGAGACTACTCAGCTTATCAACTCCATTATAAAAAAGTGAGCTTTTAAAATATAATCTATAACTTTTATATGCTAAAAATCATGTATTAGTTTACATATAGCCTTATTTTTTTATTCTCTTAATTAAATTTTGCTACACTAAAAGAAAAGGCTTAGTTATGGAAGGTCAAGTAGAAGTTTATTTTACAGTTTTATGTGAAAATGATTTTTTTAAAGAGATTAAGTTAAAAGAGCTTCTTCAGTCTGAAAAAGTAATGAAAGCAATAAAAAGTGAATTTGGAGAAGGAGCAAGAAATCTTCTTGTTCAAGCCACTGATGAAAACATAAGTGTAGATATACGTTCAGAAAAAAAAGTTTATTCCCATGTTATTGAAAAAGATGATATTCAAGATATCTTAGAACTTACCGAAGAGTATGCAAGAAGTCAAAAACTTTTAAAAGGCAACTGTTCAAGAATCGAGCTTAAAAACTTTACTACCCAAGGCTAAGGTACAAAATATCATTAAAACAGCTAGAAAGCTCAGAAAGCTTTTTTATCTCTTTACATGAGAAGACCTGTAAAGACTTTTATTTTAAGTTTTAGAGGTCTTATTTAGGCTCTAGAGCTAAGTGAATAAATTGCGCTATCATTAAAGGATTTCCTATTTTATTTAAATCGAAATTTTCTCTCATCTTACTCCTTCTTATCTCAACACTTAATGCTAATGATGCTAAATCTTTATATAAGAGCAAATGCCTAATGTGTCACCCTACACAAACCCTAATGGATAAAAGTAAACTAATAACTCTCCCTGCCGATGAGATAATGGTACATGTAAAAGAGGCATACTCTACTAAAGAGGATGCCATTAACTTCATGGTAGATTACATCTTAAAACCTGACATCAGTAAAACTTTATGTGCCTCTATCGATAAGTTCGGACTTATGCCCTCAATGGCAAGCACTGTCACAAAAGAGCAGGCGAGAGTTATCTCAAGTATGATGTATGAAAATTTTCCACCTAAGGCATATCAATAGAAAAATAAAAGAAGTCGTGTTAATGTAAACTTCAGTGACTTAGATGAAAACAGAGATGGGGCTGTCTCTTCAAATGAGTTTCAAAACTTTAGAGTAAGAAGAAATAAGATAGACCCTAACTCTTTTAAGACAGACCTCTATTTTAAAAAGGTTGATTTAAATGGGGACGGAAAAATGGATAAAAAAGAGTTTTTACAGATGAAAAATGAGAAAACAGGAAACTAATCTTGTTTTATCTAAATACCTAATAGGGGCTAAAGAAGGTCTTTATGAGTATTAAAGTAAGTCAATACAAGAAAAAAGAAAAAGTCTTAGCATCTGCTGTGAATTTAGTTGCGATTTATAAAGGACAGTGTACAATGTTGTCACGGATGCGGGCGTAGCTCAGTTGGCTAGAGCGTCAGCCTTCCAAGCTGAGGGTCGAGGGTTCGAGTCCCTTCACCCGCTCCACTTCATTTATAACAAAACTATTTAGATTAATAACTTAAGAATATTTAAAAAGGGAAAAAGAATAAACTACTGCAGTGACACCTTTGTGTTCACTGTAAGTAACTAAGAAGTATTAACTACGCTAAAGTTTAGAATTTATATCTTGCATTAATATAAACATAACGTCCTGGCTCATTCAGTAAGATAATCTCATCACCTGCTCCGCCTGATGTTAAGAGTGTTAAATCTTGGTAAGTATTTGTAACTGCATACGTGTGATCAAATATATTATCCATACCTAGAGTAATATCAAAACCATTTGTTAGGTCTCTGTTCCATTTTAGGTTTACTACAGCATAACCAGAAATTGCTTGTTCACCATTGTCTTCATCATACTTACTCCATCTATCTGCAGCAATTAATTCTACTTTTGAAGAGGTCATGTCCGTATCATAATTTAAAGCAACGTTTAACTTTAATGGTGGAATTTCTGCTAAATCTTTATCGCTTTGCCCATTAAGTGCATCATCTTTTTGACCACGCTGATAAGCAATACCGTAATCAACATAAGTAACATCATTTAAAGTATGTGAACCATTTAAAGAGATACCATAAATCGTAGCATCTATATTTTCAAAAGCATTCACTGTTTTATCTGAGTTATAGTAGATATAATCTTTTAACCATGAGTAAAATATTTTTGTTTTTACAAAACCGCCAGCATATTGTTTTTTAAAGCCAAGATCAATTTCATAATTTTTCACTTGATCAAGCGTTGGTGTACCTGTTTGCCCATTCATAGCATTTACAAAATAGAGCTCTCTTGCATCAGGAACACGTACTGATTTACCCGCTCCAACAAAATACTCCATACCTGCATCTGCATTATAAGTGGTAAAGGCATAAGCACTTAATGAACTATAATCATTATCTTGGGCACTTCCTGTTCCCGTACTGATCTGTGTATCATCATAACGCACGCCCATTTCTACGTCAAAAGCACCAAAACTCTGCTCATATTTAGTAAAAATTGCCATATTATCTGTATCTACATCATCTAAACTTTTTTCTGGTGCCATTGCAGGAAGCCCTGCTCCATAATATCTACCATCCCAGTTACGTCTACTCGCATCTAAACCAATCGTTAACTCTGCACTACCTAGTTCAAGCATATTTTTTAGTTTAGCACCATCCATATCTGTTGTAAGATGATTTACTCTTTCTCCTGGCACAGCAGAAGCTACACGGTATCGAGTGGACATTGGATGATCTACATCTGAATGGTAAACTTGAAAGTCTAACTGTTTTGAAAGTGAACCAAGATTATGAATAACGTACTCAAAATTGTAAATATTTGAATCATCATACATCGCATCCATTTTACTTGATGGGTATAAAACATCATCACTTCGATTTGCTGTGTAAGAGATTCTTAACTCTTGATTATCTGTTGGATTAAAATATACCTTAGCCATAAAGCTTTTTTTATCATAAGCTTTCATCTCTCTGTATTGGTCTTGAAATGCTGTTCCTTGAAGTGCCACTAAGGCTGGACCTGTTGCTGTACTGTTCGCAATATAATTATCAATTTGATCAGCAAAGGTATTTCCATCACCATCTTTATACTGGTCACTGCTCTCTTTAGATGCTGAAAGTAAAAGTCTAAATTTATCATAACCAGCGCTCACGGTTGCAGCTATTTTTTTATAATTCCATGAACCTGCATTTAAGTTCACTTCACCTGAAAACTCTTCTACTGGTCTTTTTGTTTTAACCTCAACTAAACCACTAAGTGTTCCCATATTTTCAACATCAAAAGGACCTTCTGTTACTTTTACACTCTCAATATTATTGGTTAAGATATGTGAGGTTGGTGGATCCATACGATTAACACAGGCACCATAAGTTTTTGTTCCATCCATTAAAATATTAATATTATCTTTTTTCTGCCCACGTAAAATAATATCATTTGCGATACCACTGCGTCTGACAACTGTTATGCTCGGTACAGAACGCATTAAAGAGTCGGCTAAATCTGCTGATTTTAACTCTTCCCCACTAAGATCATTGATTTTTACTGAATTAATTTCTGCTTCTACTGAAACCTCATTAAGCTCTACTGTCTCCGCCATAACTAAACTACTTGCTATTAATGATAATAAGATGGATTTTCTCATAATTTCCCCTGAGTTTTAAATGGGACAATTATATTAATAGAGTGTTACAAAAGTGTTAACTTAATTATTTAAGTTCCAATAAAGCTTAAGCTCTGTACCTATATTTTCTTCAGATTCTATCTCTATCTTAATACCATACTCTTTAGCAATCATGGCTACAATATTAAGTCCTATTCCAAAACCACCTATGCTGTCATTTGCACGAATATAGCGTTCAAAGATACAGTTGATTTTATCTTTTGGAATGCCTATACCAGTATCTTTTACACAAAGGCACTTTGTATTAAGTTTTATATGAATTGAGCCATTCACCTTATTGTATTTAATAGCATTAGAGATAATATTATCGACTAAACGTCCCATCTTATTTTTATCAATATTTACAATAACATTGTCTTCGACTTCACGCGTAAATTTTATCTTTTTTTGTTCCAGTCCAATATGAAAATAATCAACCCTTTCACATAAAAATGTTGAAACATTAATATCCTCATTTTTAACCGCAATATCATTATGTAAAACCAAATAGGTCAAATCATTATAGATATTTGAAATCGTGCGTGCTGCAATATCAACACGTCTAATTTTTTTAACTGTTTTACTCTCTAAATTCGATTTATCAATGGTTTCAATATTTGCCACAATAGCTGCTACGGGTGTATTTAACTCATGAGTTGTGTCTTTTATAAAATTATCTAAAAGGGCTAAAGATTCTCGCATCGGGCGTAAAAATAGTTTGACTAAATAAATCCCCACAAGGGTAATAAAGGCAAAGGCAAAAAGCCCATATATCAGAATATCTTTAACAAAACTCTTCCACCAAAGACGGTTATCTAATGTTTCATAAACAAGATATTTAGCATCTTTTACACTGTTTCCAAGAGGTACAACAAAATGTACATATTTACCATCTAATGAGATAACCTCATCAAAATTAATGGTGTTATCTTTCATAAACGAGGCGATAGGTTTTTTGTTTTCATCAAAAAGAGCCGTATCATAAGCAATATGAGGAGGAAATGCCTCATTAAAAAACTGCATGTCTTGAACTTCTTCAAAATAAGTTTCATTAACAAGTTGCATAGAAAGACGATGCTCTGCTAACATAATATCTTTCTCATAATCATAATAAATAGAGCCCAAAAGAGAAAGAATAAAAAGCCACATCACTGTGTAAAGTACTAAAAAAGCCCGTAAAGATTTAAACTCAGGCGAACTTATAACCGTAGCGTTTAATGCTAACAATGCGGTCCTTTCCAAGTATTTTTCTTAAATTTTTAATATATGTTCTTAATGCGGTATCGCTAGAGTCCTCATCAAAACCCCAAAGATGTTCATTAATAACCTCATGTGACACCTGTTGATTTTTATGTTGTAAAAAAAGCTTCAATAATACCTTTTCTTTATTGTGTAAGGGTATACGTTGACCATTTTTTTGTAACTCATCCGCTTCAATATCATAAACAAACTCTTTATCAATGCCAAGGATTTCATTAGGATTATGGTAAAAGTTTCTTTTTAAAATATTATTAATACGAAGCAGTAACTCCTTAAGTTCAAAAGGTTTTCGAATATAATCATCACACCCACTATCAAACCCTTTTGAAAGGTCTTCTGTTGAGTTTAATGAGGTAATAAATACAGCAGGCGTTGTTTTACCTGCTTCGCGTGATGCTCTAAGTAGTTCAAAACCATTAGGCGAAGGTACATTCACATCAAGTAAAAATAGGTCATAATTGTGCTCATAAATACTGTCTTCTGCTGATGAACCATCATACACACACTCAACCTCAAACCCCTCATCACTTAAGAACTCTTCTAGGGTTTCACTGAAGTTAATATCATCTTCAAGTAGTAAAATTTTTTTCATGTTTATAGTTTACACTCTTTTACAATAAGTGCCATCTCAAATTTTGTTTTAGATTTTTTATCATATACAAATTGATTCTCTTCACCCTGAGAAAGTGCTTCTGTACGTCCCATTGTTTTAAGTACCCATGAAACCTTAGCGTTTATTTTTGCCTTAGCAATATCTTTGGGGTCACGAATAAAATAAATTTGATTATCATCTCGTGCTTGCACCCCATAACCGAACATTTTATCTCCATGTTCTTCTACAAAAAAGATTATCTTACCCTCTATCAATGCCTTCTTACCTGAAAGCATATCGGTTCCGATATATGAACCACACTTTTCTTGTGCTTTTATGCGTCGTGCATTTTCATTTTTGATTTCTTTTGCTTTTTGTGCACGTAATGCGGCTGCTCGTTGTGCACGTATAATGGCTTGTCTTTCACTCTCTTTTTTAGCTTGTAAAAGAGCTACCTGTCTTTGTGCTGCCTCTTTTTCTAATTTTAATTGCGCCTCTTTATCTGCCCAATATGCTTCATTTTTGTAAGACAAATAGCGTTCACTTTTTTCTAAAGGCAATTTCTCTTTATCAATGTACTGCATCTCATACTCAGTGGGTTCACTTTTTAATAATGGAAATAAAAAGATAAAGTTCTCTTTATCTTCATCATCAATAAATTCCTCAATAGTGACTTCCATTCCGGAACGTATTTTTGAATGTTCATTAGCTAAACGGCGTAATTCTGCTAAATATTCAAGAGGAAGGGGACCTTTTTTTATTTTTGATTCATCTAAAAGATGCCCTATGACTTCGTTTTTATGGGAGTCTTTCATATAAGGCAGACACTTCTCTTCTAAAAAAGCAAAAGGAGGCTGCTGTCGTTGAATAACATTTTTACAAATTTCATCAAACTCATACACCGGTGTTCCAAATTGACGATAAAAACCTGGACGTGATATAAACTTTTGATTCAGAAACTTTTTTGCTTTTTCAAAGGTATAATCTAAATTTTTAAACACCGTAATGGCAGCATAAGAGAGACCTAAAGATTTCCACTTTTTCACCTCCTTAGGTTTCATACCTAACTTAGCCCATTCTACATACTCTTTATTATTAATACCCGCATCTGCCCAAACTTTTTCTTCTTTTAAATTAAGAACCTTGTCTTTATAAACATAAGCCGTAGGATCATCTGCACGTTTAGTCGTTCGCACCTTTTTCTTTATTTTTTTATGCGTAGTGTGTGAGAATCTCTGTTTTTCGTGGGCTTCCATTTTTGCACGCATAGCTGCTAAAGAATTTTTTTTAGGTGCAGGTTCACCCCCACAAGCCACAAGAAAGAAAAAAGCCAAAAAGACTAAGAATAGTTTATGCATTAATACTACTTTATTTAAAGATTAACTCATTATAGGCTAAAAAAGTTATGAAAAAATTAATATAGAAAGTTTAATAACAAATCAAGGGCTTAGGCTAGGGGAACCTAAGCCAAGATTCTAAGGAGAATACATAAAAAATGAAAAGTCGATACACTTCATGACAAGTCTCAAAAGACTCCATATCGCTTTCATGTGTGTATTTTATAAGCTCTATGTGTGAGAAATGTGTAGAGTTATGAACTTCTGTTGTATAATTGCTAAAAAATATAAAAGAATATACTTATGGCACGTTGGAAAGATGTAAAAAAAGGCAAAAATACTCCCCAAACAAAGAAACCAGCAGTAAAAGTAATTTATGCTGGTTTTTGGTCACGTTTTCTTGCTTTTATAACTGATGTTTTTATGATTGGTATTCCTATTGTACTGGTTATCATGATAAGTTTTGGATATGAAACCGTTAAGAATCAACCTGGATTTATGGATGGAGTAGAAGATGCTTTAGCAAAAAAAGCACATAAAGAACAGACGATACAAACAAAGCATACACAAGAAACCAATACAACTGCTTCTGCCAAAACTCTTGAAAAGCATGAACCAAATCCTCTGCCTTTTTTTATAACCTTATCCCTTTGGGCTGTAGTTATTTTAACTTTTTGGTCACGAACAGGGCAAACACCGGGTAAAAAAATGGCTAAAATTGTTTTAGTTGATGCAGTTACTTTTAAAAAACCCTCTTTTTTACAGCTCGTTATGCGATTTGTCTTTTTAATCATGCCCATATTTGCTTTTATCAGCATTGCCCTTATGCTTCTAACACGAAAAAAACTCACCTTGCATGACCTTATTAGTCGTACTACCGTTATCTATAAATTAGATTAATATGGCTTTTATCCTTAGCGCATTTTATTTTTTCTACTTCTCTATTGTTGGAGTATACATCATTTTTATGCCAAAAGTTTTACAGATGCTAGGTTATGCTCCTTCTGAAATAGGTATTCTTTTTGCTGCTTCACCCTTAGTACGATTTATTCTTCCTTTTCTTTTTATACGTTATATTCAACTCACCCCTAAACTTTTCTCGTATGCACTTTTTTTAACTTTTATCTCTTCTTTACTTTTTTATTTTACCTTAGAAAACTTTTACCTACTTCTTATCACCAATATTCTTTTAGGTATAGGGATGAGCCTTTCTATCCCTTATGTTGAAAGTTTTGCCCTAACACATATGCCAAAAGAACGCTATGGTAAGGTTCGTCTTTTTGGTTCTATTGGTTTTATTCTTGTTGCCCTTGTTCTTGTGAATTACCTCAACAACCCTCTCAATGCCATTAGTTTTTTAATTGCAGCTACCTTTTTTACACTCATATTTGGATTATTTATTTTCAAACTTGAAAATAAAATTATTTCAACTTCCAAAGAGATGGAAAAAAGCTTTAAACTACTTTTACATTGGCCCTTATGGGTAAGTTTATTTTTAATGCAGGTAGGTTTTGGTGGTTTTTATAATTTCTTTACTATTTATGCCTCTTCTCACGCTATTGGTTTACAAGACTTTAATATATCGGCTATGGATATGACCATTTATCTTTGGAGTTTTGGCGTTATTTGTGAGGTTATTATGCTCTATTTTCAAGCCCCTCTTTTAAAAAACAATCTCTTAAAAATATTACAATTCTCTATTGCCATAACCGTTATACGCTGGCTTATGTTGGCTTTTTTTCCAGAAAATATTATACTTTTGTTTATCTCACAAAGTATTCATGCCTTTAGTTTTGCTCTGTATCATTCCGCAGCCATTATGTACCTGCACTCCCTCTACACCAATAAAAAACTCTCTCAGCAGTTCTTTGCAGGTATGGCTTATGGTTTAGGAGGATTTATAGGAGCAAGTATTTCAGGCTTTATTTACGAATTCTCGCCACAGGGGCTCTACATCATTACTGCCTTAATTACATTTATGAGTTTTGTATTTTTAAGTCTTGAAAGAAAAAAAGTATCAAAGGGCTAAAAAGCTTACACTCTTTTAGCACAAAGATAACACCAGCTTCAAGCCAGTGTTAGTAGTTAATAATAATTGAGGCTAAAAAGGTTCTATCTGTACGTTTTTTACCTGCAGATGGCATATTCTTATAATCAACCTTATAACTCATCCCTAAAGAGAACATCGCATTAATTTTACTCTCAATTGCTGTTTTAGAAACGATAAAATAGTTATCTGATTTATTAACTTCTACCTTATAAAAAGTATCTTGAAGAAATGCAAGGTTTTCTAAGATTTGCCATTTGTACTCAAACCAGCTAAGAAAGAGGCATACTCGTTTTTATCACCATTATCTAACTTATCTTGCGAATACAAAAGATTACTACGTAAATCTAATTTTTGTGTATCACTCTTAAATGCCTTATACCCAAGACCTGGACCTGTATTAAACTGATAATCAAATCCAGAAAACTTATCTTCACCATAAGAGATAAGATAATTTAAAAAGAGTCGATCACTTAAATCTCGGTTGTATTGTAAAACAGCTAACCATTTGTTGTTATCTTCTGTACCATTACTGCTTGAAGTCAGCGCATCAACATCTAAGATAATTGTGTTTTTCATATGTTTACGTTCACCATGAAAATCTAAGGCAAAACGTTCTGTATTCGTATTTCCCTTGGTGTTACTGTAAGAAAATTCTGTTTTCGTGCTATAAACAGCTTCTCCTCCATCCTTAGCAGGAAGCTCAGCCTCATCTTTTTTAATGATTTTTTCAGCTTCAGCCAGTTTCTTCTGTGCCGCTTCAATTTCTGATTTTGCCTCTTTGGCTTGGGCTTTTGCCGCAGCAAGTTCTGCTACTTCCGCATTGTCTTGTGCCAACATTAAACTCGAACATAATACTATTAATCCTAAAACTCTTTTCACTTCTTATCCTCTATTTTATTTAAATGAATATCCATTTGTGGAAATGGAATACTAATGCCTTTTTCATCAAAAGTCAATTTGACCTTTTCATGCATATCAAAATAAACATCCCAATAATCTGCAGATTTTACCCACGGTCTAAAGACAAAATTAACCGAAGAATCTCCCAGCTCAGAAACTCCTACAAAAGGAGCAGGATCAGAAAGAACACGATTATCTTCTTTAATAATATCTTCTAAAACACCCTTTGCCATCTTAAGGTCATCTCCATAACCAATACCGAACTTCAGATCAATTCTACGCACTTCTTTAGCTGAAAAGTTTGTAATATTACCTCCTGCAATAGCCGAGTTGGGAACGGTTACAACCTTGTTATCAAGAGTATGAAGGGTGGTTGCAAAAATTGAAATACCTGCTACCGTGCCCGTTTCACCTCCCGCACTAATAAAATCACCCACCTTAAATGGACGAAAAGAGATAAGCATTACTCCCGAACCCACATTCCCAAGTGTTCCTTGAAGTGCTAAACCAACAGCAAGCCCAGCAGCACCCAAGATAGCCACAAAAGAGGTTGTCTGAACACCTAAGGTATTAAGCGCCGCAAGAACAACAACAATCATCAGCATAATATAAACAAGACTTTCAATAAAAGTTACTAATGTCTCATCAAGCTTATTTTTACGCATTAGCTTAACAACAATGTGTTGAATCCAGCGAGAAATTATTTTACCAATCATAAAGATCAGTATGGCACCAATGATTTTTGGTCCATAATTATAAGCAAACTGTATTGCCATATTTACATATTGTTCTGTTTTATCAACAGTCTGTGAAGCGGTGTCTAGTACATCCATACTATCCCCTTTTTATTTTAAACAATTTTATCTTTTTATCTCTAAAAAAACAATATTTAATGAAAATTATTATATTTTATAACACTAAGGTGATATTAGGCTTTTATATCAAGAAGGTGTAAGGGAGGCGTATCGTTTTCTTTATCTTTATCTTTATCTTTTTTATTTTTCTCTTCTTCTTCACGTTTTTTACGTTCTGCGTCTTCATTGGTTTCACCTGTCTCTTCAGTAGGACGAACTTCTGTAACCTCTTTCTCTTTTTCATTAGCAATGGCGGCGGCAGCTAGATTTTGCAAATCAAATTTATTTTGCGTAGCAGTTTGTTCACTAGCAACACTCGCTATCTGCTGATTTGTATAAATTGCTGCTCCAACGGGACCAATACTCATTTTCTTATCCTATTTAATGTGCCTTATCAATAGATAAGGTTTGATACTTATTATACAAGACATTTGCTTCTGATTGAACTTTCACTTCACGCCTATGAGTATAATCGACCAAAAATCTTCCTATTTTAGTTGTAGAAAAATCAACACAGAGTTTAGCTGCTGCATAAAGGAGTTTATCACTTACGTTTTGTTTAGACGTTTGAATAATGACATGCGTTGATGGCATACCTTGAATATGCATCCAAATATCTCCTGCCCTTGCAATTTTAAGCAGTTCAATATTTCCTCTTTTATTTTTACCAAGAAGAACTTTCTGTCCTTCTATCCAAAACACCTCATAAGGTTTAGGCGGCTCTTTTTTCGCTTTTTTCTTTTGAGGAGGAAGTAAAAGATCTAACTCATCAAGATTTTGAGTTAAAAATATATTTGCCTTAAAACGTTCTAAAAAATCTATCTTTTCACTTAAACCTTCCCGTTCTATATGAAGCCCTGAAGCCTTCTGTTTTGCCTTTTTTGCCTTTTTAAAGAAAAGCTCACCTACTTCTGCTGAAGTTCTTGCACCCTCAGGAAGCTTAAGTTCTATCTCAACACCTGAAAAATCAAGCAGTTTTACACTAGAAACATAGGGTTTAATACGATGTATATTGGCTAAGGCTAAATTCCCATACTCAAAATTATTTTCAGCCTCTATTAGTAATTTCTTCTCATCTTGGAGTTTTATTAACTCTTTTTGCATGCGTTGAATCTTCTTATCAACCCTTGCCCCTTCTACCTTCTGTCTGTCCTGTAGAAGTTTTCGGGTACGTTGCTGATAGGTTTGTAAAAGATAAGTTTCCATATCTTCAATAGGCTCACCCTCTTTAGGAGTAAACGAAGGTGTTTCTAAATCAACAAGTTCAACACCTGGTTTGATTTAACGATAAGAGTTCATAATATCAACATGCCTAAGTGCATCTAAGATAATACCTTTGTTATCTAATAAAATAGCATTTGTATATTTACCTGTAAATTCAAATTGTAAAAATGTTTTAGAAGCCTTATATGCTCCTGATTGACCAATCTCAAACCGTAAGACTTTATCTGCGTTAATAATCTCTAAACTTAAAATATCACTGCGCGCAAGATACTTATGTAAAAGTACATCAAAGGGTGCTTTATAGTGCTTAACTCTTACGGAGTCCTTACGTTTATAAATAGCAGAATTTCCTTTTTGAAGGTCAAAATAGAGGTCATTTTTATTATCAAAACATATTTTAATAATATTATCTCCAACTCGGTGGGCATCAGAGATACGTCGGAACTGTTTTAAGTAGCTTACAATTTGTTTAAAAGCATAAAATTTCATATCAACATTTTAGCATAAGGGAGTATAAAAAGAGTTTCCGATATAATCGCGATATTAATTAAGGGCAGATGCCCAACATGAGTATAAATTATGGGACAAACCATAACTGAAAAAATCTTTTCTGAGCACGTAGGTAAAAAAGTTTATGCGGGTGAGATTGTTCGTTCACCCATTGACATGATTATTGGAAATGATATTACTACTCCAATTTCAATTAAGGCATTTGAAGAGTCAGGGGCTGAGTCTTTAGCCAATCCTGATGGTTTTGCACTTGTGCTTGACCACTTCATCCCTGCTAAAGATATTGCTTCGGCAAATCAAGCAAAAATTTCTAGAGAGTTCGCTTATAAGCATGACTTAAAGAACTACTTTGATGAAAAAGATATGGGAATTGAGCATGCTCTTCTTCCTGAAAAAGGTCTTGTCGGTCCGGGTGATGTTATTATTGGTGCTGATTCACATACCTGTACCCATGGTGCTCTTGGAGCATTTTCTACAGGTATGGGTTCAACTGACCTTGCTTTTGGAATGATTACAGGAGGAAACTGGTTTAAGGTTCCTGAGTCTATTAAGGTGGTTTTCACAGGTGAACTACAGCCCAATGTGTACGGAAAAGACTTAATTCTTGAACTTATTCGTCTTATTGGTGTAGATGGAGCACTGTACCAAGCCTTAGAGTTTTGTGGAAATACCATTGAAAACTTAGATATGGATGGTCGTTTTTCTTTATGTAATATGGCAATTGAAGCAGGTGCAAAAAATGGGATTATTGCTGTTGATGACATTACAAAAGCTTTTTTAGCTGAAAAAACATTAGCACGTGAGCCTAGACTTCACTATTCTGATGATGATGCTAAATATGTTCAAGTAATTAACATTGATGTTTCTAAACTTGAACCTGTAATTGCGTATCCCTCTCTTCCATCAAATGGAAAACCTTTAAGTACTGCGGTTGCTGATAAAATTGCCGTAGACCAAGTATTTATTGGTTCATGTACAAATGGTCGTCTTTCTGATTTAAAGATGGCAGCTGAGATCTTAAAAGATAAACGCGTAGCTAGACGAACACGTCTTATTATTACACCGGCTACTCAAAAGATTTTTAAACAGGCTGAAAAAGCAGGTTATATTGATATCTTAATTGATGCAGGCGGAGTTGTTTCTAATCCAACTTGTGGTGCTTGTCTTGGTGGGTATATGGGAATTCTTGGTGATGGTGAGGTGGCTATTGCAACTACTAACAGAAACTTTGTAGGACGCATGGGCGCACGTAGTTCAAATATCTATCTTGCCAACTCCGCCGTTGCAGCAGCATCTGCAATTACAGGTTTTATTACAGACCCTAAAGATATCTAGTCTTCAACTACCTCCACTCTGTTTCTACCCGACTCCTTAGCTCTATAAAGAGCTTGGTCGGCTAGATTAATCAGCTTATCAATATCTGTCTTTTCTCTAATTTGCACCACCCCAAAAGAGGCTGTTATACTTTTGTTTTCAATTTTAATATTTTCCTGCATTGACATACGAATACGTTCTGCTACACTTTGGGCAACTATAGCATTTGTTTTAGGAAGAATAACTAAAAACTCTTCTCCTCCATAACGCGAGACCATATCTATTTCACGTACAGATTCTAAAGAAATCTTAGCGATGCTTTTTAAAATCTCATCCCCTTTATTATGCCCATACGTATCATTAACTAATTTAAAATGGTCAATATCAAAGAGTATAATAGAAAAAACTTCTCTACTGCGTCGGTATAAGGCAAAAAGTTCATCTAGTTTTTTCATTAAAGATAGACGGTTACTTAACCCCGTTAAAGCATCTATTGAGGCTTCAATTGCTTTGGCTCTATAAAGCTTTGCGAGTTGCGTATTAGACTCTTTTAGAGCATTAGCTTGTTCAGAAATAACTTCTTGGTAATCTTTATTAGCCTGAACATACATCACTACAAAAAAGCTGATTAACCCCTGCATACTTACTAATTTAAAAAGCTCCATATAGGTAAAGTCTGCCTCTCCCATACCCGTAATACTAATATATAAGAAAGAGCCTCCAAATATTATTGTAAACAACATCACCTCTTTTAGAGGTCTTAAAATAATAGTAATAATAGGTAAAAAAATAAAAAGTATTGTACTTTCAATATAACTAGGATTATAGAGCAAGTTCCAATAAATAGGCATTGCCATAAAAACAATAAAAATACGACTAGATACTACAAAAGAGAGCTGATGCTTCACCTCACTATAAAAAAGAAGAATACTTATACTTGCAAACAGAAATTCTAACAAAGCAAGCGTATGTGAATTAAAGAATAGATCAAAAGCAGCCATTAACAAGGCGGTTACTATGACACCTTTGAGTATCAATTTATACAACTCTTTTTCTAACTCTCGAGTTTTTGACCATGTGAAAAAATTTATCATAATATTTCCTAATTTAAACACATTCTACACTAAGTTTAGTAACATTTAACAAAATCAAAAGATCAAAATCTTCATCTTTTTATGTTCTAAATTTATCTAACTTTTCATGAAGCTGTGACGTCAGGTCATTAAGGTGCTGTGAGGCATCTTCAATCTCAACTATACTGCTTGAATTAATAGAAGATATTACATTAATTTATTCTACTTCTTGAATAATATCACTCACCCTTAAACCCATATGTTCAAAACTATCTACCGTTTTATCCGTAGCTTTAACTGCTCCATAAACAATATTAACTGTCTTATCAATAGTACTTTCAACATCTGTTGCCACATTAGCTAAATCTTGAATCTCTTTTGAACCATTACTTATTTGTGTACTCACATCCATAATGGACTGAACAATCACATTAATGGTTGCATTAATCTCTGTTAATGACTTTTGTGTTCTTTCAGCAAGTTTTCTTACCTCATCCGCAACCACAGCAAAACCACGTCCATGTTCACCTGCTCTAGCTGCTTCAATAGCGGCATTAAGTGCTAATAAGTTTGTTTGATCCGCAATATCAGAGATAACTTCAAGTACATTTTTAACCTCACTCGCATCTTGGGAGAGGCTATCCATCTGTTGCGCTAATTCAATTTCTCTTTGTGAACTTTTTTGAACATCTGTTGTTAAGATAATAATTTTATCTCTTGCCTCTTTAAGATTATCATTTGCACGCATTATCTCTTCTCTAGATTCTCTAGACTCTTTTATAGATGAGACCAACTCGATTTTAATCTCACTCGCATCTGTACTTGCCGCTTTTACAATCTCTACATAGCGTTGAACATTTTTACCCACTTCAGCTGAGTTCTTAGATAATTCCATAGAAATAGAAACATTTTTAACACTGGCTTCTTTTGCCTCATCTACTGCTGCATGAACATTAGAGATAAATAAATTAATATCTTTTGCTGCTACGCCCATCTCATCTTTTGATTCTAAACTAAGAGAAGACCTTAAATCTCCCTCTGCTAAAGATTTCGCAATACTACTAACCTCAGTAAGAGAGTTAACAATATAGATAGCAATAATATAACCAATAATACTAGCAAAAACAATCGTAACAAAATTAATCAAAACCATCATAATAAGTGATGAAAAAGCATTATCTTTTACGGTATTAATTTTTTGGCTAAGACCTTCAGAGAGTCTATCTTCTATCTCTTTTAAAATATTAATCTTTTGTGTAATTGTTTTAAACCACACCCCTGCATCCACCTCTAAAGTATCTTCAGGCGAAGCCTTTAAAATTACCTGTCGCATCTGTTCAACTTCTTGAATAATAGGGTTATTTAGTAATGATTTTGCCATTTTTAAGTTTTTATCTGAGGCTAATACCTCAAAACTTTTATAAAAACTCTTTTGCGCCGTCACTAAACCTGCGAATTTTAACTGTACTACTGTATTAATCTTACCTGTAGCAAAAATCCCTGCCCCAACTGCACGTTCAATACCTGCTCTCTCTTTTGAATACAAAAAATTCACATAAGTATTTAGTTTTTTTGCAATGTCTGTATTACTTGAATTCTTAGCTAAGACAGCAATTGCATCAAGAAAGTCACCATTTATAGAGGTAATATATCCAATTGCCTCTATTTTATTCGCCTTTAAAGAAGAGATTTTTTGACGCATATTATCTAAGTTTTTTAGTTTATCTAAGGCAACACCCATACTTTTTAGATATTCACGGGGTAAGATATTCACATCTATTATCGCCTTTGTCCGCTTAAATTCAGAAAACTTTTCATCTGTTGAAATACGTTGTTGTTTTAGGGTATCGCGAAGTTTTGTTCCTTTTGAACCAAGATAACTAGCGGTTGCCCCTCTCTCTTTTTGAAGTTCATGAACTAAAGCACTCATAGATGTTGCTAACTCAACTCCCGAGCTTAATCGTGTACTCTCTTGTACTAAAACTGACTTCTCTAATAAGGAACTTGTTATCTGTACAACTAAGGCAAAGGCAGGAACAATAAAAATTATAAATAACTTACTTTTTATCTTCATATTTTTAAAAAACTCCATCTTAATACTCCTTAGATAGATAGCTTATTATTATATTGTGCCATCTTTTAAATAAAATATGCTTAATTTTAACAATTACTCATAATCATAAGTCACATCATTATTTTTAGCACTATCTTCTTTTTTTATCTTGCCTTCGCTATAATCTAACATTAATTATAAAAGTGGATTAGAATGAACTTAACACATTTAGATGAAAATGACAGACCAAAAATGGTAGATGTTTCTGCAAAAGAGCAGACAACACGTGTGGCTGTAGCCAGTGGCAAGATTACTATGAGTCAAGAAGCTTATGATGCTATTGTCTCACAAAAAACAAAAAAAGGACCCGTAATCCAAACAGCTGTAATCGCTGCAATTATGGGAGTTAAAAAGACTTCTGAACTTATCCCTATGTGTCATCCTCTTAACCTTTCAGGTATTAACTGTGATATCGAAGAGTTACCTGAATTGCCTGGTTTTAAACTTTATGTTACAGCTAAACTAACAGGTCAAACTGGTGTTGAGATGGAAGCATTAACAGGTACTAGTATTGGTTTATTAACCATTTACGACATGGTAAAAGCAATTGATAAGGGAATGATTATTTCTAATGTTCAGCTAGAATCTAAAGAAGGAGGCAAGAGTGGAGAATATAAGCGACTTTAAACAAAAAGTAGTTATAGAATACCCCTGTAAATGGAGTTACAAACTTATTTCAGAACACCATGACCATACTAAAAAGGCTATTATTGACGTTATTGCTGACAAAGAACATACTCTAAAACAGTATAAGAGCTCCAAGGGTGGAAAATATGTTAGTATGAACCTTGAACTTTTGGTAATGAACGAAGAAGAGAGAAATTTTATATATGAGGCATTAAAAGCTCATGTAAATATCAAAATGGTACTATAAAATTAATTATGCCCTAC
>JAJRQV010000008.1 GCA_024280035.1 Campylobacterales bacterium
AAAATGGTCTATAATTTTGATTATGAAAATAAAAAAATAACACTCAATAAAACAACCCTTGAAACTATTCATGGTACAAAATTTGATACAACAAGTTTTAAAATCATTGATACAACAGAGCTAAAAAAATCATCCAACTCAGAGGTTTTAGAAAACTTTGTCAGCAGTGATATTTTAAGCACTTACCTCAACACACGACGTTCATGTAATGCAGAAAAAAACAATTATGACCTTGTTGCCATTGGTGCAAGAAATGATAGAAATGAGATTACGGTCTCTTTTTTAAATAATCTGCAAAAAGCAGAAATCAATAGTAGTTTTTCAGAAGATATTAAAAATATTTATAAACTCCATGTTCAACCCATAGACAAAGATAAAACAACGGTTGATATACTTATGGCTTTTGATAATGATGGTCTGATGAAAGAAGCGGTTTTAGGAAATGTATTTTGGATTGGAGAAATTACAGCAAAACGTGTGTATCATGATGTTGCTAGCAAATAAGTTATCTTTCTTCAATAATTTTTATAACCTTTCTTAAGTCTTGATCTATCGCGAAACATTGAGACATATCACAAGCAAGGTAGCCTTTTATCGTTGCTACTTTTTTAAGTACAAAAGGATAGTTGATTTCAGCTATCTTTTTTGTATTCTTTTCTAAATTTTCCTGACTTGCTTTTAGGGTAATATATCCTTTTTTTTCTCTCAATAAAACTTGCATTAAACTCGCATAAGAAAAGGGCTCTTTTTTTAACAGTGCTGACGTATTGGCAAGTGTCTGTTTAACAATATCAAGATACTTTCGCTCTGCACTAAGGTTAGCTAACTTTAACAGAGCCCTAAGCATCTTATTCATCGCCGCAGTGTAATACTTATCCAACATATCCGCATTAACACGTAAATCATCATCACTTAAAACCCACTGCTTAGCGTAGAACTTTTCAATAGCTTCATCACTTAAGGTTTTTGCTAAATAATAATACTCTGTCTTATACGTCTGCTTGTAAGCTTCAAGAAGTGCCGAAATCAAAAATGCATAATCTTCTAAAAGTGCCTTTTGCTGAGGAGCTTTTTCTAAAAAGGTTTGATGATATAGAACCCCTTTAAGATACATTTTTCGAAGTAATGCCATTAACCTTTCATTCCCCAGCTTCACATACTTCTTATCAATTGCGGCAGAACGAAACAAGGCTTCTATCATCATCGCATTCCAAGCTGTATTAATCTTTTTATCTATAAAAGGGTAGTCTCTATTTTTACGTATGGCTTCTAGATTTGGTTTAATCTTCTCAAAGTTCTTTGGACGTTTTTTTGAGTAAAAATTGATATGTGTTTTAGCTTCAAAAGCCTCTTTATCATTAATAAAATTACCCTTTCGAGTAAGCTCAAGGTCATTAATGAGTTCGCTCTTATCTTTTTTACTAAGCCCTTGCATATACTGCATCATCTCTTCATAAGAGTAAGTAAAAAATCCCCCTTCTTCATGATGACTATCAGCATCAGAAGCCGAAAAATAGACAGACCTGTTTTCAAAACGATTTTCTATCATAAAGATTGTCTCTTTTACAATATTTTTATAAAGTTCATCCTTTGTTAGTCTATAGGCTTTAAGGTAAAGGGGAATAAGTTCTGCATTGGTATATAACATCTTCTCAAAATGAGGAATCTCCCAAGTAGCATCTACACTATAACGAAAGAAACCACCTTCGACTTGGTCATAAATTCCATGCAGTGCCATTTCTCTAAGTATTAAGAGTGCCATCTCTTTTGCACCCTCAACCCCCAAACTATCTAAATCAAATAAAAGATCTATCTTCGAACTCTCTGGAAACTTTGGCTGGTATGAAAAACCGTAATAAATATCATCAAAGTTCTCTTGAAATGCCAAAAACACCTTTTTTATAATATCAAGTTTAAGTGATACAGCTTTAAAATTATGGGCATCAAAGGCCAAGACTTTTTTGTGAATCAGCTCTGCCTTTATCATTATCTCTTTTTTATTTTTTTCGTAGGCTAGAGCTAAACGAGGAAGAAGACTTAGCATTCCTTCTAGGCTGTATTTTTCAGTGGGTGGAATATAAGTACCCACAAAAAAAGCTTTTGCATCTTCAGTTAAAATGGCTGTTAAGGGCCATCCTCCTGAACGATTTTTAAGTAATATATGAAGATTTTGGTAGAGTTTATCTAAATGTGGAAGTTCTTCTCTATCAACTTTAATAGCAATATAGTCTTTATTTAAAAGCTCCGCTATCTCTTTATCTTCAAAGCTTTCATAAGCCATAACATGACACCAGTGACAGGTTGAATAACCAATAGAAAGAAAAATAAGTTTATGCTCTTTTTTTGCCTTTGTTAAAGCTTCTTCTCCCCAAGGGTACCAGTTAACAGGATTATTTTTATGCTGTTGTAGATAAGGAGAGGATTCAGACTTTAAGGCATTTGCATCTAAAAAAGAGAGTATCAATAAAAAAAGAATAAAAGGCTTCATTTTTTTATTACCTGTTTCATAAGTTCATTCCAAAAATACCAGCTATTATTAAATAAATCCATGTTCTATTCATAAGGAATCTCCTTAATCCATTTTAGCCATTTACGCTGACTTAATTTCTTTGCTAGCGTTGACTACAGTGCTAAAAAGTTTATGACTTTTTTTGCCTCTTGTATATCTAAATTAATCTGCTCTTTTAGTTCTTCAAAAGACTCAAAGGCTCGATTTTTTCGTATATAGTGTAAAAATGAAATTTCTGCTGTTTTGCTCACATTAACCTCTTTAGCTAAGATATGTGTTTCTATGGCAAAAGAGTTATCTGTAATCTGTCTTTGACCAATAAAACTTACTGAAGGATATAGCTTGTCATCATCCAATCGAGTCATTGTAGCATATACCCCCTCTTTAGGAAGGCGGTACCCTAAGGTCTCTATGTTAATGGTGGGCACTAGTTTTTCTTTTCCTACACCCTGCCCTGAAACTACCTTTCCCTTAAGTTGGTAGTTATACCCTAAGTAAAGATTAGCCTTTTCTAATCTACCTTGTTCAAGTAATTTACGAATCTTATGCGAATGAACAGCAACGCCTTCAACCTTAACCTCATCAACAACAATAACCTCTCCATCAAAAAGTTCTTTTAAATCTAAGGAGTCACATGAACGTCTATTTCCAAAATGAAAATCAAAACCAACAACAATCTTCGTAAGCTTAGGAAAATCTGTTTTTAACTTAGTAATAAAAGCATCTCCACTTAAACCTTTGATATCTTCTAAATCATAATAAAAAAGCGGATAATGCGTATGATCTTGTCTGTGTTTACCCGGTGTCATATCTGCATAACCTGTCTCAATGGCTAAAACAGCTCCTTCTTCACTTAATTCAGAAAAAAGATATTGATGCGCCGCATGCATACCATCAAAACCACCAATGGCAATCGAATCTATTTTATCGCTTAACATAATAATAACAGTACTCCACATTTCCTTCTTTTCCGGTAACAGAGGATTCTTCCATCTGTACCTTACGCCAACCTAAAAGAGAACAAGTGTCTTCAAATTTTATCATCGAAGCCATAATTGCTTTTTTATCAACTACCACACCATTCTTATCACGCTTAACATTCTTACCCACTTCAAACTGCGGTTTAAAAAGAAGGATAATATATTGTGAGCTCAAGTTATCTATCGCTTCTAAAATATTCAATAAAGAGATAAACGAGACATCACAGGTAATAAGTTCAAAGGCTTTTTCACTCTTGTATTCACGAATATCTTGATTTTCTATACTTATAACGCGTTCATCGTCTAAAAGTTTCTGATGAAGTTGAGATGAACCTACATCCACAGAGTGTACACAAGCCACATCATTCATTAAAAGAACTTCCGTAAAACCACCCGTTGAAGAGCCAATGTCTAAGGCATTAAGCCCCTTCACCTCAAAAGGTAAAAGAGGCAAAAAGTTTTTAAGTTTATGTGCTGCACGCGAAACATACACATATTCATCATCAAGCTCTACAAGCTCATCTGAAATCTTAAAAGATGCCTTCGTAATAACTTTTTTGTTAACACTAACTTTTGAGTTTTTAATGAGTTGTTGAGCCTTATTTCGGCTATCTACAAGCTTGTTTTCTACTAAATATTGGTCAAGTCTAATCATATACGGATTATACCCTATCTGAGGATATAATTACTAAGGTATAAACAAGAATTTTTTAGGAATTTTTACTCTTTTATAAAGTTTAAAGACAAAGAGTTAACACAATGACGTGTACTTTTTTGTGTAATGCGTTCACCTACAAATACATGACCTAAGTGACCACCACAGTTCTTACATACAATTTCTACACGTCGACCATCGGCATCTGGAATCTCTCTTACTGCACCGGCAATCGTATCATCAAAACTTGGCCAACCTGTGCCTGAATCAAACTTGTCTTCTGAGTTAAAAAGTGGACTATTACACTGTTTACAGGTATAAACACCTTGTTCTTTATTATCATTAAGTGCCCCTGAAAAAGGTCGTTCAGTACCCTTTTGTAAAATCACATACGCTTCTTCTTCTGTTAGTTTATTATACGCCATAGTTTTTATCCAATCTATTTATTTAACGCGAAGTGTAACAAGTTTGAGTAAGTCAAAGCTGAAAATTTTAGTTAGATATTATTTTTGTTGTCTACGTAAGACAATACCTACAATAAAAGCCGAAACATCTAAAAGCATCTTATGAAAAGCAGAAGGTTCTCTATGCTCAAAAGAAGACAAGGTAAAACTTCCTATCGCTTCACCCTCTTTTGTTCGTATGGGCATTGACCAACAAGAGCAGAGATTAAAGTCATAAGCAATATTACGTATATCTTCCCATCTCTCATCTTTAAAGGTGTCTTTTACATATTGAGGTTGATTTTTATACACTGCATTTCCACATGAACCTCCACCAGGACCAGGCTTTAGGTCTCTTAGCGCCTGATGACCATCAGCAGGAATTGTTGGTGCAGAAAGGACACTCATTAGACCTGTTTTTTCATCTTTAATCATAATTGAGGCTACAGAGTTTGGTAACAAAGACTCACTTAACTTACACAAACTCATTAAAATTGTTTCTTGAGATCCTCCATCAGCTACCATCTGTAAAACTTTTTGCTGTATATCCGAAATCTCGTTAAATTCTATCGCAGTCATTGGAACAGTTTCTAAGGAGGAATTTTCCAAAGAGGTACACCCCATCGTTTCCATAATGTATCCTTGAATAAAAACACTTATTTATTCTCTAATGATAATTCTTATTAACTAAATTCTACATGATACTTTTCATATAACTTCAGACAAAAAGAATCTTCAAACTTTGAAACATTATAAAATAATTAAAGCGACTTAATACGCTCTCGCATATATACTTCTGTGATAACTTCAACCCCAAGTGAAACAGCCTTATCATATTTAGAACCGGCATCTTCTCCATAAATAACAAAGTCTGTCTTTTTAGAAACTGAACCTGAAACCTTTGCACCCAAAGATTCTAACATGGTTTTAATATTTCCACGTGATTCACTCATAGAACCTGTTAGTACTACTGTTTTACCCTTAAACGGGTTCTCTTCAGCCTCAACCTTAGCTGTGGGTTCTTTTGGTTCTAGGGCTGCTTGTAGTCTTTGAATGTAAACTTCATTCACACGAATAAATTCTAAGAAAGATTCTGCCATCTCTTCACCAATACCATCAATACTCAAAAGTTTCTCTTTTGTTGCGCTCGTAAAAGCAAGCCCAAAGTTTTCACACAGGTATTTTGAAGCCACTTCGCCAATGTGTTCAATACCCATGCCATTAATAAAACGCCAGCACTCTTTACCCTTAGAGGCTTCAATAGAGGCAATTAAGTTCTTAGACTTTTTCTCTTTAAAACCATCTAAGGCAAGAAGTTGTTCTAAGTTCAAATCATACAAGTCAATCACGGACTTAATCAGCCCCTCTTCAAAAAGTCTTTCAACAATTTTATCACCCAAACCATCTATGTTTAAACAGGGTTTTGAGGCAAAATAGATAATAGAATTTACCACACGAGAGGAACACTGAAGATTTTGACACTTCGTTAAAGCACCCTCATCTAAAAGCTCACAATGACATACAGGGCAATGTGTTGGTCTAATATAAGGTACCTGTGTTGTTCTATCCTGCGTTAAAACCTTAATAATCTTAGGAATAACATCCCCACTACGAAGAATAATTACCTTATCACCAATACGAATATCTTTTCTGTCTATCTCATCAAAATTATGCAGACTTGCTCGTTCCACAACAACTCCTTCAATAGGAGTTGGTTCAACAACAGCCACAGGGGTAACCGCACCCGAACGTCCAACTTGTAAAATAATCTCTTTAATCGTCGTTATTTTTTCTACTGCTGGGAATTTATAGGCTGATGACCAACGCGGATTTTTTACTGTGTATCCCATCTCTTCTTGAGCTTCAATCTGATTGACTTTAATCACCATACCATCAAGCATCATGTCAAAACTATCACGTTTATCTACCATCTCTTTATAAATCTCTTCAATTTCATCAAAACCCTTAGCTAAAGAGCGAAGGGGTGGTCGTCTAAAACCTAAGTCATACACAAAAGCCATACGTTCACTTAAAAGAGGCTGTTCTAATTCATTTTCTCCAATTCCATAAGGAAGAAAAACAAGATTACGCGAAGAGGTGATACGAGAGTCTAACTGCCGTAAACTTCCTGCAGCAGCATTTCGTGGATTAGCAAAAAGAGATTCCCCCTCTTTTGAACGCTGAAGATTAATTTTTTCAAATTCATCTTTAAAAATTACCACCTCTCCACGAATTTCTAAACGCTTTTTATAGCTTATGCTTAAAGGAATCGAGCGTATGGTTTTTGCATTTTGCGTAATATCTTCACCAATAACACCATCTCCACGGGTAATAGCCTGTTTGAGTTCACCATTTTCATAAATCAGATTTAGGCTTGCTCCATCAAATTTTGGCTCACAATAAAAAGATATGTTTTCACTTAATTTAGCTGTTTTATCTAACCATTTTTCTAGGTCTTCACTATTAAAAAGATCTTCTAAAGACCACATTCTACTCAGATGAGCTGCTTTATTGAAACCTTCTGAAACAATATCACCTACGCGTTGTGTAGGTGAGTCTTTTTGCAGTTTTTCAGGATTTTTTTCTTCATATTCAAGTACCTCATGATAAAGTTTATCATACACCTCATCCGTCGTGATAGGGTCATCTAAAACATAATAATAATACGAATATTTATTTAAGGTCTTAATATTTTCTAGGTAAGTTTCGTGTGTCATTTATTGTCCATAAAGAGGGCTTAGTTCTGAGGTTATGCCGCGCTAAAATTTTATTTTATCAATAATATCAGCTTGATTTGAGACCTCTGTTGATTTATATTTTGTATACATCAAGTCATTCATATGCTCGTTATACTGGTCAATTTGAACTTTTTGGTACTCAATTACTGTAATATCATTGAAAGTATACACTGCCGTATCTTTACTTCCGGCTAATTGAAGTACATTTCTAAAAACATAAAAGATTTTACGCCCATTTTTAGTACGAAGGGAGATCTTATGTTTATTTCCTTCCGCTTCAAAATTATCTAACTGTTCAATAAAGTCATTTTCAGCATGAACAACACTATCAATAGAGATTTTCTGGTTTAAAAATTCCCACAAATGATTCTCATTTTCTATCAATTTTTTTAAATCATCATCATCAAATAGTTTAGTAAATGCCTTGTTCATAAAGGTAATACTTCCATTAGAATAAACAATAGTTGGATTAGGAGAGACATTAGTGATTTCAGAAAGAATAGAAGCTGAAGCCCTTTGAACCTTAACTTGAAGTTCACGACGACGATAGGTATCTGCAATACGTTTATATACAATTCGTTTTACAGCTGAAAAAAGAGTGTCAATAAGACGAGGCATCTTAATTGGTTTTAAAATATAATAGTCAATACCAATGGCAATAGACTCCATAAAATACTCGGTATTAGAATAAGCAGAAACTACGACAATGGGTATACTAGTGTCGATACTACGAATATTTCTACTCATCTCAATACCATTTAAATTAGGCATCTCAATATCGGTAATAACAAGGTCATACTTCATGGTTTTAAAGGCGGCAAGCCCCTCTTTCCCATCACTTGCTACATCAACCTTAGCAAAAATACGTTCTATAATTTTAATGGTTTCTAAACGCAAATTTTCATCATCTTCAACATATAAAATACGAAGTTCTTTTCCCAGTTCCATTAAATCATGAAGATGTTCCATAAAGCCTCTTGAAATCAATTTTTCTTATTATATCATAATGGAGGAAACCTCATCTTTTCTTTACCTAAAGCGTTACTACCTTTGCTCCAAAACCACCCATATGTGCAGGGGCATCTGAAAATTTCTTCACTGAAGGATGAACCTTTAAAAACTCTTTAACCGCATAAGCCAGTTTACCAGTTCCGATACCGTGATAAATCAAGACTTCATCCCAACCTGCCATCAAAGCATCTGATAAAAAAACATCCAGCTTTTCAACTGCCTCTTCACCTCGTAAACCATGTAAGTCCAGTTTTAAACCTGAACGTTTTTGTGTGTCTATGGTCACAATAGAGTGCTCTTTCTTTTTAAGAAGCTCTTTTTGCGTAGGCTTAAGTTCAACAAGTTTAACACGAAGTTTCATTCCCTCAACCTCTACCGTTGCCTCTTTTTTCTTCATTGAAGTAATAATACCACGTGACTTTCTATACTGAACTGCATCACCCACTTTAAAGAAGTGATCAGTAGTGACTTTTGTATGGGGTGCTTTGTTTTTTGGAAGTTCAGTATTGGCACGATTTAAGGCACGATGAAGCTCTTTCTCATCCTTAGCTTTTACAGCAGTTTTAGCCTCTTTAATCGCTTTTTTATAGGCTTCATCAAGAATAAACTTCTCTTGTTTCAAGTCATTATAGATGTTTTCTTTAGCATCTTTAAGCTCTTTTTTCTGCTCATATATAGCTTCAAGCTCTTTATCTAATTTTTTATGTTTATCTTGCAAAGAGCGTTCAAGTTCAGAAGAACGTTCAATTAAGGCATTAAGTTTTTCATGATTTTCACCATAAACCACCTTCGCTTCATTCACAATAGATAGAGGTACACCATAACGCAATGCTGTTTCAAAAGCATACGATTTTCCTACTATA
This sequence comes from Campylobacterales bacterium, assembly GCA_024280035.1. GTDB lineage: Bacteria > Campylobacterota > Campylobacteria > Campylobacterales > Sulfurimonadaceae. The sequence continues at coordinate 9,200 of JAJRQV010000008.1, forward strand.
CCTTGAAGGAATTCATACCTTGGTGTACGATTTTTTTCATCATACATCGCTGCCATTAAAGCAACCTCATCATTCAGTGCCATTAAAGAAGCAAGACGTTTATGATGAGTGGTAATAACAATCTTTACCCCTCTTTTCATTAAGGCTTCTAACATCGCTTTAAACAGAGCTGCCGCCTCATCGGAGTCAGTACCTAACTCAATCTCATCCACGCCTAAAAGCATGTTCTCTTCCTTAAAGAGTTTGGCGAAAGAGAGCATTCGACCTGCAAAAGTTGAAATATCATTTTTTACATTTTGAGGATCATCAATAATAGCTTCTATATTTTTAAAGGTACCAATCACAGAGTTTTTTGGATTAATTGGCATAGGAATAAGATACTTTGCTAAATACGCAGCAGAAAGTATTGCCTTAAGTAACATAGTTTTACCCCCCGCATTAACACCCGTAATCATTAAAACAGATTTTGAAAAGTCTAGACTAATAGACTTAGCATTAGAGAGTGCGGGATGTTTAAATTCATTAAGAATAATTTCTGATGTTTTTTGCGCTTTTAAGATATGTAAGTTCTTAGAACGAGCAAAAAGAATTCTAGCTTGGTAGTGATCAAAAATATCAAAACTTTTATTAATAAAAAGCAAGAATCCATGCATCTTATACATAGACGAAGAAAATGCAATCGCATAGGTATACAGTTTTGCCTCTTTTTCTTGTTTAACTGAGTTTACCTGAGCCTTAAGGTTTGAAATAGAATCTGGAGAAACATAAAAAAATCCAGATGATGAACGCCCAACAATATTTCCCTTAAGGTAATGATTAAAGCCTGGACGAAGAAGAAGACACTCTTCTCCATTAAAGAAGTGTACCTGTCTATCAACTAAATACATCTCTAGTTTTTTTGTAAATAAAATACGTTTCATACTGGCACTAAGCTGGTCTTTAAGCTGTTTTAAACGAAGGTTCATGGCATATAAATCTTCATCTAAATCTTCTTTAAATTCACCCTTAGCATCAAAATATCTGTCTATCTCATCAAAATCAAGGTGAATATCAATACCATGAATCCATGTACCCAAACTTCCATCAAAATCAAATTTTTGAAGATAACGAAAGTAACGTACTATTTTTACAAATTCAAAAATATCTTCTAAATTTAATTGTCCTTGTTTTTTTAGGTACGCTAATGCCGAATTAAGTTTTTTTACCTTTGAAGGTGCCTTAAATTCATAAGCATCAAGCTCATTAATAATTTTAAAATGGCGATTTTGGTCACCCTCTATGTAGAGAGCTTTATCACGTGCTAAAAAATCTTGAAATTGGGAAAGAAAGGAGCTCAGATCTAACTGAGTAGAAATTTCACTGCTTATTGACATTTATCTAAACTAAGAAGTCTTCCATACATTTGTGTATCTTTTATACCCATAAAGGTTTGTGTTCCTGAACTATAAGAGAACTCCTCTTTACTTACATTGACACCATCACAAACAATCTTTTCACCATGTGTATATTCTAAAAGAACACTTTCTAAATGTAAACGTATGTTTTGTGTATTTTGGTTATACAAATACGCACCAACGATAAACAAACCAAAGATAACAACGGTAATAATTTTTTGCTTTAAAGAGATTTCAGTAAAAAAATGTAAAACTGAAAAAAGAATCAATACAACTATGATACCAAGAAGGTAAGCCATTAAGCAATTCCTCTAAGTTGGTAGGTAATATCACCTGCACCAAAACCAACAATGAGACCCTTGTCTAAAGATTTAAGTACCTTATTGTCTTTAATAATGTCTAGATCATTATTAGAACGTTTTACACTGTCTGCCATTAGAGGGGGATAGGCTTTAAAATCACCTTCAAAATCAATCTTTCGCTTTGCTTCACCTGCTGCCCATACCGGCAAAATAATAAGTTCAGAAGCCCCTTCAAAACATTTAATAAAAGCATCCAAGTTATCAATAGTACGACTGTATTTATGCGGCTGCCAAATCGCAGTAATCTTATCTATCCCCATTAAGTCAGCATAAGCCTTTACCGATTCTAAAGTCGCTTTAATTTCGGTAGGATGGTGTCCATAATCATCAATTAAAATAGAATCATTTTTATTAATAATATCAAAACGTTTTTTAATACCTTTAAAACCAAGAAGGTTTTTTCTAACCTCTTCAATATCTTCAGTATGCACTGCTGCTAAAATGGCTAAAGCCGCATCAATGGCAATATGTTCTCCAAATCCCCATACTTCAAACATACCCATATCTAAAAGTTCAAAACGGGTATGAGGTTCATCATTAATCAGAACAAATTCTAAGTTTTGAATATCTTTACTGGGGTAAAGGCGAATCGCTTCACCTTCAATAGTAGAAAGAAAAGGGTCTTCTGCATTAATGATACGTAAACTTGCTGAAGCAATAAAGGTTCGGTATGCCTCATAAAAACGGTCAAAGTTATAATCATAATACTCCATATGCTCAGGTTCTGCATTAGGAACAATTGCACAATAAGGGTTAGAATTTAAAAAACTTCCATCACTCTCATCTGCTTCAAAAAGAAGTCGGTTTCCTTCATGATGACGTACATTATTTCCAAACTGTTTTGACTCTGCACCAATGACTGCAGAACCTTCTAAAACAGAAGATAAAATTGCCGTTGTAGTGCTCTTTCCATGAGCACCACATACTGCATACACCTGTTTTCCTTCTAATATAAAAGGAAGGGCTTCTCTTCTAGCAAGGACTTTAATGTTTTTCTTATTAGCAGCAATGACTTCTACATTATCAGGACGAATAATCGCCGAATGAATCACTAAGGCTTGCTCTTTTATAGCAGAGGTATTATGAGGAATAGTTAAGTCCATTCCTAGTTTTTCTAATTCTTTAGTGATAGCTGTTTCAGAAATATCAGAACCTGATACCTCATGCCCCTGTGCCAACATAAATTTTGCTAAACCAGAAATACCAATACCGCCTATACCTATAAAGTGTATTTTCATTTAATTACCTTTCTGACGCTAAACGCCGATACCCTTTTGTATCTTGTCTGTCCTATGCTATTTCTAGGCATTAGGGTAAAGACTAACATGAGCTACATTCACTCTCATCTAGCAATTTTTGTGCCTCTTTATTAAACTCTGTAATATAAAAATCGTCCATTTTCTCTTTTACTTCACAATACTTATCTAAAAAGTCATCAATATTAATTTTTTGAGCACAGGCTAAGGCATGGATCTTCATTGATTTTTGAAATTTTTCTTCTTTAGCTGTACCTTCTAAAACCTCAAAAAGTGCCTTAGCGTCATTATATTGTGCGGCACTATAGTGTGAGATTGCATACTCATACAGCGCTCTTAAGGTATATCTTTCTTGCTCATTTTCTAATGATAATTGAGCCTGTATTTCTAAGGTATTCGTTAACAATTCTAAGGCTAAATCTAAGATATTCCCATATAAACCTTGTTCAATCTCATCTGTAAGTTCCGTATGATGATTTTCAAGTAGTGCATAAAGGGCTTTAATATCTCCCTCATGTACAGCTTCAATAGATTTTTCACGAACTTGAACTAAGAGTTCAGACATAATTTCACCGCCTCTAAAGCTACTCGCGTGGTATGAGCATTATGCACCAAGGCAAGACGTACATAGCCCTTACCTGGATTTTCACCTTTTTCATTTTCACGGGCTAAAAATGAACCAGGAAGTACTTTAACATTAAACTCGCAAAACAGTCGTTTTGTAAAATCAATCTCATCCTCTACTTTTAACCAGATATAAAAACTAGCCTTAGGTATCGGTGTTCCTAAAATCTCTTGAGCTATCTCAAAGTTTTTCTTGTAAATTTCTCTTGAATCTGCTACATGTTCTTCATCTAACCATGCTGCTGCCGCTGCTGATTGAAGAGGAAGAGGAGAAGCACAGCCCACATAGGTTCTGTACTGTATATAGTCTTTTAATATATTTGCATCCCCTGCAATAAAACCAGAACGTAAGCCTGGGGCAGACGAACGTTTGGAAATTGAGTTAATGACTACTGTATTTTTAAAACTCTCATTTCCAACATGAACAGAGGCTTCAAGTAAAGAGGGGGGAGGCTTAGATGTATAAATTTCTGAATAACACTCATCATTAAGAAGGACAAAATCATATTCTAAGGCAAGCTTAACCCACTCTCCAAGTTCATCTAGACTTAAAACAGAAGCCGTGGGGTTATTGGGAAAATTTAAAATAACTAAGTCAGCTTCTTTCATCTGTTCTTCACTCATTTCAGGTTTAAATTCGTTCTCTTCATTAAGATTTAATAAAACCATTTTTGCACGACTTGCAATCGCAGCACCCTCATAAATCTGATAAAAAGGATTGCTAAATGCCATAACAGGCGCTTTCACATCAAACAGAAGAAATTGAGGAAAATTAAAAAGCACTTCACGTGTTCCAAAACAGGGAATAATCTCTTCATCTTTAAGTTTAAGATTAAAGCGTTTTTGATTAAAGCGTTTCATCGCCTCTTTAGTCTCAGCCTCACCCGCCGTTTTAGGGTATTTTTTTAGAAGTGAAACATTTTCTTTTAGGGCATCTTGTATAAAGGCAGGGGTTTCAAACTGTGGCTCACCAATGGTCAGCGCAATAAGCTCTTTACCCTTAGCAGGTTGAATATCTGCTAAAAGGGTAGTAAGTTTTTCAAAAGGGTAGGATTCAAATTGCATTTAGGTCATAATCTTTACATATATATTTTCGCGATTATACCATTAATTTACCTTAGTTTTATTAATGGCAGTATCTTTATCAAAGCTATACGCAAACATAGGCAGATACACAAGACTTAAAAATGAACCTACAATCACCCCACCAATGGCAACATCAGCTAAAGGAGAAAGACGTTCAAGTCCAACAGCTTGTTCTAGAGCAATAGGAATCATTCCTGCAATTGTTCCAAACGTGGTCATCATAACAGGTCTAAAACGCACCCGTATACTCTCTAATGCAGATTCAAAAGCAGACTCTTTTTCTCTATATTTTCGATAAAAGTCTGTAATAATAATCGTATTATTAATCACAATCCCAAAAAGGAGTAAAATCCCTACCATACTTGGCATTGAACTGGGTTTATCAAAGAGTAACATTCCCCACGAAGCTCCTATCATGGAAAGGGGTAAAATAAAAATCATTATTAATGCCAAACGCACCGAACGGAAGATAATTATCATCAATAAGGTATCTAAAACAATACCAATAGCAATTGCTTTTAAGATACGTTTTGTACTATCATATATCTCTGCGATATCACCTTCTTGAGAAAGAAAAAATCCAGAAAGATTAATGTTTTCAAGGTTTTTATTGGCATCATCTGTAATGATAGATACCGGTCGTTTAGAGCGATAAGCACCCACATCAATACTATACAGCATCTTATCACGCTCAATTTTTGCCTGGGTTAAATCATACTCAATTGTTGCCACAGCTGAAAGAGGAATTTGACCTGTTTTTGTCTGAATCGGAAGCATTTTAAGGCTCTGTATGCTGTAAGCAAAATCTCCATCAAGATAGAGTCTTACCCCTTGTGTATTCATAGAGGCTAGACTCCCTTCTAAAGAGACAATCTGCCCTTTAATAGGTAGTTGAGATGCAATACTTAAGGGAGTTAACCCATAAGAGAGAGCCTTATTAATATCTATTTTTACATTTGCCTCTGTAAAGTCATTACTCCAACTTTTAGAAATACTTTTAAGACCTTTAATGCCTTCAACTGCTTTAATCACTTCATCTGCTTTTTCTGGTAACCCATCATAAGAGCTTGATTTAAGACGAATATTCAAAGGAGCCTTAATACTAGACAGTGCAGTAGCACCAAAATCAAAGGCATCTGCTTCTTTTAAACCCTCTAAGGTATGAAGCTGGTCTCTTATCTCCTCTTCTATCTGCCATATCGTCTTTTTACGTTCAAATCGATTCACATAATTTATGGTGATTGTTGCTTCACTTGGAAGGTTTCCACTTCCTAAAGAGAGTATCCCCATCTCATTACCAAAGGCGACAGAACTCATTTTCACCTCTTTTTGCTTATGCAACCACTCTAAAAAAGGCATCAGACTTTCACGTGCTTTTTCAACCGTATCATTACTACTAAACTTCAGATGCACTTTAACAATACCAGTATCCATAGGGGGCATTACATCACGTCCAATAATAGGCATTACATTTTTTACACTTAAGGCTAAAATAGCCAAAATACCAAAGGTCATCAGTAACTTTCGTAATAATGACCTTTTACCATTAGAAAAATGCAGCAGACCTAAATATGGAGCAATAAAACGACCTATGGTATTCAGATATAAACTTTCAAAAAATTTCTCAATTTTATTTTTCTCACTAATACCATTTCGATATAAAAAACGTGAAATATGTGGTAAAAAAGTAACCGACAGTACATACGATACAAGAAGTGCAATCAGTAAGGTACTAATAAGTGGGCGAAAAATATGTTCTGGAAATCCGCCAACAAACATCAATGGAAATAGAATTACACTGGTTGAAAGTGTTCCTGCAAAATCAGGAAGAAGCACCTCTTTTGTCCCATTAATTACAGCAACATCAGGAACTTCTCCTAGCTTAGAAATATGACGTTCAATATTTTCAATAATAACTACTGCATCATCAATCAATAGCCCAAGAGAGAGAATAATAGCGGTATACACAATAATATTTAACTCTCCGCCAAAAAGCCAGATAATCGCCATTGTTCCAAAAAACACCATAGGAATCGACAGACCCACGGCTAAAACAGCACGAAAGTTTCCTAAAAAAAACATTAATACAATCAATGTATAAATAACCGCATCTCTTAAGGCTTCAAGCATATTTGTATTTGAGGTTTCAATCAGATCTCTTTGGGTATCACTAATAGAAAATTCAATATTTTTATACGTCTGCGCCAACTTCTTCATCTCTTTTCTTGCCACAGTACTAACATCTAAAACACTTCCCCCTGGAGCTCTTTGAATGGCTAAGGCAACCCCTTCTTTTCCATTTCCTAAATAAGAAGAAAAGGTTTTTTCATAACCCCACTGTACTTTTGCGATATCACTTAAATGTACATTGGGTTTAATAAAAAGTTGTTCTAAACTCGCGACCTGACTTTTCTCTCCATAAAAAGTTAGGGTAAAAAAGCCCTCTTTACCCTTAGTAAAACCTAAAGGAACATCACGATTAAGTGCAGATATCGTTTTTGCTAAGTTATCTAAGTTAATCCCATAACGATTGGCTTTAATCGGGTTAATATGGATATTAATTGCACTCTTATAACCACCATATACCTCAACATTTCCAATTTCAGGATTACTTAAAAGTTCAGGTTTAATAAAACTATCTGCAATTTTTCTAATATCAGCTAAAGAGAGTGAACTGTTTTTAGAACTTAGGGTAATTATATCAACAGGTAAGGTAAATGCACCTACTGTATAAATAGCGGGTGAAACATTTGAAGGGAGTTTAGCACGTACAATAGAAAGAGCATTATTCACATCAACTGCTGCTGCATTTAAGCCTTTTTCATACTCAAACTCGGCTTTAACAATAGAAAAGTTGGCTATATTTGTAGAGCTAATATCACGTATTAACGCCAGTCTAGATATCTCTTCTTCTATAGGTTTTGAGACGGTGTTAGTTACCACCTGTGCCGTTACACCAGGAATCTTAGTAATTACAATTACGGTTGGTCTTTCTGAATCAGGAAAAAGGTTTTTAGGCATAGTGATTAATCCATATATACCTAAAAAGAAGAACGCAACCATCACACTATAAATAAGATGGGGGCGTTTATGAAAAAACTCAAACATTATTTATCCTTAATAGTAATAGCTACACCAGCAAGTAGTTTCAATAAAATATCACTTTTAGCTACAACAATTTCATCATCTACATCTAAACCACTTATCACGCCCCCTTTTAATCCCGTATACAGTAGTTGTACCTCTTTAACCTTAGTCTGTTTACCCTGAACAATAAAAGAGTAGTTTTTTCCCTCTTTTTGTAAGAGTGCATCAAAAGGAACATAAATACCCTCCCCTTTAAAACTAATTAAATCAACATTAATACGTGCCCCTTCATTATATTTACTCATAATGTCTGCTCTGTATTCATCTAACCCATTAACAGTATTGTGCAAAGAGATAAGAGGATAAAGTTTATCATTAAAACGAATAAACTTAGGCTGCATTTCAGGTGCAACTTGAACAAGTAAGTACTGCCCTTTTTAGACTCTAACTTAAGCAGTGGTTTACCGGGCATTGCCATATCACCCACGTTCATATAACACTTTGCTACAACTGCATCTACAGGGCTTGTTAATAAGGCATAAGATAAGTTAACATCTAATTCTCTCTGACTAAGTTTAAGAATTTTAATCTTATTGGCTAAAGACTTGAGTGCTGACTTTAACTTAATAATAGATGTCTCTTCTTTATCATAACTCTCAGGTGATGCCCCTTTTACTTCTAAAAGTTCTTTTGTTCTTAGATGGCTTGCTTCTTGCGTACTTAAGGCACTTTGTGTAGCAGATATATCTGCTTGTAAGGAGTTAATTTGAAGGCTTAAGGCAAGATATTTTTCTTTTAACTCTCGTGCATCTAAGGAGACAATTTGTTCTCCTTTTTTAACATTACTAGCACAATGGGCTAAAGACTTAATACGTGCACTAATACGTGAAGAGATTACCACACTCGTATCACTTTGGACTTGAGCAAGATAAGGTAAATAGAGTTCAACAGGTTTACGTTCAATTTTTATTGTCTTCACTGGTATAGAATACACTACCATTCCCTCTTGAGCATCTAAAGAGGCACGCTTGTTCTGAATAACTTTAACACCTCCTATTACTAAAAATGCTAAACCTACTACTGTTATAATTTTTGCCTTAGTTGTCATTGAACCATCTCCTCAATATTATTTCCATAAATCACAGCTAACTGCATAAGCGTCTGCCATGAAAGTGCCTGTGATTGATATAGTTTTGCTTCTTCTGCTACATAATCATCTTCATAACGCAAGTATTCTTCCGTACTTAAACGACCATTATTAAAACTCACTTTTGCAATATCAAGTAAGATTTTTTTATCTTTTACACTTTTTTGATATAAGCGTACAGATTTATCTAAAAGTTCTAAACTTCGAGAAAGTGCATGAGACTGTGATTTCATTTTCAAGCTCTCTTTTTTAAGTTGTGTTTTTGCCTTCATCGAAGCTACTTTTGCCTCTTGTACCGCAACATTATTTTCCTTATTTAACAAAGCAAAACTTAAACTCAGACCAACTTGCCCATAGTTTTCATACATATGTACATCATTATTGTATGCCTTAGTAAAAGAGCGTGAATAACTTCCATCTGCATTTAAACTTGGCCACCATACCTTCTCTTCTTCTGCCTTAACACCATAATCTAAGGCTTGTGCTTTTGTACGTAAAGGACGCAAAGAGACATATTCACCCTCTATATATTCAGATTTTTTTATCATATCTAATGCTTTTGAAAGTTTAATATCAGTAAGAACCTCAATTTGCGAATACGCCTTTTGTTCTTCTAAGGCAATATTATTAAGTGAAATTTCAACTTGAGTAAGGGCATCATTAAACTTATATAGTTCTGCTTCAGCAGAACGACCACTTTTTACCTTAATTTTTAAAAACCTTTGAGTTTGTAATAAAGATTTTTCTTTTCTTTTCAAAGAATCACTTAAGGCGTGAAAGTAGAGTAAAGAGGCATTAGTACCTACCAAGATTGCCTCATTTTGCAAAAGGTTAATTTTTTTCTTCTCTTTAGACGAGGCTTTCATTTTTTTAGCTTGTTCGGCATAAGTATAAATAGACTTTACAAATATGGGCATGGAAAATGAACCTCCAACACGATAAATGTTATAACCAAAAGGCTGACCATCAACAGGATTTTGCACCATTTCAATCAATGAATTTGGTGGAACAGGTACGGAACCAGTAGGCGAGCTATAATTATCATAACGTCCAAAGAGTGTAAGTTTAGGATAAAGTTTTGCATTTACTTTTTCCCCACTTACATCCGCTTCTTGAACACTAAGCTCATCCAGTTTGGTACTTGGATTAGCCTTAAGTGCTACAAATAAATCTTGCATACTCATAGCATAAAGATTAATCGTAAGAAGTATTAATACTATAAACGATATTTTCATTTTTCAGCCTTTAACATTTTTATTATCTTATCAAATATATATGCTGAGACTTCTTCTTCATCACACTGCGCACATACATCAAGATTCTCTTCATTTGACTCACCTACTTTCTCACGTAAGGCTTGTGTTGTTACCATTAAGTTTATTGTACCAATAATCATAAAATGCACCATCATAGGTTTAACCTCACAAAAAACGCCCAGTTGTTCACCCTCTTTTAAAATCTGACTTAAAAGTCTAAAAATCTGACGCATTTTAGAAAACATTTTTTCAGCAAGATGAGCACCACTATCACTCAATTCTCTTAATAAAAGTGCAGGAAAATAAGGATATTGAAAAGCATGTTTGGTATAAGTATCAATAAAGGCTTTAAGACTTAAAAGAGGTTCATGCAAGTTTTTTTCATAAGAGTTATTCACCTGAGTGTAAATCCATTCCATTAAAGTTGACATCACCTCTTCATAAAGCCCTGACTTATTTTTATAATAATAATAAATCATCGCTTTATTGACACCACAAGCCTGTGCAATTTCATCCACACTTGTAGCATCAAAACCTTTTGTACTAAAGAGTTGTATCGCATTATTAACAATCTTTGCCTTAGTAGCAACAGCATCTCGTTTAATTTTTTCTTTCATTTCAAGCCTTACTAACTAACCATTTAGTTAATTATAAAACTCTTTACCTTAATTTTATATTTAATTCTATTGGATTTGTTAAAGACTCCCTTGTTATAATGGTGTTTTATCCAGTAAATTATAAAAAAGTCTATAAGATTCAAGTATAAACAAGATTTTATAACTTAAACTAATCTTTAAACTAATCTTTATACATTGCTTTCAATCACATACTTAGTAAGTTAAGACTATTATTCTATAAATTTTAACTAATAGACTTTTTACGTATAGCTCTGTTCGTCCTTCCCTAGGGCATTGCATACAAGAAGTTTATTATATTTTTTAAAGGACCTATATTTATATGAAAACTATTCTCTATTCTAGCCTTGCACTTTTACTTTTAAGCGCTTGTAGTAGTGCTCCAAGTGAAGACAAAAAGACAAAAACAGTAGTTGATGATAAAATTTCTGCCATTACACAGGCACAAAATGTGGTACAACAGACCAATAAAAATATTCATACTCAAGAAAAAGCCACTGCTCAAATTACTGCTGAACCTGCACATGGTCCAACCTTATATATTAAGTGTGCTTCATGTCACGGTAAAGATGGGAAAAAGTCTGCCTTAAGTGCATCACAAAGTATTGCAGGTTGGCCAAGTGAAAAGACACAAGCTGCTTTACATGGATATAATAATGGAACCTATGGTGGAAAAATGAAGGCCGTAATGAAAGGTCAGAGTAAACCCCTTAGCGATGAAGAAATTATAGAAGTTTCAAATTATATTTCTACCTTATAATTAAACCAACCATTTTGCTTACTAAGTCGTAGGCAATCCAAACTTTTGTGTAACAAGTTCACCTTCATCATTAAAAAAGAGATAATACAAATAATCTTTTTTTACACTAAGCCCAGCTAAGTACCGTAAGGCTAGGTTTGCTTGTAAAGAGGCAATGTGCATAACAATCGGTGCAGCAATTCCCCCTGGTTTTTTATCACTCACCTTAAACACATCAAAAGAGGAATTTTCAAAAAAACAGACCTGCCCATTGAACTCTTCAACAGAACCATATACCCAGGGTTTGTTAATCTTTTGAGCATACGAATTTATCTTAGAACGTACAGGTAAATTATCTGTAGCATCTATAATTAGATCCAGTTCAATCCCTTTTTTAGAAAAACTTTCAAAATCACAATTATGCTCAATTGCTTTAACATAAGGGCATCTGTCTTGAATACTTTGTCTTACTACTGCTGATTTAAATTTACCCTCATCGCCTACTTTAAAAGCAATCTGTCTATGAATATTATGTACAGAAACTTCATCAAAATCAATCAGATGAATTTCACCTATGCCTGAGGCGCCTAAGGCAAATGCCAAAGACGAACCCAATCCACCACAACCAATAATAGCAATTTTTTTTTCTTGTAAGGAGAGTTGAATATCTTCTCCCCACAACTGTACCTGTCGATTAAAATACTCTAACATCATTCAATTCCCTTATCCTTAAAACTTTTACGATATTCAACTTATGGACTCCGACGTCGGTGCTTGCACAACGACTCTGGTTCCGACCCTAAAAATGAGAAGCAGTTCTCATTTATTAACGTGTCTCACCCCACAACTGTACCTGTCGATTAAAATACTCTAACATCATCTCTCTCCTTTGGGTAAACTGATTATAAAAAGCACACCATCTTTTACATTTTCAACCTGAATAGTTCCCTTCATACTCTTTTGGATAATCTCTTTTGACATATAAAGCCCAAGCCCTGAGCCACCCTTACCTTTTGTTGAAAAGTAGACATCAAAAATCTTATCTATCTTATCCTCATCAATACCACCTGCATTGTCTTGAATACGAATAAGCACATTATCTTCATCTTCTTTAACTAAAAACTTAAGAATAGGTCTCTCAATCTTTTTCTCTTTAACTGCATCTTGTGTATTTTTAATCAGATTCATTAATACCTGAGTTAACTCTTGTGAAATTCCTAATACATAATGATTTGTATCACTAAAAAGATGTGTCTTGATTTTCACCTCTTTAAGACTCCCATCACTGAGCGTGAGTGTACTTTTAATAACATCTTCAACACAAAAATTTTCTTTCTCTTTTTTGGGATTAGAAAAGTTTCTAAAATCATCTATAGTTTGCGACATATATTGCAACTGTTCATTAATTTTATCATGTGTCTGTACCGCATCATCTTTTTGAACAGTACCCAGCTGTATTTTAAAATAAAAATTTTGATTTAATAGGGCTAAGGTATTTAAAGGTTGTCTCCATTGATGTGCAATCTGTTCTATCATCTCACCCATAGCTGCAAAACGCGATTGTTCAATTAAAACATTATCATTTTTTCGAAGCAAGAGTAGATTCTCATCGACCTTCTCTTGGAGTAAACTATTTAAACCATTTAGTTTTTCTATATACTCATTTTCTGACTGTTTTTGTAAGTCTGCTAATGCCCAAGAGAGGAAAACCATCTCTAAGGCAGAGCCTAATTGTTGAGAATATGCTAAAAAAGCATAGCCTTCAATCCATGCAAATTTATTCATTGCAAAAAGTACAGAACCAAGTAAAAAAGCGCCCCAACCTATAAGATAAAAACGTGCAGGATAAAATTTTCTTTTATACGCAACTATGGCAGAATAAATTAAAAATAGAGGTAAAAGAACAGAAACACCCGCAATTATAAGTATCACATCACCATAAGGTTTAAAAACGGCAATACTCATAAGTATTAACATTAATATGGCAATAAAAACAAGAACAATATCTACACGTGGCGTATGTTTTGATGTATGTAAAAAATCTCTTGAAAACTGAACAATAAAAAATATCATCATTGCCATTATCGTTCCACTTCCATGTTTTACCATCCATGCCCAATTAGACCAAAAATACTGCATTCCAAGCCCGTCTAAAGAGAGTTGATAAATAATAAATGAAGAGATGAAAACTAAATAATAAAAATATTTTTTTGTACGAGTATAAGCAAATGAGATAGCATTATAAAAGAAAATAAGAAGAAATATTCCATAATAAATTCCTGAGATTACCCAACTGTTTCGTGATTCATAAAAGAGTTTTTCAGAACTCATGATATTCATAGGTACCTGCATAGAGCTGTCTGTTTTTACACGAATATATAGTATCTGACTTTTTTGATGAGGATTAATTTGAAAAATATAGTTCCTGTCGTTCAATTCTCTTTCACTAAAGGGTCGAAGTTTTCCACTTTTATGTATTGAGATTAATTTACTGTTTTTATCGCAGGTATATAGGTCTATTTTGTCTAAAAGAGGATAAGAGATACTTAACCACCATTTATAAAGTTTGGAATCTTCTTTTGTATTAATAATAACTTTGAACCAATAAGCCGAAGAGGTAAAACCAAAACTGGCAACCTTAGTTTTTGCAATAGAAAATTTTTTTGTTTTAATATCATGAAAACTCAAGGTAGCTGTTTTATCTTCATAATAAACCAGATTATGAAGTTCAACATCTTGATTTTTACTTGATAAAACAACTTCTGCTATAAGAAAAGTGTTAAATATAAATAAAAATAAAAAAAGAGTTCTCATTAAAATTTCACTTACGTTTAGTAAGTGCCTCTTTAAATCCCCAACCTTTACGAGAAGCTTTAACTGCTTTTTTATCAAGGTCTATCATCAAAAGCTCTTCTTGGTTGCCTAATGAGTTTTCTATCTCACCATCAGGAGAAACCACCAAAGAGTCTCCATAAAAATTCCATGTAATTTTTTCATTTTCTTGATAATCACCTATACGATTAGCTCTTAGTACATAACATGAATGCGTAAATGCTCTCATCTTAATCAGTTCACGCCACCTTTGATGTGATTCAAAGGTAGATACTGTTGGTAATAAAACCACATCTACATTTTTGGCACTTATCTCTTTCCAAAATTCATCAAAATGAAGTTCAAAACCTGCTATAACAGCGAACTTAAACCCCTCTATACTAAAAATTAGTGGTGCTTTAAAAGGTGCAATTTCATTAGCGAAAAACTTCTCTTCAGTCCAATGTTTATAATTAATAAGAATTTGCTGATGATAATAAGTTGTTGATGTGGGTGAAAATTTTACTATCGTTTTATAAGGTTCTCTCTTTTTTACAATCACTAAAGGAGCAATAATAGTTATGCCATACTCTTTAGAAAGGGCTTTTAATGTTTTTAGATGATGGTCACTCTGCTCTTTAATCATGGCAATAGGTGTTTTTTCAAGCTCTTTAAAAAAACGGTTTAAAAGGTACTCTCCAAAAACAACTACACGGCATCCCTTTGACTTAGCAATACGCAGATAATAATCAAACTTTGCAGCAGACATGCCTACCGAAGGGATTTGAAGTATTGCTGCTCTCATTTTAGTTTCCCTCAGCCTGTACTTTTTCAAACTCTAAGGTGGCATTTTCTAAAATCTTTTGCGCATCTTGAAGTGTTTTCATTCCTTCTTTATAAGACTTAACACTGGCATCAAGCGTAAGTTCAGGGTCCATAAGTTTTTCTAAAACTTTTTTGGCATCTTCAAGTTTTTTTTCAAAATCTACTAAATTTTCCTTAGGCATCTAAAGCTTTCCTTATATAATTTTCAAATTTATCTACTTCTACTAAAAAGGCATCATGCCCGTATGAACTATTTACATTTAAGTAAGAGCTCTGCTGTTTAGGATGAATATCTTGCATAATATCATATATCTCTTTGGACTCTTTTGGCTCAAACAGTAGGTCAGCTTCAAAACTAATCAAGAACAACTTCGACTTAATTCGCTCAAGTGCCTCTTCTAAAGAGTCATACCCTCTTGAAAGGTCAAAAATATTAATTGCTTTCGTAATATACAGGTACGAAAGAGGATCCAACCATTTGGTAAAGTTATAACCATTGTACTCTAAATATGACTCAACTTGAAACTTTCCAAAGAGTTCATACAAACCATCAGTACGTTTATACTCACGTCCAAACTTTTTATCCATAGAATCAGGCGAAAGAAAAGAGATATGCCCTGCCATTCTTCCCACAGCCAGCCCAACTAAGCCTGTTATTTTTATATCCGCAGGGTCATACTGCCCTTTTTTAAAGGCAGGATCTTCAAGAAGCGCTTCTTGTGCAATCTTATTAAAGGCTATTGCCCATGGACGTGTGGCATGTGTCGTAGCAAGTGCGATTATTTTCTTTGCAAATGAAGGAAAATCAACTGCCGCTTGTAAGGCTTGCATTCCCCCCATAGAACCACCTACAATGGCTTCAAGTTTATAAATACCTAAAGAGTCAAAAAGAATTTTCTGTGCTTTAACCATATCTTTAATAGTCACTACGGGAAACTTATAACGGTAAGGTACCTGTGTAGCATAATCATCAGAAATGGGTCCAGTTGAGCCAAAACATGAGCCAATTACATTTGTACAGATAATGAAATATTTATCTGTATCTAGAGCTTTTCCTGAACCAATTAAAGCATCCCACCAGCCCGCTTTTGTCTCATTTTCATACGTTCCTGCTGCATGATGTGAACCTGTTAAGGCATGTGTCACCCAAATAACATTGGATTTATCACTATTAAGTTCACCATAAGTTTCATAGGTAATATCATAAGGCTCAATAATACGACCACTTTCTAAATAAAGAGGATTCGTAAAATGTGCTGTTTTTGTTTGTACTTTCACTTAGACTCTTTCTAATGCCTGAGTTAAATCAGCAATTAGGTCATCTGTATCTTCTAAACCAATACTTAGACGAATCATTCCAGCAGGAACTCCACATCTATACAGTTCATCTTCAGAAAGCTGTTGGTGTGTTGTTGAGGCAGGATGCGTGATAATTGACTTAGAATCTCCAATATTTGCCACAATAGAGTAAAGCTCAACGGCATCAAGAATTGTTCCTGCTGTCTTTTTATCCTTAACCTCAAAACTTAAAAGCCCTGAACTTAATCCATTTTTAAAATATTTTTAAGCATTTACATAATTAGAGTCTGACTTAAGCCCTGGATAGTTTACCTTAAGAACCTTTGGATGTGACTCTAAAAACTCAGCAATCGCTAAGGCATTTTTAGAGTGTTCTTTCATACGAATACTTAGGTGTTCTAAACCTTGAATAAATAACCATGAGTTAAAGGGGAAAGAACGGCTCCCACATCACGAAGTAGACTTAGGCGTATACGAAGTGTAAAGACAGGAAGAGGTACATCCACATAAACTAAACCATGATAAGACTCATCAGGTTTATTAAATTGAGGATAACGAGGATTCCCTTTTAATACCTCAAGTAAACCTTTTCGCTCTACTAAAATACCACCTATAGCAAGCCCCTGCCCTGTAGTATATTTACTTGCTGAGTGTACGGTAACATCTGCACCGTATTCAAAAGGTTGACAAAGAATTGGTGTGGCTACAGTATTATCAACAATTGAAATAATATTATGCTTTTTTGCGATATTAGTAATAGCAGAAATATCAGCAACATCTACACTTGGATTTGTTAAAGATTCAAAAAAGATACATTTTGTTTTATCATCAACTAAGGCGTCTATCTCTTCAGGTTTATGTACATCAAAATATCGTGTTTCAATACCAAAACGCTTAAGCGTATGTTGGGTTTGGGTTAAGGTTCCCCCATAAAGTTGAGAAGCACAAATAATATTATCACCCACTTCAGCACAGTTTGTAATCGCAAAGAAAATAGAAGACATTCCACTGGCTGCAGCAATAGCCGCCTCACCACCTTCAACCTCAGCAAAACGTTTTTCAAATACATCTGTTGTTGGATTCATCAGACGTGTGTAAATATTTCCAAGTTCTTTAAGAGCAAAAAGGTTTGCCGCATGTTCAGCATCTTTAAAAGCATACGCAGTTGTTTGATAAAGAGGTACAGCCATCGTACCTTGAGAATCTTTTATATAACCCGAATGTAGGGCTGTAGTTTGTTGTTTCATAATATATTACCTTTTGTTTTCCGTATCATTGTTTTCCAAACCCAATAAAGGTTTTGTTTTCCAATAAACTGTTTTCCATAGTTAGCGTGACAACTGTGTTGCTATGTTAAAGAAGGACACAACATTAATTTTTTCCCTTCAAGGGATGAAAATTCATCTTATGCCCCCTTAGCCAAGTTCATTACTATTTTTATTTAGTAACTGAACTTTAGCACTATTTTATATCCATTAGCGATAGATTCTTCCGCATCTACACTTAAGCGAAGCCATCACTCCTTCACCATCATCACATCTTAAACGTGATAATTTGGTGCTTCATGCGTAATAACGACATCATGAACATGTGACTCTTTAAGCCCTGCTGATGTAATTTCAACAAACTCTGCATTTTTCCAGTATGTTGGAATATCTTTAGCTCCACAATAACCCATAGAAGCACGAACTCCTCCCAGCATCTGATGAATAACATCAGAAATTGTTCCTGAAAAAGGAACACGTCCTTCAATTCCTTCAGGTACAAGCTTATCAGCTGCTGTACCTTCTTGGAAATAACGATCAGTACTTCCTTTTTGCATTGCGCCAATTGAGCCCATACCACGATAAGATTTAAACTTTCTACCCTGATAAATAATAGTCTCTCCAGGAGCTTCTTCTGTTCCAGCAAGAAGTGAACCTGCCATAATACATGAAGCACCAACAGCTAAAGCCTTAGCCATATCACCTGAGAATTTAATACCACCATCAGCAATAATTGGAACACCATATTTAGCACCTTCAGCGGCACACTCATCAATAGCAGAAATTTGAGGAACACCTACACCGGCAACAATACGAGTTGTACAGATAGAACCTGGTCCAATACCAACTTTAACCGCGTCAGCACCTGCATCAATTAAAGCCTTGGTTGCCGCTGCAGAAGCAACATTTCCCGCAATAACTTCAATAGTAAGGGCTTCTTTAATTGCTCTAACTGAGTCTAAAATTCCTTTAGAATGACCATGAGCAGAATCAAGTACTAAAACATCTACCCCCGCTTCAACTAAGGCTGTAGCTCTGTCCATTTGACCCACACCAATAGCTGCACCCACACGTAAACGTCCATAATCATCTTTATTTGCATTCGGATATGCTACATTTTTCTTTACATCTTTAAGTGTAAAAAGACCTTTTAAGTTTCCATCTGCATCCACAACAGGAAGTTTTTCAATCTTATTTGTATGCATGATTTCTTT
Organism: Campylobacterales bacterium; assembly: GCA_024280035.1. GTDB lineage: Bacteria > Campylobacterota > Campylobacteria > Campylobacterales > Sulfurimonadaceae. The sequence goes on from JAJRQV010000008.1 coordinate 28,200, forward strand.
AGCTTCTTCTAGTGTTGCACCATGTTCTGCTGTTTTAAGAGGCATTTTAGTCATAATATCATTCACTAAAACGGCATCATTTTTTTCAAAACGCATATCTCTATTTGTAAGAATTCCAAGTAATTTATTATGTTCATCAACAACAGGTGCACCTGTAATTCCTGCTCTTGCCATTATTGCTCTGGCTTCACCTAAGGTTGTTTGACAATGTACATAAATCGGGTCAGTAATCAGACCATTTTCACTTTTTTTCACTTTTTTAACATGAGCCACTTGTGTTTCAATATCCATATTTTTATGAATAATACCAATACCACCAAGATGCGCCATAGCAATTGCTGCTTCATACTCAGTTACGGTGTCCATTGCTGCTGAAACCATTGGAATGTTAAGAGAGATATTTTTAGTCAGTTTAGTAGAAATATCTACCTCTTTTGGTAAAACTTCTGAGTACTGAGGTACAAGTAAAACATCAGCAAATGTAAGTGCTCTTTTTTTAATATTCATAATTATCCTTTTAGTGCATTTTCAAGGCCTAAGGCCCCATCAAATAGAGTTTGTTCATCAAAAGCAGGTGCAATCAGTTGAAGACCAACAGGCATCCCATTTTTAGCTATTCCTACCGGTAAAGATAGAGCAGGTAATCCTGCAAGATTAATTGAAATGGTGTACATATCTGAAAGATACATTTTCATAGGGTCTTGCAATTCACCAATTTTATTGGCTGTATTTGGTGCAACAGGAGAAAGAATCAAATCAGCTGTCTCAAATACTTTTTCAAAGTCTTGTTTAATCAGACGACGTACTTTTTGCGCTTTTACATAATACGCATCATAATAACCCGATGAAAGAACAAAGTTCCCCAGAAGAATACGACGCTTAACCTCTTCTCCAAAACCAAGAGAGCGAGATTTAACAAAGGTCTCTTTTAAGTTATCACCCTTAGCCCGTGTGCCGTAACGAATACCATCATAACGGGCAAGATTTGTAGAGGCTTCGGCTGTAGCGGTTACATAATAAGCAGAAATATCATACTTAGCATCTAACAGTTCAGCTTCTATAATCTCATGCCCTTGTGCTTTTAAAACCTCTATCGTATCCACATAAGCTTTTTGAATATCAGCCGAAGCATCTTTTAGGTAATGAGGAAGTACCGCAATACGAAGTTTACGCTCAGGATTAAGTGCTGTTGAAACTGGTGCATAATCCATATCAACAGAGGTTGAATCTTTTGGATCATATCCTGCAATCATGTCATATAAAATAGCCGCATCTTCAACATTTTGCGTTAAGGGTCCAATCTGGTCAAGAGAACTTGCATACGCCCCTAAACCGTAACGAGAAACACGTCCATAAGTAGGTTTCATCCCTACAATTCCACAAAAGGCAGCAGGTGGACGAATAGAACCACCCGTATCAGAACCTAAGGCAGCAATAGCAATACCTCCTGCAACTGCAGCTGCTGAACCCCCTGAACTTCCTCCAGGAACACAGTCTGTATTGATTGGATTTAAGGTTTTTCCATAATACGAACTTTCTGTAGTTGAACCCATTGCAAACTCATCCATATTTGCTCTACCAAAAGGGGCTAAACCTTTAGCTTTCAAATTTATAATTACGGTTGCATCATAAGGAGAAATATAACCTTGAAGAATTTTAGAACCACCCGTTACTGACCAATCTTTTACTTGAATATTGTCTTTAATTAAAAGAGGAATACCTTCGCCCGACTCTTCCATTCCAACATAAGCATTTAACTCTTTTTTTGCTTCTATCTCAGATTTAAGTTCTTCACGAAAAGCTTTAATCTCATCTGCTGATAAGGAGAGTGCTTCTTTGAGTGTAATCACATGTTTTCCTTTTTAATCTTTATACTATAAATTGCAACTGCTATAAGTGCAAAAAGAACACCCACCGTTTCTAAAATAAAAGAGAACGGTATAGGCTCACTTAAGAGTGGCATTACGCCATTACCTCTTCACAACGTGTACACAATGACTCTTCAGCCTTAGCCTTAAACTTCCAACAACGTGGACACTTAAAATCTGTTGATTTAAAGATAGTAAACTTGTCGCCTTGAACTTCGAAGCTTCCAAAGTTTTCACCCACACTTTCACTTACAATTCCAGAAACTTGGAACCAGTCTTCAGCGTCTGTTGCCTCTAAAGCATTAACCACCTCACTCTTAGTCACAATAACTAAAGCCAGAGTATCTTTAATCGTTTTTTCTTTCTTAAGTGCATCTACAATCACAGAGAACTGTGTTCTTGCCTCAGACATATAGACCTCATTAAATAAAGAAGCGGGTGCATCAATAGGCGTATACACTAAATCAAAAATATCTTCTGCCTCACCCTTAAGAAGTGCAGGAAGTGTTTCTAAAATTTCATCTGCTGTATACGTAAGTACCGGAGCAAGAAGAAGCAGTAATGGTTTTAAGATAATTGCCATTGCTGATTGAGAGGCTCTACGTGTCACGGAGTCTTTTGCATCACAATAAAGACTATCTTTTGTTACGGCTAAATAAATTCCTGAAAGCTCATTAACAATGAAGTTAGTAATCACTGACATTCCTTGGACATAGTTATACTCACCAAAAAGTTTCTGTGCCTCATCAAATACAACACTGGCTTTAGAAACAATCCATTGATCCATTAGACCTAAGTCTTTGTATTCACCGATAGTCTCTAAATCATTAATGTTTGCCATTAAAAATCTAAAAGTATTTCTAATTTTTCTGTACTGTTCTGCTGTCTGTTTTAAGATGTCATCCGAGATTTTCAAGTCGGTTTGATAATCAGAAAGGGCTACCCAAAGACGTAAAATCTCTGAACCGTACTGTTTAATGACTTTTTCAGGAGCAATAACATTACCCTTAGACTTAGACATCTTCTCACCCTTAGCATCCACAGTGAAACCATGGGTTAAAAGTGCTTTATACGGTGCTTTATGCTCAACTGCCGCAGAAAGGAAAAGAGACGATTGGAACCAACCTCTGTGCTGATCAGAACCTTCTAGATATAAATCTGCTTGATATTTTCCAGCATCATAATTACGAGACTTTAAAACAGAGTTCCAAGTCGAGCCTGAATCAAACCATACATCTAAGATATCCGTAACTTTTTCGACTTCATCTGCCTTATAACCTGCACCTGGATAGAGAAGGTGTTCTGTTGGTAATGAATACCAAGCATCTGAACCTTGCATCTCAAACACCATCGCGGTAAAGTTCAGAACTTTTTCATCAAGAAGCACTTCGCCCGTAGCCTTTACTCTAAAAAATGCGATTGGAACTCCCCAGTCACGTTGACGAGAGATACACCAGTCAGGACGGTTTTCAACCATAGAAGTCAGGCGTTTACGCCCCGTTGCAGGATAAAAAGAAGTTTCATCAACCCCTTCCATTGCGATTTCTCTTAAGGTTTTTTCTTCACCCTCAGGATTTTCATCTACTGAGATAAACCACTGACGTGTTGCTCTAAAGATAAGTGGCGTATGTGAACGCCAACAGTGTGGATACGAGTGTATAAACTTAGAAACTTTAAGTAGTTTGTCACCCAAAAGTTCATTAATGGTGTCATTACACTTAAAAATATGTTTACCTACAAACTCTTCAGGGTTTGGAAGAAGTTGGTCTTTTACCACTGTCTCATCATAACACCCTGTCTCATCAACAGGCATAACTACTTCAAGATTATACTTAAGCCCTACACGGTAATCATCTTCACCATGACCCGGAGCCGTATGAACACAACCCGTACCATTTTCCATTAAAACATGCTCACCAAGAACAATAGTAGAAGCACGTCCATTTAGAGGATTAATGGTATGAAGCTTATCAAAAACAGTCGCATCAAAGCTTTGAACGATCTTACCGTTAAGCACTTCTTGCTCAATCATCTGCCCATAAAGTTTTTCCGCAACAATATAACCATCTTGTGTACGTACATACTTCTCTTCAGGGTTTAAAGAGATTCCTGTATTGGCAGGAAGGGTCCAAGGTGTTGTTGTCCAGATAACTAAAGCAGCATCGCCTTCAATCGAAGCTCTTACTTTTGCCTCATCCGAAAGTTCAAAAGCAACAAAAATTGAGAAATCTTCTTTATCTTCGTACTCAACTTCAGCTTCTGCAAGGGCTGTTCTTTCTGCCCATGACCAAAATACAGGTTTAGAACGTTCGGTTAAAAGACCTTTTTTAGCTACTGAACATAAGGTACGGTAGATGTTTGCTTCAAACTTGTAATCCATTGTTACATAAGGCTTGTCCCAGTCAGCAATAATACCTAACTCTTTGAATTCCTCTTTTTGGATATCTACAAATTTAGCGGCATGTTCTCTACAAAGTTTACGTACTTCATGCGTTTCTAGAAGCTCTTTTTTCTGTTTTCCACCCAGTTTTTTCTCGACTTGTTGCTCAATTGGTAGACCATGACAGTCCCAACCTGGCGTAAAACGAACCGACTTACCATTAAAGTAGTTCTGTTTAATAATGATATCTTTTAAGATTTTATTTAAGGCATGTCCAATATGAATATGCCCATTGGCATAAGGAGGGCCATCATGCAAGGTAAAAGATTCCGCGTCTTTACGGTTTGCTTTCATCTTTGCATAAACATCTTTTTCAAACCACGCTTTATAACGCGGTGCTTCATTGTTCAGTAAGTTCCCTCTCATTGGGAAAGCTGTGTTTGGTAAAAGAAGTGTATCTTTATAGTTCATCTATTATCCTAGATTGTATTCGAAACTGATCTTTGGTACTAAAGATAGTAACTTAAGTTCAATTTATAATTTAAAATTTTTGCATTATATCTATAAAGCGATTAAAAAGGGCTGATATTTTTGATGTATACACGCCCTTGGAGCTTTAACGTGTATGACAATTAATGCTATTTTTTAAACTATGTTATACTTTTCATAATTAATTCAAGGATTATACGTGGAAAAAATTGTCTTATTTATAGGTAGAAAGTTTAGAGTAAACCCTCCTTTTAAAGAGTATATAAAAAGAGAAATTGCCTCAAATCTTGGTGAAGTCAACGCCTATTATTACTATCGTGAAAATGACAATGCCCTATTTTTACATCTAGAAAGTATCCTTAAAAAAGAGGCACAACTCCTTATTGTTACGACAAAATCAGCTTCAACTGTTATAGGTAAACTGCTGTGTACCATTACTCAAGACAACCAAATTTTAAAAGAAAATATGCTTATTCCTTCATCTACTTCTATTTTTGAAGATAATACTTATCTTTTGCATTATAAAAAATCTCATATTAATGTTTTAACCGCATCAGAAAATGAAGAACTTCCCCAAATTTTAATTAAGAATGAGACCCGTTCAGCTGATGTACAGATTTTTGACATGGATATTGAAACAGCAAATGCCCTTCTTTTGCCTCTTGCACAAACTTATGAAGTCAAGCTCCATTTTACAGTCTTAGTAAAAGAGTGGTTAACCCTTAATATAGAGAGTAAAAAATATGGGCATATTTCACAATTTATCTCTTCGGCTACCTCTTTGTTAAATACAAAACTTATTCCTGCTTCAAATATTGCAGCCTTTATTATTCAAAAACTATCTCATGCTGGTAAAAAAATCTCTCTTGCCGAATCATGTACAGGAGGGCTTATTGCTTCATTTCTAACTAAAGAGAGTGGCTCATCTTCTATTTTTGATGGTTCTTTAGTGACCTATTCTAACCTTTTAAAGGCCAATTGGTTAGCTGTAGACAGTGCCATTCTTGAAAAACATGGTGCAGTCAGTAAAGAGGTTGTTTTAGAGATGAGTGAGGGAACACTTAATGTCAGTGACGCCGATTATGCACTCTCTGTAAGTGGGATAGCAGGACCCGATGGAGGAAGTGACTTAAAACCTGTGGGTACAGTTTTTATCTCTGCACGTTCAAAAACAGATGTAATTGTACAAGCCTGTCATTTTAGAGGCGATAGAAATTATATTCAAGACCAAAGTGCTTTATACGCAATAAAAATGTTACTCTGTTTAGATAAAGAGCTCTTTTTTAACTAATCTATATTTCTTATATTGATGATACTATTGAAAAGTCATGTACGTTCTTTTCATCTAAGTTGCAAGTACTAACAACCTTTAGTTGTGACAAAACTTTTTTTAATGTCTCTGCAACTTGATTACCTCTTACGAGTAAAGGATTATTAAAAATAAGTTCATGTTTAAGTTTACCATCACTGATAGACCATTTCACGTATACACTTAAATGTCGATTACCTTCCCATTTAGGAGGTTTATTTAAGGTTCTATAGTTCAACGCCTTACAAGCAAAATATATTTTTGGTTTTTGTTCAATTAAATAAGTATCAATTAATGTCAAATCATCTAATATTATTTGTGCCGTTTTATATTTAGCTATATCATCAACAAACAATAAATAATTTGCAATTCCTGACTCAGAAACCCTTTTCCTTTGATAAACGCATTCTTTTTATCCTCATCAAGTAAAAGACCTTTATAAACTTCTTCAGGACTTACATCTATTTCACCAGAAAGTTCACCATTTAACTTATTAAAAAATTCAAATCTCCAGCCTAATGTAATTGACCCAGGTTCATTCTTATCATGTCCATATTTATAAATAAGATGTTTTTGCTCAAACTTATCTTTTAAAGTTAATACATTTCTCATTACTATTTCTTTCCAAGTATCTCCAAAATAAACTTCTGCTCTTATATCACTTATTTTATTCTCTAAAAAATCTGCATTATTTTTTTTACAGAAACCTTAATCTCCTTGATAATATTTTTATTTTTTAATTGAACATATATATCAGTTTTAGGCTCACCTTTCTCACTTGATGGCTTATCTACAACAG
>JAJRQV010000009.1 GCA_024280035.1 Campylobacterales bacterium
AGCACCCTCTTCTCCTGGAACTTCAACAATAGCTGCGGGATAAAGTCGTGTTACTTTTGTTAAATCGTATTCTTCATTTTTATAGCTATATATCATTACTATTTCTTTTATCTTTTTTCGTATAATACCCGAAGGTAATTTAAACTCTCCTAAATATCATAATGTTTTCGGACATATATATAATAAATTGCAGCAATATAAAAAGCCGAACCTAAACTCATTAATACATTTGAAATATTCCATGAAAACTCAAGCAATAATCCCACTACCAAAGAACTCAGTGAAGCCGTTAAAAGGAAAACCATATCATTATAGGCAATAACACGTCCATAATATTCTTTGTCTGCATGGGTTTGTATAAGGGTATAGGTGTATGACCACAGCGTAGTTGTTGCTAAACCTGTTAAAAAAGCACCCCCTAAACTAAGATAAAAATTTTCAAATATACTTGCCCAAAGAATCATAGCAAAGCCTTGAAACAAAAAGAGATAAGTTAGACGTGCACTACTAATCCATTTACCTAAGAAAACAGGTCCTATAACTAAGGCAAGCGCGCGTGTTGCATGAATAATACCTAAGGCTAATGGAACAGCTAAAATGGAGGCATAATACTCTTTAGCCATTAAAGCAACTAAGGCATCAAAAACAGTTAAACCTACTGCCGCATGCATAAAAATAAGATGTACAATTTTTGGGTTCTTTTTTAAATAATGAATGCCCTCTTTGAAGGTGGTGAAAAAACTCTCTTTTATTTTTTCAAATTCAATATTTATTTTTAAATTAAGAAGTAAAACAAAGGCTAAAACAAACAAAAATCCATCAATTACAAATGCCATTTTCACACCAAATTCATAAACAAGAAAACCACTAACTGCCATACCTAAGGTATAAGAAACAGACCAAATAATAGAATGTATTTCATTCGCATATTGTAAAGATTTACCGTCTAAGATTTTTGGTAATAAAGACATCTCTAAAGTAAAATAAAAACTTGCTGCACCCATACGAATAAAAACCAATATAAAGAGTAAAAAAATCCATTTATTTGAACTTACAAGTAAAAAAGAGAATGTTGCAAAAATTTCAATTATAATAAGGGACAACATTAACTTTTTTGGTGAAAATTTATCTATAAGTACTCCCGAAACCGGTGCTTGTAAAACACCAGGAAGAAAATGAAAAGAAGCAACTAAAGCAATAATAAAAGCAGATACATTCAGTTCAATGAGTAATGTATAAATCGCAATATTAGAAAACCATGCACCAAAATACGAGATGAGTTGAATCAGACTAAGTCGTCGAAGTACCTCTTGTGTTTTTAGTAGATGTATATAGTGTTGCACAAAATTTATCCAAAAGTTTTTTCAAAGTGTAGCAGGCTAGAGTTAAAATTAAGTAATTTTTTAAACTAAGTTGCCCTATTTTAAATTAAAGTATTTTTATTAAGTACCGATTATAAAGATATAGCCTAAAACTAAAGGATTAGTTATGGAAGTAAATGCGAATGGAATCGTACAGCAAAACCCTCAGGTTCAAGAAAAAGTACAAAGTACACAGGTAAAAGTAACACCAGAACAAGAAGTAAAAACACAGGTTCAAGCAGCTCAGGAAAAGTCTAATCATGATAAACCCCTTATTAGTGAATCTGATATTCAAGACTTAGTAGATACTTTAAATAAGTCATTAAGCCCTTTTAACACCTCAATACGTTTTGGTTTTGACAACAGTAGTGAAGTTTTTTATGTTTCAGTAATTGACACTAGCACCCAAGATTTAATACGCCGATTTCCAGCAGAACAAGCACAGAGTCTTGCCGGTAAAATGAATGAAATTGTGGGCATCATTTTTGATGAAAAAGGCTAAAAAATAGAAGTTATTTTCATCAAAAAACACCCACTTACTTTAAATTTCATTCCAATTTCTTTCTCCACCTTAAATCATTAATCTCTTTATCATCTTTTTTTAGCTAAAATCGCGATATTAATTAAACCAAATCCTCAAAAGAAGGTCTTTCATGAAAAAAGAAGTAAAAAAAGTTGTTTTAGCCTATTCTGGTGGTCTTGATACTAGTGTTATTTTAAAATGGTTACAAGATGAGTATAAATGTGAAGTTGTGACATTTACAGCTGATTTAGGTCAAGGTGAAGAACTTGAGCCTGCACGAATTAAAGCCTTAGAACTTGGGATTAAACCAGAAAATATTTTTATTGATGACCTTAAAGAAGAGTTTGTAAAAGATTTTGTATTTCCAATGTTTCGTGCTAATGCTATATATGAAGGGGAATACCTTTTAGGAACCTCAATCGCTCGTCCTTTAATTGCAAAACGTCAAGCTGAAATTGCAAAAATCACAGGTGCAGATGGTGTTTCTCATGGTGCAACCGGTAAGGGAAATGATCAGGTACGTTTTGAGATGGGTTACTTAGGTCAAGACTCTAGCTTAACGATTATTGCCCCATGGAGAGAATGGGACTTAAATTCTAGAGAAAAACTTTTGGCTTATGCAAAAGACCATGGTATTTCAATTGATAAAAAACATTTAGATGAAAATGGAAATCCATCAGTAAGCCCTTATTCGATGGATGCTAATTTACTCCATATCTCTTATGAAGGTCTACACTTAGAAGACCCCAATGCAGAACCCGAAGACTCCATGTGGTTATGGACAAATTCTCCGGAAAATGCACCTGATGAAGCTGAATATATTGAAATTGGTTACGCCCATGGTGATCCAGTAACACTTAATGGTGAAACTATTTCTGCAGCAACGATGTTAAAAACACTTAATGATTACGGAAATAAACACGGTATTGGACGTATTGATATTGTTGAAAATCGTTTTGTAGGGATGAAAGCACGTGGATGTTATGAGACTCCAGGTGGAACTATTATGCTAAAAGCACACCGTGCAATTGAATCAATTACCCTCGATAGAGAAGCTGCTCACCTTAAGATGAGATGATGCCTCGTTATGCAAAACTTATCTATAATGGTTTTTGGTTTGCACCTGAGAGAGAGATGATGCAAGCTGCTATTGACAAATCTCGAGAGTTTGTTAATGGTGTTGTACGTCTTAAACTTTACAAAGGAAATGTTATGGTTGTGGGAAGACAATCAGCTGACTCTTTGTTTAATGAAGAGTATTCAACATTTGAAGAAGATGAAGTGTATAACCAAAAAGATGCAGAAGGTTTTATTAAACTCAATGCCCTTCGTTTTATTATTGCGGGAAAGGCACGCAATAAATAGTTTTCTCTAGGGCTGTTTCAGCCCTACTTCATTTACATATTCAAACAAATCTGCTAAAATCACAAAAACAAATAACTTTAACACAGAATAAAATTTTAGCTAATTAAAATAAAGCACTACCTGTGCGGTTTTTTTTAGAAAAGAAACCCTAGTGTTAAGGTGGGTAAATGAGCTTTGCTCACTTACTATAAAATTAAAAATAGAAAAAGAAAGAGAACGCATGAAAGTATTATTAACAAAAGATGTAAAAGGCCTAGGAAAAGCAGGTGAGATTAAAGAAGTTAAAGATGGGTATGGTCAAAACTTTTTAATTGGAAAAGGTTTTGCAAAAGCAGCAACTAATGCCGTCATTAATCAACACAATGCCCAAGAGAAGAAAAAAGCTGAAAATGATGCTGCTGAACTGGTACATCTTAAAGAGGTAAAAGAGAAGTTAACAGAACTCACCACTACCATTAAGAAAAAAGTAGGTGAAAATGGGCATCTTTTTGGTTCAGTAACTAAAGATGAAATTGCACATGCTGTTAAAGGTCAGCATAATATAGAAATTGATAAAAAACATATTATTCACAGACTCTCTATGAAAGAGACAGGGATGCACGAGATTGATTTGAAACTTGGTCATGGCTTACATGCGATGATGAAAATTGATATTGTAGCTGAGTAATTATGTTTGATGCAACCACAATCCTTGCTTATAAGGGTAAAAATAGAGCCGTCATCGGTGGAGATGGTCAAGTAACCTTTGGCGACTCGGTTTTGAAAAACAATGCGACTAAGATAAGAACTCTGTATAAGGGTGAAATTCTTGCTGGTTTTGCAGGTTCAACGGCAGATGCTTTTAATCTTTTTGATATGTTTGAAGAGTTCCTTGCTAATCGTAAAGGCGACCTTATCAAAGCTGTTATTGACTTTTCAAAGGCATGGCGTAAAGACAAGGTTTTACGTCGCCTTGAAGCCATGATGATTGTACTTAACAAAGAACATATTTTTATCTTAACAGGTAATGGGGACGTGGTGGAACCTGAAGATGGGGAGATTGCTTCTATTGGAAGTGGTGGAAACTTTGCGATTTCTGCTGCACGAGCACTTAAACGCCATGCAAATATGGATGAAGAAGCACTGGTAAAAGAGTCTTTACTGATTGCTTCTGAACTGTGTATCTATACAAACAATAATATTAAACTTCTCTCTTTGGACAACTAATGAACATGACACCTAAACAGACTGTAGCTTACTTAGATGAGTACGTTATTGGTCAAGATGATGCAAAAAAAACCATTGCAATTGCTTTAAGAACACGTTACCGTAGAATGCAACTTGAGGAAAAACTTCAAGATGAGATTATGCCAAAAAATATTTTAATGATTGGCTCTACAGGTGTAGGTAAAACAGAGATAGCACGACGTTTAGCTAAGCTTATGAACCTCCCTTTTATTAAGGTTGAAGCCAGTAAATATACTGAAGTTGGTTTTGTTGGACGTGATGTTGAGTCAATGGTACGGGACTTAGTTATGACTTCCATTGACATTGTTAAAAAAGAGCATCAAGAAAAAAGTATAGAACAAATTGGTAATTATGTTCTTGATAAAATTGTAGATAAGCTTCTTCCCCCTCTTCCTTTAATGGCAAGTGCTGAAAAAAAAGAAGAGTATAAAGTTTCACGAGAAAAGATGAAAGAACGTGTTATTAATGGAGATATGGATGAAAAGGTTATTGAAATTGAGATGCCTAGGGCAAGCATCGATTTTAATGATACCAACATGCCTCCAGAAATGGCAAAGGTTCAAGAATCTTTTTCTCAAATGTTTGCAGGGATGAACAAAGATGATCTTAAAAAAGAGGTTTCTGTTTTTGATGCCAAACATATTTTAAAAACAGAGGCTAATGATAAACTTTTAGATATGACTGCTGTTCATACCGAAGCCCTTAATCGCGCACAAACAGGTGGAATCATTTTCTTAGATGAAATTGATAAAATCGCGGTAAGTGCTAAAAATGATGGACGATCTGATCCCAGTAAAGAGGGAGTTCAAAGAGACCTACTTCCTATTGTAGAGGGGTCAAATGTAAGTACAAAATTCGGACAAATAAAAACAGACCATATTTTATTTATTGCAGCCGGTGCTTTTCATGTCAGTAAACCCTCTGACCTTATCCCTGAACTTCAGGGGCGTTTCCCTCTTCGCGTTGAGCTTAACCCTATGACAGAAGAGGCTCTGTACAAAATTCTCACCCAAACTAAGAACTCTCTACTTCGTCAGTATGAAGCACTATTAAAGGTAGAAGATGTAGAACTTAGTTTTGATGATAAAGCAATTAAAGCCCTTGCTAAACTCTCACATACAGCCAATGAAAAAACAGAAGATATTGGTGCTCGCCGTCTTCATACTGTAATTGAAAAAGTGATTGAAGACATCTCTTTTAATGCTGATGAAAGAGCAGGTGAAAAGATTGTTATTACCAAAGACCTTGTTCATGAAAAACTCGATATGCTTATTGAAGATGAAGATATCGCACGATATATATTATAAAAAAGGGATTAAATGTCTGAAATAAAATCAGGTTTTGCTGCTATTGTTGGGCGTCCGAATGCGGGTAAAAGTACCTTAATGAATGCTCTTTTAGGTGAAAAAATTTCTATGGTTTCTCAAAAAGCAAATGCAACACGTAAACGTATTAACGCCATCGTTATGCATAAAAAGAACCAAATTATTTTTGTAGATACACCAGGGCTTCATGAAAAAGAGAAGATGCTCAATCAATTTATGTTAGAAGAGGCACTTAAAGCTATTGGTGATTGTGACATCATTCTTTTTCTTGCCCCTGTTACCGACTCAACTGAAGATTATGAAAAGTTCTTAAAACTAACATCAAAAAGAAAACGCCCCCATATTGTTCTTTTATCTAAAATTGACCATGTTAGTAATGCTAAAATTTTAGAAAAAATCACTGAGTATCAGAAGTTCCAAGATGAGTTCTTAGCTATTATTCCTGTTTCTGTCTCTAAGGGTGGCATTAATTTTGAAACTGTTTTAGATGAGACAGTTAAACACCTACCTGATTCTCCTTATCTTTATGATCCAGAAGATTTAACAACAGAAATGTTAAGAGATATCTACAAAGAGTTTATTAGAGAGGCTATTTTTGACAATATTTCTGAAGAAATCCCGTATGAGTCTGATGTTTTAATTGATAAGGTTGAAGAGGGTAAAACCCTTGAAAAGATTCGTGCAACTATTATTGTTGAGAAACAGACTCAAAAAGGAATTATCATTGGAAAGGGGGGTTCTGCCATCAAACGTATTGGTCAGGGTGCACGTCTTCAAATTGAAAACCTTATTGGTAAAAAGGTCTTTTTAGATCTTTTTGTTTCTGTTAAAAAAGGATGGACAAATGATAAAAAATTCCTTGATGATATGGGCTATAAATTCTAGATGAAGATACTGTTTTATCTCTTCATTTCAAACCTTCTTTTTGCTGATAATTCTCTTATAGATTTATATCAGAAAAAAGGAATTAAAGCCATTGAAAAGAGCTTTGATGAAAAATTAACGCAAGAGCAATATTGGACAGATAAACTTCAAAAGATTGACACTAAATTTGGGTATTTGGAGGATATCTATTATATTTTGGCCTGTAATAAAAGCGAAAAAAGCCTTAAACTTTATAGTAAAGATCAAAATAGTAGTTTTAAGCTTAATGTTGAGTTTTACGCATTTGTAGGAGAAAAAGAGGGTGATAAAGAAAAAGAAGGTGATTTAAAAACACCTATTGGTGTTTATAAAATATTACAAAGACTTGATAATGTTGACCCCTTTTATGGACCTCTGGCTTATGTTACTTCTTATCCTAATACTTATGACAAGGTTCAAGGGAAAAAAGGGTCTGGAATATGGGTACATGGGCTTCCCTTGCATCAAGAACGTGATGATTATACCAAAGGATGTATTGCTATTAATAACTCTAATATTGAAGATATAAAAGAAAAAATTGATTTTACAAAAACCTTGGTATACATCAATAAAGACAATTATCCTGAACTTAAAAAAGAGACCTTTTCCATTATCTTATCTCAACTTTTTCAATGGAGACAAGCGTGGAAATATAATAATATACAGACATACCTTAGTTTTTACGACAAGACATTTAAACGTCATGATGGTATGGTCTTAGAAAACTTTAAACGCTATAAAGAGAGAGTTTTTGCAAAATCTGAATCGAAACAGATAGTATTTTCTGATATCAATATCATTCCTTATCCTAATAATAAACAAGAAAATATCTATTTCATCAGTTTTCATGAAGATTATTATTCAAGGTCATATCAATTTACTGGAGACAAAGAGCTTTATGTTCAACTTTCTGACAATATGTTAACTATATTGGCCGAAAAGTAGATGCGATATTTTCTTCTTTGTTTTCTTTTTTTTTCACTTTATGCAGATGAAAATTTCGATCTTTATAAACTGCACGGTAAAGAAAAAGGTCCTACTCTTTTAGTTTTTGGTGGTATTCATGGTAATGAACCTGGCGGTTTTTTTGCAGCCGCAATTTTAACACAACATTATAAAATAACTAAGGGAGCCTTATGGATTGTTCCTAATACTAATAAAGAGAGTATTATTAAGAACCGTCGGGGTTCTCATGGTGACCTAAACAGAAAATTTTCAAGTATCTTAAAATCTGATAAAGATATTTATATCATTAAAGATATTAAGTCTCTTATCACAGATAAAGAGGTTGACCTTGTTTTAAACCTACATGATGGACACGGTTTTTTTAGGCAAAAATACCAAAATACAATTTTTAATCCGGGAGCTTGGGGGCAGACCTGCGTTATTGATCAGATGGAACTTGATCAAAATAGCAGTTTCGCGAACTTAGGCTGTATTGCACAACAAGTTAGTGATAAATTAAATAAACACCTTCTTCAAGACCATCATGGGTTTAATGTTAGAAATACAAAAACAAAAAAAAGAAAGAGTGAAATGCAACATTCTTTAACCTATTTTGCAATTAATAATTCTAAGCCAGCCTTTGCAATTGAGACCAGTAAGGAGCTTCAAACGACTGCTTTAAAAGTCTATTATCAACTCCGTGCGATTGAAGCATTCATGCAAATTATGGGCATTTCCTACCAAAGAGACTTCG
Organism: Campylobacterales bacterium; assembly: GCA_024280035.1. Taxonomy (GTDB): domain Bacteria; phylum Campylobacterota; class Campylobacteria; order Campylobacterales; family Sulfurimonadaceae. The sequence goes on from JAJRQV010000009.1 coordinate 8,404, forward strand.
AGCTAGACTCACAAAATGTTAATAATTTGACAAAAAAGGGTGGAAAAGTAGTCATTAATAGCAATATATCCCTTAATTTAGACAACTTAAGAAAATATTTAAGTTTTATTCCGCTACAATCAAATAAGAACGAGTTATACTTCTCGCACCCTCTAGGCGGTGCTGTGGAGAGTAATGGGTTTATTGATTTGTACATTGGACATAAAAAGATTTCACGTTTAAAAAAGGCAAAGTTTATCATACAAAAATGTGAAGGTCCTTTTGAAGCAATAATAGATGGAAAGAAAAAATCTATTCATTTACCTTCAGAAGTTAAAATTATGGACGATATAGTCTTTAATGCACCAAGAGGATACCGATTAAATGTAATTGGATTTACGGACTCAAGGTACAAAAATGAATTGGGAATAAAAATTGCTAGACCATTAAAACGATTCTCTTTAGATAAACAAGAGAATAGGTTTAGAGCTGAGTTTTATAAAGACAATGCTTTTTGTGGAATGGTAATTTTAAATTATGTAGCTAGGAAGAATGAATGAAACAGAAGCAAGCATTCGCAAATACGATATCTGCTGATCCGTATAATAACAGTTATTATACGAGTACTACAACACAGATAAAGATTGCAGACAAACCTCAATACCTAAAAGATCAATACGCCACTTCATATCTTAAAACTCAGGATTTTATTACAACATCTATTGCTGTTAGTAAAAATATTCCTGAAGAAGATGTGGGTGATGTTATTGAGAACAAGATTTATGAAGAACTTGGTCTTGATATGGCAATTGAGTATCAGATTGATTATATTAAAGGTGCAGATTCAACAGATGAATCTAACAATAATTATCATGTTTTTGTAGTTGATCCACTCAGCATTGATGAAGCCTTTGCTGGTGTAGTTGAACAGATAAAATATCTTGATCAAATTACTCCAGTACCCCTTTTACTAAGAACCTTATATAAGAAAGAGATTATTGAAGAAAATGGAACTCACTGTTTCATCTATTTTCAAGGGGATGATGCCTTCTTAACACTTTATGAAGACAGAGAGTTTTTATATACAAAATCACTTAAATATTCTTTCTCTCAAATGCACGATCGTTTTTGTGAACTTTTAGGTGAACAGATAGAAGTAAATGAATTCACTAAAATGCTTTCAGAAGAAGGTTTACGAAGTAGTGAGAGTGAAAATCAACAATTTCTCATTAAGCTTTTTGGAGAAGTATTTTTACATATTAATGATGTCATCACCTATTCTAAACGTGCCTTTGAATTAGAAAAAATAGATAAGGGTTATATCGGTTCAGAAATTGGTGCCATAGCGGGTATGGATGAATATGCTCAGACTTATTTAGGTCTTGATTCAAGCGATTTTGATTTTAATTATGGCTTTGAAACAGAAGAGTGGTATATTGATCAGATTCAACTGCTTATGCATCTTACCGCTCAACTTGAGGCTGAAGACAGATATGAGTGTAATTTTACACGATTTCACCGTCCACCACCATTTATTAAACGTGCAAGTGGTCAACTGATTATGACCGTTGCTGCTGCTTCTGTAGTTGCCATGTTATATCCTGGGTTTTACTGGATTATGGATGGTATTGAAGGGGTTAAAAAACTTGCAATGACTTCTGAATATCAAGAAGTACATATTCAACGTCTTGATAGAGAAAACCAGATTAAACACCACACAAATGAGAGAGACAAGGTGAAAACCTTAGTTGATAATGAGATGCAAGCCTTAGAAGATAAGAAATCTGTTCTTTCTCAAATTCATGATGTTAAAGTTAACTATCCGATGAAAGCAAAACGCATCACAAACTTAACAAAAGACTTAAACAAGTATCACGTTAAACTTGATGAGATTTTATTTTTAGAAGATAATGAAACGAAAGAGAAGATGTTTAAATTACATTTACTTTCAAAAAAAGATAAACGTATTACAAACTTAATTGAGTGGTATACAAAAACACAGTCATCTTTATATAGATTTTCAATTGAAAAAATTGAATATGATGAAGAGAAAAAGATCTATTCAAGTGAGTTAAAGGTGGTACTAAAATGAATTTAGAGGACTTTTTAGGGGACATTGATAAATCTTTTGCGCAAAAGAAACAGCAAGAAATTTATATGACATATGGAATGGTTGCTGCTGTTCTTATTTTCTTATCTTATTTCTTATTTTGGGATATGGCGGAGCAAGGGTATAAACAGACTGTAGCAGAAACTAAGGCTGTAGAAAAAAAACTTAGAGCTGATCAGAATTTTCTTAAGTTTAATACACTAGCTAAAATAGCACAACTTAAGGCAGAAACTATTGGTTATAAAAGTCAATTTATTGCACTAAAAGATCAGGCAGAATACATAAAGTATAAGATTGAACAGATTTCTAGTCTGTACTATGATGAGCAAGCATGGGGTGAATTTATTGATTCAATCTCAGAAAATGCCAAAAAATATGGATTAAGGTTAAGATATTTATCTAATGAATATTCAGATGATAAAAACACCTTTGGACATGTTCTTGATATTGAGGTAAAAACCGTAGGTAGTTTTCATCGAACAATGAAATTTATGAATTCACTTGAAAAGAGTTTTTTAGTTGTAGATATTCATGACTTAAACTTATCTGCAAGTCAAAAAGTAAAAACTAATTTGAAAATTTCTGTTTGGGGGATTACATACTAATGAAAACAAAATTATTACTTATATCACTGTGTGTATTATCTTCACAAATATATGCTGAACCTGTTAAAAATACTTTAGACACAAACCTTTCTAAACATGGAAATGAAACAAGCTTTACAACAACAGATATGTCTTGGGTTGATCAAAAAATTGAAGAAATCAAACCCCAAAGAAATGGAATGAGTAACAGTCGTTTAGCTTCAATAAAGAGCCCTTTTATTATCGTTAAAAAAGAAGTTAAAGATGATGGGAAAAAAACCAGTATAGCTAAAACTTCAACAAGAAAAAAAGATAATAAAAACTCACCTTTAAAAAAGGACATGAGTAAAGAGCCTTTAACCTTGCAAATGGTTTTAAATTCTTCTGCTTTAATCAATGGTAATTGGTTAAAAGAGAATGAAAAAACAAGAGGTTATACACTAACTCAAATTCAAAGTAGCTACGTTGTACTTGAGAAAAAAAAGAAAAAGATTAAACTCTTTATTTCTCAAAAAACTGATAATCTAAATATCTCAACTAAATAGGGAAGAACATGAAAACAATACTAACACCATTAAAAAAGACTATCTTAAGTAGTGTAGCTGCAACCATGCTAATGACATCATCATTAAGTGCGGATTGTACCTACCAACTTTTTTCAATCTCATCTATAAAAGGGACACAGATTAATGAATTCGTTGATCAACTCAGTGATGAATGTTCTTTTACTGTAATTGTAACTGATCCTGAAGCAGAAAAACTCTTAAGTAAACAGTTAAATAAAACAAATTTAAAGAACCTCACTATTGATGAAGTATTAGATCTTGTTTTAAAAGAGAACAACCTTTTTTATAATCTAGAAAATAATATTTTACATATTTCGTATTTAGTCACTAAAACCTTTGATATTGATTATATTATTACTACACGTAAGAGTACAGGAACTACAGGTGTAACTCTCAGTAGTAATTCTGGGCAGAGTCAAGCAGCTGCAGCAGGACAAGGTGGTGCTCAGGGTGGTGCTCAAGGTGGTGCTCAAAGTGGACAGTCTAGTGGTAATGACTCAGAAAGTGGTATTACCATTGAAACTATAGATGAAGTCTCTTTTTGGGAAAATTTGGACTTAGAATTTCAATCTATTTTAAACAGACCAGAAGATGACTACAGTGCAGATGCACCTATTATTAATAAAACAGCAGGTTTAGTTACTGTTTCAGCAACACCGCGACAATTAAAACGTTTAGAAACATATCTTACAGAGGTACAAAGAAAAGCGAAAGCACAGGTTCTTATTGATGTTAAACTTCTGGGTGTACAACTCGATAATAAACATGAAACAGGTGTTGACTGGTCACAACTTTATGCACTTCAAAACTTTGATTTAAGCTTTGACTTTAAAGATATGAGAGGATCAGGAACCTTTGAATCACCCTCCACTATTACTGAACTTGGACCAGGGGAACGTTTTGATGGACATATTGTAACTGTTGCTGGTGGCGGAAGTATTGATGAAGTGATTAAATTTCTTAAAACACAGGGTAATGTAAAGGCTATTTCTAATCCTAAAATTATGACCTTAAATAATCAACCTGCTTTAATAAGTGTTTGTAACGAATATTTTTACAAACTTGCACAAACAACTAATCAGCAAGGATCAGGTGGGGGTGTAGCTAATACCCTTCAAAATGACATTATTAACTCTGTTTTCGCAGGTATCTTATTAGATATCACTCCTGAGATTGATGATGAAGGTCGAATAACTTTAAAAATCAACCCTTCATTAAGTGAAACAATTTTACCAATTGATGCTGCATCATCGGGAGCTGATCGTTCTGTTCCACCTGATTTGAATAAACGTCAGCTTTCTGCTGTTGTTACTGTTCAAGATGGGGAGCGCGTTATTTTAGGTGGGCTTATTCAGTCAAAAGATAGTATTAATGAGAATAAAGTCCCTTTATTAGGCGATATTCCAATTTTAGGTTGGTTATTTAAGTATGAGGAAAAAATCAATACTATTGAAGAGTTAGTTATTGTTGTTGAACCACATATTATTAAAAATGGTAAACAAACAATTTCCCTATCTGAACTTGGGTATAGTGGTCTAAATGAAGAGCAACTTGATTCTCAAGCCTTTATTCGTTCTGAAAATCAAGAAGGTCTTGAAGAGCTAGATGCTAAAAATGCAGAAATTGAGGCAGAACAAAAAGAACGTGAAGATGAGAGAAAAGAAGAAGTTATTGAAGAAGTTCAAGAAGAAACAAGCGATAAATTATAATCAATGAAAAGCAGTTTTTACCTCTCTTCGAAAGAAGTTTTTCTTGACGTAGTAGACGCGAAAGAGTATGTCCAACTCGACCGCGTTTCAACCCTTTATCAATCACTTAAAGACTCTGTTAAAAAACCCCTTAAAATGATTTTACTTTATGGTAAACCTGGAACAGGTAAAAGTATGATGCTTAACAAACTCTATGAAGATCTTAAAGAGACTCAAAAAATTGTTATGTATCATACACCTCTAGTAGATGAAGAGGAATTTTTAAAATCTTTAGCACGTGACATTTATGGTGTTCGTCCTTTTGATGAATTAAATTTTACTCAATTTCATGAATTATCAGAACATTACGAATTTGATACAACACCTCTTGTTTTATTAGATGAGGCACAACTGTATTCAACTGCATTGATGGAAAAAATTCGTCTTATTTCAGATACAAGAAAAATAAAATTTATTATTACACTACATAAAACAGAAAAAGAAGATATTATTGCGAAAGAGCATTTCCAAACCCGTATTTGGGAGAGTTTAGAGTTACATAATGCAAGTGCAGCAGAACTTAAAATATATGTGCAAAAAAAGCTTATGAAAAACAACTGTTTTGATGTTGCAAATATGTTTGATAATAAAAATATCAAATGTATTCATAATATCACCAAAGGAAACTATAGAGATACTAATAAACTCTTAGACTCACTCTTTAGTATTTATGATTGGTATGAAGATAATCAACCTACTAAAATTAACTATAGCAGTATTTCAAATAAAATCATTGAGATGGCTGCAATAAAAACAGGGTTCATTAATGCTTAATATTCATGATTTAGAGCGTCGTTGGCTCCGTTATAAAATTAAAAGCTATTTACCTCTTGTTGGTGCAAGTGTTTTTGTAATTGCAGGTGTAATTGCCTTAAACTTGTTTTTACCTTTTACCCCTTTAAAAACAGAAAAAGCACCTCTTATTACTAGAACACCTCAAAATTTTGAAAAAGAAGTTCTCACTATTCAAAAAGAAACTGTTACAAGTGCTATTGAGGTTCCAGAAAATACAGATAATCATTATAATGAAAATACATCTGTAGCATATTCTGTTCAATTAAAGCCAAAAGAGACTCTTGTTTTAAAACCTTCTCTTCATTTTATGGATAATATAGAAGATGGTATTTCTCCATATATTCAAGATGAGTATATCAAACAAACCACTTCAACTCCTGAAAACACAACTCTAAATACACAAGAGTCTATTGAAATTCCAACTCTAACCAACGAACTTGTACCTAAATCAAAAAAATCAAGTTTAAGCATTACAAGACATCAAGAAAAAGATGATTTAAAAGATGTTATTCGTCGTTTTAAAAAGAATAAAAATCCTGCCTTAAGTCTTTTTATTGCTAAACGTTATTATGCTGATGGAAAATATCAAAAATCATATAATTATGCTTTAATGACAAATGAAATTGACAAAAATATTGAAGAGTCATGGATAATATTTGCAAAATCTTTAGTTAAATTAGGACAACATGAACTTGCTAGTAATACATTAAAGTCATATTTAAAAACAACAAAATCATCAGCCGCAGATGTATTACTAAGAAAAATAGAAGGAGGGACATTTAGATGAAATTTTTATTCTTATTAAGTTCTCTTTTTTTAACACTTAGTTTTGCAGATATTAAAAGTTCTTTATATCCCCTCTATCAAGATAAAAATTATGAAAAAGCGTGTAAAGAAGGTCTTAAAGTATTTAATACCTACATAAAAGACGAAGAGTTTATCTCTTTATATGCTTTTTCTTGTTTAAATGCAGATTATATTGATCGCCTTGCTGTACCTATTACTATGCTAGATGGTTCTGAAGAGTCTCGTTCAAACGCTGCTTATTTCTCTGTTATTCTTATGCAAAAGAAACTCTTACAGCACTCCTTACTTGATGGTTATAAGTTAACTCAACTTAAATTACCCAGTACAGATTATGTACTGTCTATTGTGTTTGATTTATATTCAAAAGCAGACCATTCGAGAAAAAGAAATCATTATATGTTACAAGACTTAAATAACAAAAAAATTACTTATAACTTATATATAAAGAATAGTAATCAATCACAAACGATGGTCATAGAAGAATATTATGATACAATAATGACACATAGGCACACCTATTGGTAGGAGACATACATATGGATCGTATAACACAAGATCTTTTAGACAAAAACCATATTACTACCAAACAGATTGATAGGCTTACTACTCGTGGAGTAAAACCTGAAGACCTGCTTGAAATGCTTACAAAAGTTGGTGCTGTTTCAGCTAACTTTGTAAAACGTTTTGTGGTTGAACAAATTCGTCTGGGAAAATATGAACTAACGATTATACAACCTTATCATTTTTTAGCCGAGCATGATGTACTCGTTTATTTAGCCGAGGTCTTAAATTTTCCATTTATTGATTTAGACTCAGTTGATTTAGATTATCGACTTGCAGAGAGGGCTCCTTTTGTCCAACTAAAAAAAGCAGTTGCTATTCCTATTTCTCAATCTGATATGCATATTACCGTTGTTTTTTCAGATCCTTTAAATGTTGCTGCCCAAGAAACACTCCAAAGAATTTATCCCCGTAAACCTCTTAATATTGCCGTAGCAACCTCTAAACAGATTGAAGCTTATCTTACAAAAATGGAAATTAAAGATAGTGTTAAAGAGCTTGTAACAAATATTCGTCAAGAACTCAACTCAATTGGAAACGCTGAAGAGCAACAAGAAGCTTCTTCAATTTTACAACTTATTGATGTTGTTTTAAAACAGACAATTCATTCACGAGCCTCTGATATTCATGTTGAACCAACCGAAAAAAACTGTGTTGTACGTGGGCGTATTGATGGTGCTTTAACAGAAATTTTTATTTTTGATAAAGATATTTATCCCCCAATGGCATCACGACTTAAACTTTTAGCTAATCTTGATATCGCAGAAAAAAGAAAACCCCAAGATGGTCGTTTCTCTGCAAATGTGGGTAATAAAGAATTTGATTTTCGTATTTCTACCTTACCAATTTTATATGGAGAATCCATTGTTATGAGGGTCTTAGATAAGGAAAAAGCCCTTGTTAAATTAGAAGAAGCGGGTATGGATTCAGCTAGTTATAAAAAACTTCATAAGGCACTTCAAACACCTTATGGGGTTATACTTGTTACTGGTCCTACCGGTTCAGGTAAAACAACCACTTTATATGGTGCGCTAAATGAACTTAGATCTGTTGCAGAAAAAGTAATCACAGTCGAAGATCCTGTAGAGTATAGAATGAATCTTATTCAACAAGTTCAAGTAAATCCAAAGGTTGGTCTAAGTTTTGCAGCAGCTCTGCGTTCAATACTCCGTCAAGATCCTGACAAAATTATGATTGGGGAGATTCGTGATCATGAAACCTTAGAAATTGCTATTAAAGCAGCACTGACTGGTCACTTAGTTATCTCTACTTTACACACCAATGATGCTATTAGTGCAATTCCACGTATGGTTGATATGGGTATTGAACCTTATCTTATCTCTGGTGCTGTTGTTGCCATACAAGCACAACGTTTAGTTCGAAAAATCTGTCTCTCTTGTAAAGAAGATATAAAACTACCCACTAATTTGTTAGAGCAATATAAAGAGTTTATTCCCGAACATGCAAGCTTTAAAGAAGGTAAGGGGTGTAGAGAATGCCAAGGCACTGGTTATCAAGGTAGAGAGATGATTTGTGAAGTACTTCCTATTTCAGAAGAACTCTCAAGTATGATTGCAAAAGAAGCTTCTAAGGTTGATATGTTAGAACAAGCTATGCATGAGGGTTTTCAAAATCTCTTTTCTAACGGTATGCTTAAAGCAGCCGAAGGCGTTACAACATTTGAAGAAATTTTAAAGGTGGCAAAACAATGAAATATTATTCAGTTACAGTTATTAATCGTGGAAAACGTGAAGCACATGGTTTACATGCAGAAGACAGAAAAGAAGCACACTACTTAGCTAAAGTAAAATTCCAAGGTATTATTTTAAAGGTTGTTGAAAGTGCACCTCCTTTAGATCAACAATGGGACTCCTTTAAAAAGAATCTTACTAAAAACTTTAAAAAGAAAAAAATAAAACAAGATGCATTAATCGCAGGTATCCGTCAAATGGCAGTAATGACAAATGCAGGTATCTCTATTCATGATACCCTTAAAGAAATTGCTGACTCTACTGAAGATATTCGCTTAAAAGAAGTCTTTGGAAAAATTGCTGAAGATATAAATGCCGGTCTGAGTATGTCTCAATCTATTGAGAACTTCCGTTATGAGATGGGAAATCTTACTCTGGCTATGATTCAATTGGGTGAAAAAACAGGTAATATGGCTGAAGCACTTTATGACTTAGCAGATATGCTTGAAGAAATTCGACGTAACTTTATTAAATTTAAAAAAGCAATGGCATACCCACGTAATGTAATGATTGCTATGGTCGTTGCTTTTACAATTTTAATTTCTTATGTTGTACCTGAGTTTAAAAAGATTTTCGAACAACTTGGTGCAGAATTACCGCTTCCAACACGTATTTTATTGGCATTAGAAGTTGCTGTTAATCAATATGGTGGATATGTACTTGCTGTTATTATTATATCCTTTCTAACTGCACGATTTATGATTAATCATTATTTCCATATTAGATATAAGTTTCATGAACTTCTATTAAGAACCATAGTTATTAAAAAACTCATCCATTATGGAACTCTTAACCGGTTTATGCTTGTTTTTTCAGCCCTTGTCCATGCCGGTATTCCTATTGCAGATTCACTAGAAGCTGCAATAGATATGATTGACAATTTACCTTTAAAACAGAAGCTTCAAACGGTTAGAGGTGCTGTTGAAAAAGGTAATTCTTTAAATCAAGGGCTTAAAGATACAGGGCTTTTTGAAAATATGATTATTCAGATGGTTGCCGCCGGTGAACAAAGTGGTCAACTGGATGCCATGATGGAAAAAGTAACTGAATATTATAAAATGAAATTTGATGCCATTATTGATGGTTTATCTGAGGCTATTGAACCTATTATTCTTTTCTTTATTGCGGCTATGGTACTTTTACTTGCTCTTGGTATCTTCTTACCTATGTGGGATATGGGAAAAGCTGTTAACGGACGCTAAGAGAAAGAGTTTTACTCTTTCTCCTCCCCTTTTTCTACCATTCTTGTATAGTTTTCATCTTTTTTTAACAGACCTGCCTCATATAAAAACTGAGAAGGTACAAAATCAATCTTTTTAATCTTATCATTTTTTGCATATGATAAATAAAGAATATCTTTTGCTCGTGTTACGGCAACATAAAAGAGACGGCGTTCTTCATCTATTCCACCCCCTCCCCTACTCATCAGTTTTCGGTTAGGAAATCGTCCGTCCATTAAATCAACTACATAAACTTCTTTATATTCAAGCCCCTTACTGGCATGTACACTTAAGAGATTTACCCCCTCCCCTTTAGTTAGGTCCTGAGAGCCTAAAACCATTGCATTAATATAACGTTCATGATTATTATAGGGTTTTGCTAAGTCGTACAATAAGGCACCCTTTCTTCGGATACGTTCTAATGATTCTGACTTTAGTTTTTCATCTATAGAACCATCTTTCAGTTGTCCTCGTTTCGATGCTAAAGAGTCTATAATGGTATTATAAAAAGCTGAGGCTCTAATTTTTTCCACCATTTTCCCGGGTTGGCTAATTTGACTAAGTGCCTTGGCTAGAGTATAAAAATCATAAAGGAACTGTCCACTATCTTTTGTTAATTTTGGATGTTTCAGTATAGGGTTTGTTAAGAAGTTTTTTTCAAAATGCAAAGAGATAAATTTAGCCGTTGAGCCTAATTCAATAAAGTCATCAAAAAGCCCAAGTTGATGGTTCTGTTTACGTTTTTCAAAAGGATTATTTATACTTCTATCAGGATTAAAAATACCCTCAAAAAGTCTTCCATGACCCAGTTTATTAAAGGCAATAAATAACTCTTTTGCAGCAGCACTTCCAATACCTTTTGCATATTCAAAAATATGAATAAAGGCCATCATATCACTACTATTTACAAAAAGTACATAAATATCTAATATCGCTTTGACCTCTTTAGCATCAAAAAAGCTTTTTCCACCCTTACGTTTACAAGGAAGACCAATTTCACGTAAGGTTGCTTCAATACCATCTGCTGAAGCATTGTTTCTAAAGATAACAGCAATCTCTTCAGAGGGGGTATAAGACTTTCTAATCATATGTGAAATTGCAGAGTATTGTTCAAACAGTTCATTATAAACAAGAAGTTTAGGTGCAGTTGCCTTAGCCTCACGTGTAAATTCTAGTTTTTTAGGATAAATTCTTTCATTATATTCAATTACCTTATTTGCAAGGGATAATATCGGCACGGTAGAACGATAATTCTTACTTAAGGTGTAAACCTTAGCATTAGGAAACTTTGTACTGTATGAGCCTATAATAGAAATATCTGCACCATTAAAAGCGTAAATACTTTGATCATAATCACCCACACAAAAAAGAGAGGGGGGATTCATTGCATCAACCACTGCTCCTTGGAGGGCATTTGTGTCTTGATACTCATCTACAAGAACCTCTTTATATGGCATTTCATGCGTCTGCATCTTCTCTTTCATTAAAATAAGAAGGTCATTAAAATTCACAAAACCGTACTCTTTTTTTAGTTCTTCAAACTCTTCACAAATATCAATATAGATATCCACATAAACCATATGATCTGAGTTTTTTTCTTTCATCCATTCATCAAAACCACGTACCGTTTCTGTATTTTGAAATAAAGAATACACATCATAAAGATAATTTGCACCATAAGGAGAAGTCTCATGATTAAAAAGATGAAAAGAGCGTTTATCATAAACAGAGCGAAAAAGTGTGTTTAATTCAGCAGGTTGTTTGAGAATAATTTTTCCATCAAACTTTTTTAACCATCGATACGAAACAGCATGAAAGGTTCCTGCTTCAATTTTATGTGCCACCTCTTTTGAAAAGTAACCCGCTAAACGTTCTACCATTTCAGCAGCAGCTTTATTCGTAAAGGTTAAAAGAAGAATCTCTTCAGGTTTTACACCATGGGTCAGAAGATGACCAATACGACCTACAATCGTAGATGTTTTTCCCGTTCCAGCACTCGCAATAATAAGGTTTTGACCAGTAGGGGCAGTAGCAGCAGAAAGCTGTTCTTCATTAAGACGAGTAAGGGGCAAAAGGTAGACTCACTTTTTTTATGCAATCGTACCTTTTATTCACCCATAAAAAGATTAAAGATAAGTGTTTAAACTTTCACTTAAGCCATATTCTTGATGATTATTAACTTCAAGAACTGTTTGTGCCATAGTATTATTTACCTTATTAAAAATAAGAGGAGCTAAAAAATTAATTTTTGAGTTATCTAAAGGATTTTGAATCAGTACAATATTATAAACCATTAACTCATTTTCATCCGTAATTGCCAATGTTTTTTCTACCTCATCAGAAATATTAAAGTTATATTCACGAAGTTTATGGGGGTCAACTACTGTAAAAGAGATATTTTCATCATCTATTGAACTTAATGTTGAAAACATTTCATCAATTTTTGTCAGTTTTAGCTCTTTAAGATTTTCAAAACCCAAAATCTCTGATTTTACTTCAAATGTCATTGTACAGCCTTTATTTAATTACTTAAGTCCTCTAAACAGAGAGAATCTCTTCAGAAGTCTTAATTATACTAAGCAAATTACATTCCATCTACTATAAGCCCTTTTTTACAAGTTTTTGAGTATAATCGCGAATTATTAAAAGATGATTATAAAGAGAGAAAATGGCTGAGACAAGCAATAGTTATAACCCAAAAGAGATAGAAACTTCTTATTATAAGACATGGGAAGAACGCGGTTATTTTGAAATAGACGGAAATAAGTCTATTCAAAAAGAAAATAAAAACTTTTCAATTATGATGCCCCCTCCAAATGTTACAGGTCGCTTACACATTGGTCATGCCTTAACCTTTACCCTTCAAGATATTATTGTACGTTATAAACGTATGGATGGTTTTAAAACTTTATGGCAACCCGGAACTGACCATGCAGGTATTGCTACACAAAATGTTGTTGAAAAACAACTTCTAGCAGAAGGCACAACAAAAGAAGAACTTGGTCGTGAGAAATTTCTTGAACGTGTATGGAAATGGAAAGAGTTAAGTGGCGGCGAGATGGTGAGTCAAATGCGTTCTCTTGGTGTTTCACCTGCGTGGAAACGTGAGCGATTCACTATGGATGCTGGGCTTAAATCTTCTGTAAAAGAGTCATTTGTACATCTTTATAACGAAGGCTTAATTGTTCGTGGAAACTACATGGTTAACTGGTGTACCCATGATGGTGCCCTTTCTGACATTGAAGTAGAACATGAAGAGCATCAAGGTAAGTTCTACCATATGCACTACAAATTTGCAGATGGTTCAGGTCAAATTACTGTAGCAACTACACGTCCAGAGACCTATTTTGGCGATACTGCTGTTATGGTTCATCCTGATGATACCCGTTATAAAGATCTTGTTAGAAAGAAACTTCTACTTCCTCTTTTAGATAAAGAGATTGAAATTATTACCGACACTCATGTTGATATGGAGTTTGGTACGGGTATGGTTAAGGTAACTCCTGCTCACGATCAGAATGATTACGAGGTAGGGAAACGTCATAACTTAGAATTTATTACTGTTTTTGATGAAAAGGGTATCTTGAACCACCATGCAGGTGAATTTGAAGGTTTAGAACGCCTTGAAGCGCGTGAGACCATTGTTAAACGTTTAGATGAAGAGGGTTATATCGAGAAAATCGAAGATCATATGCACCAAGTGGGTCACTGTTATCGCTGTAAAAACATTGTAGAACCGTATATCTCTCGACAGTGGTTTGTACGTAATGAAATTGCTAAAAAATCTATTGAAAAAACAAATGAGGGCGAAGCACAGTTTTTCCCTTCTCATTGGATTAACTCATATAACTCTTGGATGGGTGAACTTCGTGACTGGTGTATCTCTAGACAACTGTGGTGGGGACATAGGATTCCTGTCTTTTATTGTGATGATTGTAATCATGAATGGGCATCTTTAGAAGATGAACCAACAGACTGTCCTAAATGTGCTTCTAACAAATTTACACAAGACCCTGATGTTTTAGACACATGGTTTTCATCTGCATTATGGCCATTTTCAACCTTAGGATGGGGAAATGGTGAAAATGGTGAAAACAAACTCTTTACTGAAGATGATTTAAAAGATTTTTATCCAAATTCACTTCTTATTACAGGTTTTGATATTCTTTTCTTTTGGGTTAAAGAATGATGATGATGGGTGAAACCTTCAACGGTAAACTTCCATTTAAGCACATTTACATGCATGCCCTTGTTCGTGATGAGCATGGGAACAAAATGTCAAAATCAAAGGGAAATGTTGTTGATCCTCTTGATGTAGTTGAAGAACATTCAGCTGATGCACTTCGTTTTACCTTAGCTGTTTTAGCTGCTCAAGGTCGCGATATTAAATTAAGTGCTAAAAAACTAGAAGAGTCTAGGAACTTTACTAACAAGCTTTATAATGCTTCTCGTTTCTTACAGATGAATGTTGAAACCTTTACTAATCTAAACGAGATGGAAGTTAAAACACCACTGGGTCGTTATATGCTCTCTCGTTTTAACACGGCTGTTGTTGAGACACGTCGTAACTTAGATGAGTACCGTTTTAATGATGCGGCTACTGTACTTTACCGCTTTTTATGGGGAGAGTTTTGTGATTGGGGAATTGAACTTTCTAAATCTAGTAAAAAGAGTATCCCTGAACTGGGTGCTATCTTTAAAGAGTCTATGAAACTGCTTCACCCTTATATGCCATTTATTACAGAGTATCTTTACCATTCACTTGATGGTACAAGCTTAGAAGAGGGTGAGTCTGTTATGGTTATGACCTATCCTGAAGCGGGCGAGCCTGATGCCCAAATTGAAAAAGAATTTGATGCAATTATGGACACTATTGTTGCTATTCGTCGTGCCAAAGCCTTAGTTGATCTTGGTAATCAAAAAATTGAAAAAGCTTTTATCAAACCAAATAAAGAGATGGATGAAAAACTTATTGCACCCTTTATTGAAAAACTTGGAAAAGTTGAAAAGATTGACTTTGTTACTGCAAAGGTTGAGAACTCTATCTCTGATGTAAGTGATTATGTTGAAGTCTATATTCCAACCGATTCTATTGATCTTACTCCTATCATCTCTAGACTTGAAAAACAGTTAGAAAAACTTGAAAAAGAGACTGGTAAACTAAACGGTATGCTTAATAACGAACGTTTCGTTACGAATGCTCCTGAAGATGTTATTGCTAAAAATCGTGAAGATTTAGCATCTGCTAAAGATAAAATGCAAAAAGTAAGTGAACAGCTTGCTTCACTCAAATAAGGAACCTTATTGTTTAATATAAAAAATTATGCTTCTGATAATGTTAAAAATGACATTCTCTCAGGCCTCGTCGTTGCCGTTGCCTTAGTTCCTGAAGCTATCGCTTTTTCATTTATTGCAGGAGTCAGTCCGATTGTTGGGCTTTATACTGCTTTTATTCTTGGTCTAATCACCGCACTCATTGGTGGTAAAGCAGGAATGATTTCAGGAGCTACTGGCGCGGTTGCTATTGTTTTTGTAGGTCTTGCAATCAAAGCAAGTGAACAGTTAAGTAATGCTGGTGTAACAGGAAATGCCATCGCAGAAGGGGTCTTACAGTATATTTTATTCGCTTCTATTATTGCAGGGCTTATTCAAATTTCTATTGGTCTTTTAAAGATGGGTAAGTTTATCCGTCTTGTTCCACAGCCAGCTATGTATGGTTTTGTTAATGGGCTTGCAATTGTTATTGCTATGGCACAATTTAAGTTTTTTGAAGGCTCTAATATCAATATGTATATTATTGTTCTTATTACCATGTCCATTATGTTTTTTCTGCCTAAGATAACAAAGGCTATTCCAGGTGGTCTTTTAGCTATTGTTACTTTAACCTTAGTTGTTTACTTTACAAACCTAGATACACTTACTATTGGTACCTTAAATACCATTCCAGAGTTTGCAAATATGCCAAACTTAAGTGAATTTAAAGGTCAACTTCCCACCTTTAATGTTCCCGAAACCCTCTTCTCTTGGGACGCATTTTTTATGGTACTTCCTTACTCAATTTTAGTCGCACTTGTTGGGCTTATTGAGTCTCTGCTTACCCTTTCTGTTTTAGATGAAATGAGTGGTACCCGTGGCTCTGGAAATAAAGAGTGTATTGCACAAGGCATTGGAAATACTACCTGTGGTTTCTTTGGTGGAATGGCAGGATGTGCAATGATTGGTCAATCTATTATCAACTTTACCTCAGGTGGTTTAGGTCGTCTCTCTTCTTTTGTAGCCGCTGTGGTACTTATTCTTTTAGTTGCTGTATTTACCGACTTAATTAACATGATTCCGGTGGGTGTTTTAGTAGGAATTATGTTTATGGTGAGTATTGGAACCTTTGAATGGGGAAGTATCGGTAGAATTAAACATATGCCCCGTTCTGATGCTCTTGTATTAATACTCGTTACGGTCATTACAATTATGTTTGACCTTGCTATTGCTGTTATCTCTGGTGTTATTATCTCTGCTCTTGTATTTGCTTGGAAACACGCACGTATTATTGCTAAAGAGTCCATGGAAGAAGATGGAACAAAGGTTTATGAATTGGATGGTCCACTTTTCTTTGGCTTAACCACTTCATTTATGGAAAATTTTGACTTTGTTAATGACCCTCCAAAGATTGTTATTGATTTTAAAAATGCCCGTGTTATGGATATTTCAGGGGTTGAAGCCGTTGACTCTTTAATTAAAAAATATGAAGAGAGTGGACGAAATATTCTTCTTCGTCATCTTTCCAAAGATTGTAAGGCGATTTTGAAAAACGCAGGGCCTTACTGTTCGTATGAGGAAGATGATCCTACTTACAAAGTTGCCTTTAATTACTAAGGCAAACATTTAGTACAAAGTGCTCTTTTTAGGGTACTTTATCTCCATATTCCCTTCTTTGTATCTATTAACCTCTTTCTTTTATAACTATGTAAGACTATTTACGTTACTTTTTGGTATATCATAAAAAGTAGGTTGAATGTTAGAGTTTATAATACTGTATGTTAATAATGATGCTTTTGATAGTTCTATTCTTGAACTTCCTGAAAGCTCTCGTGTGATTTCTATTAACAATTCAGATGAAGCACTTTCAATTGCAACAGATCAACCCATTAAACTTATTATTTTAGCTGAACATCTTTCTAAAGGTATGAGTGGAAATGAGTTATGTGATAAGTTAGCAGTAAACGCTTTAACCGCTTCTATTCCTATTCTTTTTCTAAGTAATAATTTCACCTCTCAAAGCTGTGAAAACATTTCTAAAATCTTACCCACTAATGTTAGTAACAAAGAGCTTCAAAAACAAATTTTTTATATGTATACTCGGTGTAAACAAGAGTATGAACTTCTGCATGATAAGAATCTTGTACTGTCTATTGTTAATAAAATTCATTCACCTATTTTTATTATTACAGGTAAAAATATCAGTTTTGCAAACCAATACTTTTTAGACTTTTTTAACATATCTGCCTTAGAAGACTTTAGTAAAAAATATCCAAATGTTCAAGATGTTTTTGAATATGAAGGAAAAGAGTCTTCTTTCTTTTCATGGATAAAACAAATTCTTGGTTTTAAAGAAGATCATAAGGTCATTATAAAAAATTTCAACCAAGAAAGAATGCATGTTAAAATAAGAGGGGAGCTTTTAAAACATTCAGATGAGTACCTCATAATAACACAAGATATTACTGCGGAGGAGTCGCATACTAAAGATTTAGAGCACTCTTTTAATACAGATCCTTTAACCATGCTTCCTAACCGATTGCAATTGATTAAAGATCTAAAAAACCATAATGAACTTGCTTTAGCTATCTTAGATATTGACTCTTTTAAAGTTATTAATGATTTTTATGGGCATATCATTGGAGACTTCGTTATTAAAGAGGTTGCCCTAAGAATTTCACGCTATATTTCACATGAAAACCTCTGCTTTTATCGTTTACATTCTGACAGTTTTGCTATCTTAAATAAAGAACATATTGAAAAAGAGTATTTTGAAATTATTATCATCTCTATTATTCAAATTATTGCAAAAAGCCCTTTTATTTATAAAGAAAAAGACAAAGAAAAGGAGATTGAGATATTTACAAATCTCACAGCAGGACTGGTTTTTGAAAATGAATCTGTTTTAGCTCATGCTAACCTAGCATTAAGAGAGGATAAATCAACCCATCAAGACTATATTGTTTATCATCCTGACATGAAACAAGAGATTGCCTTTAAAAACAATATGGAGTGGGTACAAAAGATTAAAACAGCCATTGCCCATGATAAGATTGTGCCCTACTTTCAACCTATTATTAATAACTCTACGCAAGAGATAGAAAAATACGAATGTTTAGTACGGCTAATAGATGAAGAAGATAAGGTTATTTCACCCTACTTCTTTTTAGAGATTGCAAAACACTCTAAACTTTACGAATCTATTACTAAAATTATGATTAAAAAATCTTTTCAAACCTTTACCAATAGTGATTTAGAATTCTCAATTAACCTCTCTATTGAAGATATTGTTGATTATAATCTTTTTGGTTATATCAAAAGTATGCTATCTATCTACCCACTTGCCGATCAGGTCTGTTTTGAATTATTAGAAACTGAAAGAATAGAAGACTATCGTGTTATTTCTGATTTTGTTACTGAGGTGAGAGCCTTAGGATGTAAGGTTAGTATTGATGATTTTGGTTCAGGGTATTCAAATTTTTCACACCTATTAAATTTAAATTTTGATTATTTAAAAATTGATGCTTCTCTAATTAAAGGTATTCATGAGGATAAAAATAAACAGACTATTGTTAAGACTATTGTTACCTTTGCTAAAGAGTTAGGCATTAAAACAATAGCTGAATTTGTAGAATCAAAAGAGATATATGACCATGTTACACAGATGGGAATTGATTTTTCACAAGGTTATTACTTTTCAGTACCCGTTGAATCAATTAAATAAGGTTTAACACCTTTATACTTAGGCATACTCATTCCCACTCTAGCATTAACATAAGTGGGGTCTGCAAGTATATAATTTTCTTTATTAACCCTTATATATTCGCCCTTAAGCTTTTCATCTATCTGTACTGCAGTTGCCATATGGTCACTGTACTTCACCCCAATGATATTTAGCTCTAAGAGTGTTTTAACAAGATAAGAAAAAAGAATTGCCCTGTCTTCACAATCTGAATAGGGATAAAAAAGTGTTTCACTTGAGAACATCACCTTCTCTCGTTTAAACTGCTCATTATCAACCTTATATTTAAAGGCATTTTGTACAAAGTTTAACAGTATATCTAAGGCTTCACTTTGACTTTTTCCTTTTATTAAAGGAATAAAAGACTCTCTAATACTACTGTTTAAAAGAGCTGAGTCTAAAGAGCTAAAATAATTTTCATATGAAACTTGAGGGTAGGTCTGAAAAAAGTGTAAAAGGTTTTCATTATATGCCAAGTTAATATTTATAAGGTCTTTATTTATTTTAAAACTAAATCTTTTTTCTACAGGTTTAAGAGCAAATGCGGGCAGATGATGCAGTGCAAAAGAGATACTCATATTTGCACCCTCATAACTCTTCTCATAGCTGATAACAGGTCCTAGTTTTCCTTTTGCATAATAATCAACCGCATAATATGTTTTTAAGCCAAATTTATAATAAGCAGTATTATAGATTTTTCCTTCAACAGGTAAAAGTAAGATAATCCTATGTTTAGCAAAGGCAAGACGGACATCATAATTCATTTTTAATAAAGCAAACCATGAAAAAAGACTGGCTTCATTTTGATATTTAAAAAGTTGTGACGATACTGACTTAACTAAAAGATATTTTGCCCAATCATTTAACTTTAATTTTACACTAACATCATTAATCTCATTTATAATGGAATCATACTTACTCTTAGCTAAATCATCCCATGCCTGTTTAATACTCTGTTTACAGACGCTTCCTTTAGATATAAATAGAATTGAATTATCATAATGAAGTTCAAGTGCAACGCCAAAATATGAGAGATACAGTGTTCTTAATTTTTCTGACTCAGGAAAAATTATTATTTTTTTGTAAACCTTAGGTCTACTCTTTTTAAATTCTTTAATAAGAACAGGAGTTTTTGTTTTATTTGTATCGATTTCAGACTTTTTAGCAACAGGAATGCGCCTAGGTTTTTCTTCTTCATAAGCACTGAGTCCTTGAGACTCTTTATAAGTCTTCCACTTCTTATTTAAAAAAGAGGAGAACTCTTTATCTCGTTTTTGTTTATAAGAAGAAAATGCTATTTCTTGTACTTCCAAGTACTCTTCATAGGTTTGGGCTAATAATAAAGAGCTATAAAGAGAAAAAATAAGAATATATTTCATAAACATCCTAGGTGATTTTTTACATTATAGCAAGAAACATCACCTAAGTAAGCTTTAAAATGGCCATACCGCTTGAACTAACTTCGTTCCCCAACCCTGTTCTGTTGCCCGTTTAATATCACCCTCAGTTTGATACATTATTTTTGCTTCTGCCATTTGTTCAGAATTAACTCGGTTATTTTGGTCAATATCAAAAGGGCGAATAACACCTGAAAGTTGAATAACCTGTTTTTGACCATCAATTAAAATTTCACGTCTACCTGAAATAAAATAATTGCCATTTTGAAGAATTTTTATCACACGTGCAGATACAGTAGTCTGAAAGTTATTATTATGAGAAGCTACTCCTGAACCATCATAAGAAGAGCTTGAATTAGCCGCAAAACTCAGATCTGTTGCACGATTTATTGTTCTGGCTGCACTACCCAATGTTCCCCCTGCCCCTGTGCCGGGTGTAAATACACCCCCACCTAAAGCAGAGGCATCTGTCTCCGCTAGTTTTTTAGTATTAGATGTTGATGATGTAGCCACTTCTGAAATAACCACCGTCACAATATCATGAACATGCATCGCTTTATGATCAGAAAAAAGAGGATTATCACCCTTTCCAAATAAGCTACCTTGAGAATCAAAGTTTTCATCTATCTCTTTAGCAGGAAGTTGTTCAACATACTCAGGTGGTTTAAAGTCAATTACGGGGTCAACTACAGTCTGTGAACATCCAGAAAAAGCTATTATTGTAAAAAGTGTTGTTAGATATATTTTATTCATGTATAATTCTAAGCAAAATGAGTACCAAAAGTAAAAGTGACGTCTAAAAACTCAGTTAGAGTATTGATATAGAAAGCGTTTTCTAAAATAGAACCTTTAGTTTTTCATATACGTCAGGTAAACTCATACTTAACATTAAATAAGGATAATTATGTCAACTTTACGAGATCAAGTTAGTAATGATATGAAAGCAGCTATGAAAGCAAAAGAGACTAAAAAGCGTGATGCTTTACGTCTCTTACTTTCTGCATTTAAACAGATAGAAGTCGATGAAAGAAAAGAGTTAACAGATGAAGATGTTTCTAAAATCATTCAAAAACAGGTAAAACAACGCCAAGATTCAGCAGCACAATTTAAAGAAGCAGGACGGGATGACCTTCTGGAAAAAGAAGAATCTGAAATTGCATTTTTTATGGTTTATATGCCTGCCCAATTTGATGATGCAGAACTTGAGGCTGAATTAAAAAGTATTGTTGAAAAAGTAGGGGCAAGTAGTATGAAAGATATGGGCAAGGTTATGGGTGTTGCTTCTAAGACTTTAGCAGGTAAAGCTGATGGCAAACGTATTAACGAGTGTGTTAAAAAGCTACTGGTTTAATCTCCAAACAACTCTCTTCTTCTAACAAGAGAGTCTCTTTATCACTACTTTTAAAACGAACCCGACAAGGGTTTGAACTTGAAACATCATATTCATATCTTCTTTTCTGAACATTTTTATTAAAATTATCATATTCATGTAAATGAAGTAATCTCTTAGGCTTATCATAATCTA
Organism: Campylobacterales bacterium; assembly: GCA_024280035.1. Taxonomy (GTDB): domain Bacteria; phylum Campylobacterota; class Campylobacteria; order Campylobacterales; family Sulfurimonadaceae. Next base: position 30,442 of record JAJRQV010000009.1, read on the forward strand.
ATTGTGTATATAAGACTAATTCTTCCTTATAATCAACAAAGAGTGTCTTGTTCATTTCTTTTACTAAGACACTACTGCTGTGTACAGCACCATATAAAAAACCACCAATCGTACCTACAAGAGGAGCACTCAAAGCAATAGATAAGAAAACCAACTCAGCTTCAGTACTTCTCCCACCATGATTAGAACTGAGAGCTGATTGCGTAAAAGCAAGCCCTCCTTTAAAACCCGAAGAGGTATCTGAATAAATAATCTTCATAGCCTCTGCATATTCGCCTTCAACCTCAAAGGTTTTAATTAAAAAGTAAGCGCGTACAAGTGAGTTTTTGTATTGAACAATATAATAAAGAACATCTGATTCAGTAGGACGAAAAAGAAGAGGTTTTCTAAAAACAGGACGTCCATACGCGTCATATTCTAAATCTGCATAAAAAAGAGAATCACTTTTGAGATACTTTTTTGAAAAATTTTTAGGTTCTACTGTTTTAGCACAGCCAAGAAAAATACAAGAAGTAATAAAAAGTACAATTACCTGTGTTTTATACTGACCTCTTATCAAACTCACCCCTAAATAAAAGTATTATTTCCCTGTTTTAAGTTTACGAATTGCACCTTCAACATCGTCTTGACGCATAAAAGATTCACCAACTAAAAAGGCATCAACCCCTACTTTACGCATATCTTCAAGTTGCCCATGTTCATAAATTCCCGACTCAGCCACAATAATCTTTCCATTAGGAATAAGGGGAATAAGTTTATGACACAACTCCATATCCATCTCAAAAGTCTCAAGGTTACGGTGATTAATTCCAATAATATCCGCACCTGAAAAAATAGCCTTGGTTAAGTCTGCCTTATTATGAATTTCAACTAAAGGTTCCATTCCTAAATGACGTGAATAATTTAGAAGTTCTTTAAGTTCTGTACGGGTTAATGCCATTGCAATAAGTAAGATAAAATCAGCCCCATATACCAGTGCTTCTAGAATTTGATACTTACTTACAATGAAATCTTTTCTAAGTAGTGGTGTTCCAACATAACGACGAATTCCAGCTAAGTATTCTAAGTTACCTTGAAAGAAGTGGGGTTCTGTTAAGACAGAGATAGCATTAACCCCACCTTTTTCATAAGCTTGGGCAATAGCCAAGGGATCAAAGTCTTCACGAATAATTCCCTTTGATGGGCTTGCTTTTTTGACCTCAGCAATGATTCTATAAGGCTCATCATCGGTTGATTTTAGATACTCATGAATAGGACGAGGCTGTCTTGCATTAAAGGCCAAAGAGCGTCCTAACCAATCAAGCGTAAACTCTTTTTCTCGAATCTCTAAATCTTGTTTTGTTTTTTCTATAATATCATCTAAAATCATCTTACTTCTTCTTTCCTTTAATGGTATTCGTTTTAATGAGCAGAGCCCATCAAAAAGGCAGGGACTCTTCGTCCCTACAACCCCCTAAAGCTACAAAAAATAACTTTTTTGAGAGTTTACCTTTTCTTTCCTTTTTTCTTAATACATTTTTTAATGGCTTTTACATGTGAACTGACTTCTGGATCATCTTTGCCTAGATTAATACGCACTTTTTTCATTATTTTAAGTGCTTTTTTGCATTTTCCTTGTTTATAATAAGCCCAGGCTAAAGAGTCTAAATAAAAAGGCGATTGACTTTCCACTTTTAAGGCCTCACGCACGTACAACATACCCTGCTCCACATCAATGTCATGATCAATTAAGAGATACCCTAAATAATTAAGGTACATAGGATTATCTGAAGATTTAATTACCGTCTCAAGCTTATGTATCACGGAGTTAATCATTTTTTTGCTATTTTTATCTTTAGCACCCTCATACTCAAAAATTGCCGACTGACCAAGATAATAAGGGTCGGCTTCTTTCTTGTAAAGTTTATTACTAAGACTTACTACCTTAGGATAGTTTTTTGTTCGGGTATAAAGCTGAAGAAGAAGTACATCATCTGTTCCACTCTCTTCTAAAAAACCAATAAGAGGAATAGTCTCTTTTTTATAAGTATACAATTTAACTACCGTCTGCGCATATTTTTTATCTTTTGTATTATAATACAAACGTGTATAAATACGCAGCATTCCATCAATATTATTTTCTTCACTATAAAAACTACCCAGACGCATACAGGTGATTTCAGAACATCCATGAAGACGCATATGTGTTTCTAAATAAGAGATAGCTTCTTGCTTACGATTTAAATTTACATATAAGATAATCGCCATTTTATCTAAGACTTTTTCATTATAATCAATGGCATAAGCACTTTGCAAGTACTTTAATGCAATTTCATAACGTCCTTGAATTAAATATATTGATGCAACCTGTTGGTAGTCAGCCTCTTGTTTAGTATACTCTACTAAAGCAAGAGCCTTATCCTTAGCCTCATCAAATCGTTTTAATTCCATTAATGCAGTAATATTAAAACGTTCTAATTTCACATCAACCACACCTTCATCAAGTTCTGACCTATAAATAGCAATCTTTTTGAGGGCTCTCTCATTTTGATGAGACTGAATAAGGGTAATTATCTCTTCATCCCTGTACTCTTTTTTACCAGACTTCTCATATAAGACTTCAAAAATAGAAATCGTTGAATTAGCATCTCCCTGTTGCGAAGCATACAGAGCAAAAATAGCAAGCCTGTCTTCATCTTCAAAACTTTTAACATTAGAAGGGAGTTTATTTTCATGCGTAGAACATGCAGAAAAAAGAAAGAGACTTAAAAGTAAAAGAGATGATAATAGTTTAGACATTTTCTTCCTTGGTTGTAGTAAAAATTATTCCTGGGCATTCTGCTTGTAGCTCTTCTTTATGAGTTTTAAAATAACTCCAAAATGGAAAGGTTCGACACTGTTGTGGACGAACTGGATAGATTCCGCACCCGTTAATCTTTCTATCAAAAAAGATACAATCGTGAGAAAGCCCTACAATCCGTTCTTTAAGAGAAAACTTATAAGCATTTTTAAAAAGATATTCTTCTTTAAACTCTTTTAAACTCATTTTTAAAAAGTCAGCAATGCCTTCCACCTCTTTTTGGTTTAAGTAGATATATCCACTCTCCCCCGTACAGCAGTTACCACCACAAGATTCACAAGCATTAGGGTTAAAAGAGTAATCATACCCTTTTTCATTCATTAAAGCATACATTTTATACTGTGTGTCCTTGCTTTTTTGTAAATTTCTTGTGTTCTATTAGAAAATTCTTCTTCATTAAAGGTAATAAAGGGCTCTCGTGTTTTCATTAAAGACTTCGAACCCTTACGTGCTTGCACCATTACTAAAGAGGCTTTTCTGTCTATTTTTGGATGAATAAACTGTACGGTTTCAATCGTTAATTTCACCTTAGAAAGTTCCACACAGATACTTTGAAACTGTTGCGGATCATAACAAAAAACAAAATGACCACGATTTCTTAAAAGTTTTGAAACCTTTTTAAAGAACTTGCCCATAGGAAGATGTGTGTTATACCTTGCGGTATGGCGCATCTCATTTTCACTCTTCGCAGAACCTTCATGATAAAAAGGAGGATTTGAAATAATCACATCAAAACCCTTCTCATCATTAAACTCTAAAAAATCACTCTCATGAAGTTTATAATCTATATTATTAACTTCTGCATTTTTCTTAGTATACTGAGTAAATGCCCACTGCTTTTCAACACCTTCAATCTGAACATTGTTGTCTCGTGCCACTAAAAGCCCAAGTACGCCACAACCTGTTCCTACGTCCAGCAGACGTCCCTTAAGCTTAAAAGAGGAGATAAAATCATACAAATAAATAGAGTCACTGTTGTAACAATATCCCTCTTGCGGCTGATATAAAAGCAGGATGTCGTCCTTGTTTAGATATAATTGCGATTATATCCAATAAAAGGTTAAAAATGATTATTATCCCCGCACGACTTGCCTCTTCACGTTTTCCAAAAAAGGTTTTAGCTGACATTGGTGGGCTTCCTATGGTTATTCGAACCGCAAAACAGGTAGAACATCTTGATGATATTGCCATTGCAACAGATTCTCAAGAGGTAATTGATCTATGCGAAGAGTATGGGTATAAGGCAATGATGACCTCAGAAACACATAAAAGTGGAACAGACCGTATTAACGAAGCTGCACAACTTTTAAAGCTTAAAGATGATGATATTATTGTAAATATTCAAGCCGATGAACCTTTTATTGAACCTGAGGTTGTAGGTGCAGTTATTGAACGTCTTAAAGAGTTAAAAGCACAAAAGAAAAAGTTTATTATGGCATCATGTTATAATGCAGTTAATAATGAGGTTGCTCAAGATCCTAACCTTGTAAAAGTTATTATGGATGTCAACCATAATGCCATCTACTTCTCTCGTAATCCCATTCCTTTTAACCGTAGTGGTTCAGCAACTTATTTTGGGCATATTGGGATTTATGGTTTTACTAAAAAATCCTTACATGACTTTTGTTCCCTTAATGATGCACCTATTGAAGATATTGCAAAACTTGAACAACTGCGTGCAATCTATCATGATAAGAAAATTTCAATGGTGAAAGTCGCCAGTACAGGATTTGGAATTGATACGGTTGAAGACTTAGAAAGAGCTAAACAAATCTTTCTTTAATAAGATAGTTATTCATCTCCAAATCACTTCTAAATCTGAAGAGAGTTTTGAGATATTAAAACTACTTTTTGGACTTTTTACTCCCCCGATTGTCTTCACATTTTCCACAAATCTTTGTAGGTAATACCTCCCTTTATAACCTTTATTCTTTAAGTTATTTATCATTTCATTAATATCATCTACATTTAGCAAATCATTGTGTAAGGTAGTTCGTACTTCAAAATAGATATTTTGTTTTACCAAGAGTTCTAATGAGTGTTCAAAAGAGGAAAAATTCTTATTCTTAGTGATTTCATAAAACTTCTCTAAGGGAGCCTTATAATCTAAGGCAATATAATCTAAAAGTTTATTATCAAGAAGCTCTTTTATCACTTTAGGATGGGTTCCATTCGTGTCGAGCTTAATCTTATAACCTAAGTCTTTTATCTCTTTAGCAAAACCGACTAAATCCTCATATAAAGTCGCTTCTCCCCCTGAAAGTACAACTGCCTCCAGCCTACCCACACGTTTTTTCAAAAATTCCAAGGCAAAATCCACTGACTTTGAACCTTTTGAAAAAACGATATCTCCATTGTAGCAGTATTCACAACGCATATTACACCCTCCAAACCAGATTATCGCAGACAAATGATCAGGATAGTCTAATGTACTAAAGGGGGTAATATCATAAATCATAAGTAACTGACTTAATCACTACAACGAGGCGACTCAACAAACTGCTTACGTTCACCATGCTCACCTTTTTTACCAATATTAAAACTCTCTACTGGTCGGTGATAACCCATTACTCTTGTGTAAACAATACACTTAGCTCTTTGACTTTTAACTTTTAATAATATCTCTTGATTACTCATTTTATTTTCCTTTAGTTTCGTAGGGCTTCTTCACTCAAAGCCAAATTATCACGCTTGTAATTTTCAACAAGCTCCTCATCACATTTTGGACAAAATTCATGCTCACCATTAAGATAACCATGTTGGTCACAAATTGAGAAAACAGGGGTCACAGTAATATACGGCAGTCTGTAGTTAGAAATAACATTTTTCACTAACTTACGACACGCCTCAGCGGAACTTATCTTCTCTCTCATATAAAGGTGAAGTACAGTTCCTCCCGTGTATTTACACTGAAGTTCATCTTGTAAGTCCAGCGCTTCAAAAGGATCATCCGTATGATTAGCAGGGATTTGAGATGAGTTGGTATAATAAATATTATCATCAAAACCAGCTTGCAATATGTGGGGATAACGCTTTTTATCTTCTTTGGCAAACCTATAAGTAGTCCCTTCTGCCGGCGTAGCTTCAAGATTATAAAGATTTCCCGTAGCCTCTTGATACTCCACCATACGAGAACGCATATGCTCTAAAATCTCAATAGCAAAAGATTCTCCTTTTTTATCCGTAATATAAAGTTTATTATCAAAAAAATTTCTTATCATCTCGTTCATTCCATTAACACCAATGGTAGAAAAGTGGTTGTTAAAACCGGGAAGATAACGTGAGGTATAAGGAAAAAGCCCCCTATCATACATATCTTGAATAAAAACTCGTTTCTTTTCTAAGGTCTCTTTCGCCAGTTCCATCAAATGATCCACCTGTTCTAAAAGCGCTTTTTTATCTCCCTTGTAGATATAACCTAAACGTGCCATATTAATCGTAACCACCCCTATACTTCCTGTCATCTCTGCTGAACCAAAGAGTCCCCCTCCACGTTTAAGAAGTTCTCTTAAGTCTAACTGCAAACGACAACACATACTTCGTACGTGACCAGGTTTATATGCTTCAGGGTTTTCAACAAGTTTTCCATCAATCCCTCGTATATATTGAGACCCAATAAAATTTTGAAAATAAGACGATCCTATTTTTGCTGAGTTTTCAAAAAGAAGGTCAGTGTTTTCACCATACCAATCAAAGTCTTCTGTAATATTTACCGTAGGAATAGGAAAGGTAAAAGGCTGTCCTGTTTTATCCCCTTCCGTCATAATCTCATAAAATGCTCTGTTAATCACATTCATTTCTGCTTGAAAGTCTTTATACGTCATATTTGTAAAGTTTTCAAGCCCTCTCTTTTTTGCCTCAAGTTTTAAAGAAGGATCATCCAAGTCTAAAAACAGATGTTTCTGATTCCGTGTTGGAATCTGATCTTTTAAGTCTGTTGGAACGGTCCAATCAATAGTAATATTAGTAAATGGAGACTGTCCCCAACGTGCAGGAACATTAAGGTTGTACACAAAAGACCGAATTGCTTTTTTAGTCTCAGAATAAGAGAGTTTATCTTTAAAAAGGTAAGGTGCCAAGTAGGTATCAAACGAAGAGAAGGCTTGTGCCCCTGCCCATTCACTCTGTAAGATTCCCAAGAAGTTTGCCATCTGCCCAAGGGCTTCTCTGAGATGAGAAGGGGCTTCAGATTCCACACGACCACGTACCCCATTAAATCCTTCATCTAGAAGTACACGTAAGCTCCATCCTGCACAATAACCCGTTAAACAGTCTAAATCATGAATATGATAATCTCCATTTCTATGAGCATATCCCTCTTCTTTAGAATAAATTTTATCTAACCAATAATTTGCAATCACCTTACCTGCTGAGTTATTCACTAAACCTGCATTAGAATAGCCCGTATTAGAGTTAGCCTTAATGCGCCAATCTGTTCCATTAATATACTCTTCTACTGTTTGAACGGCATTAATGTAGGTAGTATCTTCATTAAACCCATGGGTATGCTCACGTTTCATCTTATGCATCAAACGGTACAGCATAAAAGACTTCATTACTTCAAAATAACGTGCCTTATACAGCTCTTGTTCAATTAAATCTTGGATATCTTCTACCGCAGCTGCACGTTTGGATTTAAGTTTATCTATGACTCTAAAAAAGACAGACGTATCATAAGAGGTATTCTCACTCTTAAATGCTTTTTTAATGGCATCTTAAATCTTATAAGGGGCAAACTCTTCACTCTGACCATTTCGCTTTAAAATTTGCTCTAACATTATTTTTCCTTGGCTTATATATCCGAAGTATAAAAAATAATTATGTCACAAGATGTCAACTGAATTTAATGAATTTTGTTAGATATTGTCATAAGAGGATGTAGAGGTATATATCTTTAAACAGGTAGATAAATTTTGGGAATGAACTACGCATATATACCCCACATAAGCAGTATAAGACCTTACCTTGTCAAACTGTGTCACCCTCTTTTATCAAATTAAAGATTTCAATAACACAAAGCCATTTTTTATAATAAATCTTTATTTATTATAAAGAATATAACCCACACCATAAATACTTGCAATAGTATCTTCAGGAAGTTTTGGACGAAGACGTTTAATCAAAGACGTAATCGAATTAGAGGAAAAATCACGTTCAGGTTGATCTTCATAAATATGGTTATAAATATCAATAGCAGAAACCGTTTGATTAGGATGTGAGCACATAAAGTCAAGTACTTTTTTCTCTTTCTCTTTAAGATCAACCTCATTCTCTTCATTAAAGAGAATTTTTCTTTTTTGATTCCAGTAAAAACCATTTTTCAAGGCTATATTGTCTGAATTTTTACGCAAATCTTCTACAATATTTAAGAGTAACTCTTTAAGCTCATCACTCTTTACAGGTTTAACAAGATAGGTGACTAAATGCAGTTTAATCGCCTTAAACAGTTTCTCTTTTTCAGAATGTGCCGTGGTGATAATGATTTTTGTTGTTTTATCTTTTTCACGAATCTTTTCTATCATCGACAAACCATCTAAATGCGGCATATTAATATCTGCAATAATAATGTTTGGTTTCTTATTTTCATACACAGACAAGGCACTTATCCCATCTCTAGCCACATATACATGTTCAAAAAATATCTGAAGATATTCTGTCATAGAACTTAGTAACTGCTCTTCATCTTCAGCAATTAACACACTTATATCTTTTATTTTATTATCCATTTATCTTCTCCATCTCTATACTAAACTTTGCACCACTGTTAACATTTTGAACACTTAACTTACCACTCATAGAATTTTCAATAATCATTTTAGAGATATACAGACCTAAACCTGTTCCCATAGACTTATGTTTTGTAGTAAAATAAGGCTCAAAAACCTTATGCAAGTTTTCTTCTTTTATTCCCCCTGCATTATCTCGAATCTCTAAAATAACATTTTCATTATGTTCTATAATTTTAATTTCAATAAAAGCACCACTTACCCCTCTGTTTTTCAAGAGGTCTTTTGCATTGCTTAAGAGAGAAACTACTACTTGCGTATATTCATTAATAAAACCGTGTACATAAATTTCTCTCTTATCTTCAAAACGTATATCAAGGGCTTTAGGGTCAACACTAACACTAATAATCTCTATAGCATGTCGAACTGCCTCAGAAACACTAAAATTCTCTTTCTCTTTATTAGGACGATAAAAAGTCATAAAGTCATTAATCGTATTTGACATGTATTGAATATTAACTTCTACATCTTTTAACTTTATACCTAACTCTGTGGAAGCTAATATCTCTCGTGAGTTTTTCTCTTTTAAAACACCTACAATAGAGTTTATAATCGCTAAAGGCTGTCTCCATTGATGGGCTATATTTCCAATCATCTCTCCCATGTCTGCCATCTTTGCTTTTTGAAAAAGAAGGGTTTCTTTCTCTTTTAACTCGGTTAAATCGATAACCGTGGTAATACGAACAGGAAGATTATCCCGATAAGAAGAGCGCCCACCTACTAAAGCAGGAAAGGCATTTCCATCATCTTTTAAAAGCCTAATTTCAAAAGGAGAAACCTGTTCTTGTTCAAGAGCCTTATTACACCTGCCCACAGAGTCACCACCCGTAATATCAAGCAGTTTTAGTTTCAAGAACTCTTGTTTGGTATAACCAAAGATAAACTCTGCTGCGGCATTTAAGTCAATGATTTCTTGTTTTTCATTAGAAACAATCACTGCCTCATGCATGGTGTCCATTAAAATCTGAAAATGACTTAAAGACTCTAAAAGGGCAATATCTTTTCGTTTAAGTTCATCAATCGTATTAATCAGAGCATCATGATACTCTTGCTCAATATAAAGACCACAATCCAATCCTTTCATTTGAGAAATTAGGTTAGCAATTCTCTCTTTTTCAATGATAGAGCCATGTTGGGGTGCGATAAGGTTTAAGTCTAACTTTTCTATCTTTGCAAGTGCATAATTAAAAATATCTTTACTAGGCATATACTCAGCATGAAACTGTCTTGCCTTATAACAATAATCATCTTTTGCATAAAATTCCCATGACTCTGCTATTCCACCAAAAATATCTCCTGAAAAGAGAGTTTTTGTTTTAGGTTCATACGAAACAAAAGCACCAGGTGAATGACAATACGGGGTTGTATAAAATTCCAATTCTAAGTCCCCATCAATAAGTCTGTTCTCATTTTTATCTATGGCATAATAATCTGATTTTATCATATAATGCTTTACCAAAGGAATCATACGCGAATGCGTAATGATACGTAAGTCATTACGGTTTATAAGTTTTTCCATTTCAGGAACAGACGCGGCTAAGTCAGGGTCTTGATGATGTAAAATAATATATTTAACATTTTTCATAGAAGAGATGGTATTAACTTTTTTAACTACCGCGTCAAATTCGAGCATAGAACCTGGGTCAACAAGTACACTAGCATCACCATTTTCTATAAAATAGGGATGACATTGAAAAGGATCATTTTCTAAATACATCCCCACCCAAAATAATTTGTCTGCTATTTCAATTGCTTTGCTAAAGTCCATTTCACTTCTGCTAAGGTTCAAGTCATTTCCTTTGTTAAGAGTATAGTAGAAATCAATATCTTTTCAAAATGATTATTATCAAGTTCAATCAAGATACAATACATAAATAAAAAGTCAAAAGTGAGCAAAGGTTTGCAAACGGACTTCAGAAAAATAAGCAAAGGCTTACAAAATAAACTTTAAAAAAAGAGCAAAATGAGTGAAATAAAAAAGATAGCCATTATTGGTGCCGGTGCCTCAGGTTTAATGGCAGCTATTATTGCCGTAAAAGAGGGAACTGAGGTTCATCTGTATGAACAAAACACAAAGGCTGCTAAAAAAATCCTTGCCTCAGGTAACGGGCGGTGTAACATCACCAATACCCATACTTCCAGTCAAGACTATTTTGGAAACAACCCAAGTTTTGTTGATTACTCCTTAGAAACTTTTGGTTTTTCCCAAATTCAGAAGTTTTGTAAAAACATGGGTCTTTTGTTTAATGTTTTAGATGATGGTAGAGCTTACCCCTTATCAAATGAGGCAAGGTCTGTTGCTTTAAGTTTTGAAAGTTTTGCCTTATCAAAGGGTGTGCGTTTTTTTACAGACAGCCGTATCAATCGTATTGAAAAAAAAGGGAGAAAGTTTACTCTTTTTCATGAGAATCTTAGTTCAGAAGCTTATGATAAGGTTCTCATATCTACAGGTTCTGAAGCAGCTCCTCAATTAGGGGGATCTACTAGTGGTTATACGCTTGCTCTTTCTTTTGGGCACTCTTTAATTCCAACCTATCCCTCTTTAGTTCAACTGCATCTGAACTCAAAGGTTCATGATAAGATGGCAGGAAGTAAAATTGACGGTGCGGCTACTCTTTACATTAATGGAAAAAAAGAGCAAAGTATTCATGGCGACCTTCTTTTTACTAAATATGGTATTTCAGGTTTTGCCATCTTAGATATTTCTCAACAGGCTTCACAATCAATACTGAATTACCAAAGTGTAGATATTGGTCTTGACCTTTTACCTAAATTTGATAGACAAGCACTAAGTTCTTTACTTCTAAGTATGTGCCAAAACCTTCCTCATTTTGAAATCGAGACTATTTTAAGTGGTATGCTTCCCATAAAGGTGGCACACTATCTTTTAGAAGAGACAAAAATTAACCCCAACACCTTAGCCTCACATATCCATACAAAAATGACAAAACAGATTGTTTCTAAAATTAAAGATTGGCGTTTTGAAGTTTGTGAAACACACGGTTTTAAACATGCTGAAGTTAGTGGGGGAGGCATTAACACAGACGAGGTAAATGAAAAAACGATGGAATCTAAACTTTGTGAAGGGCTTTATTTTGCAGGAGAGATTCTCGATATTGTAGGACGTCGAGGTGGTTTTAATTTTGCCTTTGCCTTTGCAAGTGGTTTTATTGCAGGTAAAGAACTCTCTTAATCATTCTCTAACAGTAAAATCACCACTAAAGTCTTCATTGCTTTCATATTGTTGTATGTTATCAACACGAGAAAGCATAGAGCCTTTTTCTAAGATAGAAATAAATTCAGCAAAATCATCATCTTCAACTTTAACCCTTACTTCGACTGTACCATCTGCTAAATTTTTAACGTATCCACTAAATCCTTTTTTCTTTGCGTTTTCAGAAACTGTTTTTCGATACCAAACACCTTGGACTTTTCCAGATATTATAAATTGATAACTTTGCATTTAAACTCCATTTCACTACCTAAAATGACTTTCCTTAGTTTTATGATATCATATAAGGTAAAATAATAAAAGAAGCACGCAGATAAAGGTCTTAGATGCAATTTGTTGAAAATATAGGTTTTGCAACACTTCGTTTTTTAAATATATTTTATGAATCTTTCTATTTTACGTATCAATGCCTTATTAAACTCTTTAAAAAAAACTCTTATAACTCTGCCACAAAAGATATTTTAGTTAAACAAATTTACTTTACTTCAGTAGAGACACTTCCTCTTCTTTTATTAATTGGAACTATATTTGGAAGTATTATTACTGCTTTAATTGTTAATTTAGCCTTTGAATATGGGCTTAAAGACCATATTGGAACACTTATTATTAATATTATTGTTAATGAGTTTGCACCTTTAGCAACTGTTGTTATTATTGCTCTTCGTTCAGGCGCTGCTATAAGTACTGAAATCGCTGTTATGAAAGTCTCTAATGAACTTAACACCCTAAAGGCTTTTGATATTAATATTATTGAGTACCTCTTTCTTCCACGTATTATCTCTGGAATAATTTCTGTGGTTTTACTCTCTTTTGTCTTAAGTATTATTATGCTTTTTAGCGGTTACCTCTATCTTCTGTTTTTTTTGAAACAGGCTTAGATTTTTATCTTAGAACCATTGTGCATACTATAGACCTAAATGACTTCGCACTTTTATTTATTAAAAGTATCTTTTTTGGATTTTTTGTCACACTTATTCCTATCTACTCAGGATTAAAAACAAGCATGTCTTATACAGGAATTCCTATCTCTGTTTCAGCAGGAATGTTAAGGATTATTGTGACAATAACAAGTATTGAGGTGGCATCATTATTGATAATATATCTGTAAAACTTTTTTCAAATATTGAAGAGATTATTGACTTTAGAAAAAGTATTTTATCGCAAAAAGAGTACCGGCTTGTTTCTAAATCCACACCTCTTCTTTCAAACCTAAATATGATTGAAAACATCTCCATCATTTTACAAATTCATGAGCATCAAAGTCGTAAACAAGCTCAACTTAACGCCTACAAAAGAATGAAGGTTTTAAACATTTTGCCTCTAGCGAGTTTACGATATGATGAGTGTAGCCAAAAAGAGATTTTTCTTATACAACTTATTCGTGCAGATATACAAAAAGATGTTAAGATAGTTATCGAACAACCTTTTACTTTTTTAGAACATGAGCCTGATTTAAACTTTATTACAGATACTTTAGATAAGTTATTAATCTCTTATGAAGATGTTTTTATTGTTGACTTAAAGCATCAACAAGCACACTATAAGGAGACCGCATGTCATATAAAAAAATAGCACTCAGTGTTGGATTTTTTATTATCATCAGTTCTGTACTTATTATTATTTCTCTATTTTATGTTATTGAAAAAAAAGGTGTTTTTGTTTCTCACATCACCTATACTCTAATTGCTAAGAATGCCCAAGACATTGAAGAGGGTATGCCCATTTTATTTTCTGGTTTTGAAATTGGTCAAGTTAAGCAGATGCGCCTTGATGAAAAAGGTGAGGTCTTAATCACCATTAGCATACCTGAACATAATACAAAATGGATACGTTCGGACTCAGTTTTCACCTTAGAAAAGCCCCTTATTGGAAAAGCAAAGATCACCCTAACCTCTTCCATAAACTCACGTTTTGTTAATCCTAAATCATTAATGCGAATGCATACAGATGATGGCATTAATGAACTCATAAGTAATGTAAGACCCCTTACCATTGAGTTAGAAAGTATTTTAAAAAATGTCTCTATTATCTTTTCTACCTTAGCTGATAAAAATGCTAGTTTTCAAGCATCTTTATCTCATATTGAACAATTTTCTAAACAGCTAAGTGATTCTGAAAATCTTTTGCACACCCTTACTGGAGATAAAAAAAGTGCTTCTGAACTCAGTTCAGCCATTAAAAAACTAAACCTCTCTATTGAAGAGTTTCGTAAACTTACAAAAAATACAGATGAGGGTATTAGTGAAATTCGCACAGATCTTGTTCAACCTAGTCATAAGAATTTACAAGAGTTAAACCTTATGCTTAAAGATATCAATAATAAACTCAAAGAGATAGACAGCACCTTTAAAGTCATATCTAACTCAGATAAAGACATTGTTTATCTTAAAGATGAGATAAAAGTATGGTTAGAAGAGGTTACTGAACTTTCAGAACGTATTAACTCTATTATTGGAAAAGAGCAGAGAACGGAGATTATATTACCATGAGAGCCATCCTACTGATACTTATTTTTCTTTTTAGTGCCTGTTCGACTACGCAACCTAAGAATAAATGGCAATATGAGGCCTGTGCTGCCCAAGGTGATTATCAAAAACATTTCTTACAAAACAGACGTTTACGTGCATCTTCTGATATTTTTCAAGCAAGAGAATTTGCCCTACAATCTGCAAACTTGAAAACAATAATAGATATTGAACTTAGTGTTTGTGCCTTAAATATTACTGTCTTAAAAAATAACAATTGTGAAAAAGCACAGGCATTACTTGAACTTGAACCCAATGCCAAACAGAGTGCCTACCTGCATTTTTTACAAAAAAACTATTCTCTAGAAGAGATAAGTTTATTGCCTAAGGCTTATCAAGAGCTTGCGCAAGCCAAACTCAAAAATAAAGAGATTAATCCATTATTAATCACTCTAGAACCCCTAAGTTCACGTGCCGTTGCTTCAGCTTTATTCAAAAAACAACTTAATCAACAAAACATTCAAGACTTAATTGATGAACTCTCTTTTTATGGTTATAAAAATCCCATTATTGCTTGGTTAAAGTATCAAATCCAAGAGACTTCAGATGTAAAAGAAAAAAAACTTCTTCAAGCAAAATTAAAAACATTAACCTTTAACTAATCTTCTTAGACTATAATTATTTATTATTAAAAAAAAGGATCTATTTATGACGGTATGGATTATTTTAGGTGTTGTTGGGCTTGTTCTTGTAATGATGTACAACACCCTTATCTCACGTAAGAACCAAGTTGAAAATATTTTTGGCTCTGTTGACGCTGTTCTTAAAAAACGTTTTGACCTTATTCCTAATCTTATCGCTTCGGTTCAACAATATATGACACATGAAAAAGAGCTTTTAGAAAAAATTACACAATGGCGTTCATCAGCAATGAAACCCAATATCTCTGATGAGAAAAAAATAGACTTAGATAATAAAATGAGTGCTGCCTTAGGCTCTATTATGGTAGCTGTGGAAAATTACCCTGACTTAAAAGCCAATAAAAATATTATGCACCTTCAACGTACACTCACAGAGGTAGAAGCACAAATTTCTGCTGCAAGACGTGCCTATAACCAAGCCGTGACTGATTATAATAACTCAATCGAGATGTTTCCTACAAATATCATGGCAAATATGCTGCATTTTACACGTAAGGCTGTATTTGAAACTGCGGAGGCAGAACGTAAAAATGTAAATGTAAAAGAGTTGTTTAATTCATAATGCTCAAAACTAGTGAACTCACCAAATTTTTTTATGATGAACTGCATCCTGATTTAAAAAGACTCGAAGATGATAGAAAAGAACTTTCTCGTAAACTTGTTTATATAGCCATTACGCTCGCTGTAATTTCTAGCCTTATTACTGCTCTGATTTTCACCAATTCAATCTCTTTTTCTGAATTTGATTTTATTGCTTTTTTTATTGCTTTTACTCTTTTTTATTG
This sequence comes from Campylobacterales bacterium, assembly GCA_024280035.1. GTDB lineage: Bacteria > Campylobacterota > Campylobacteria > Campylobacterales > Sulfurimonadaceae. The sequence goes on from JAJRQV010000009.1 coordinate 46,250, forward strand.
GGCAAAAAAGCACTACTCAAAAGATTATGCCGCAGAGTTTAAAGATAAAATCATTCATCCTCTGATTCAACAAATCGATAAGTCTTTACAATATTCTAAAAATTTATGTATTTCACAAACACATTTTAGAGACTCTAAACTTTTTCAAAAAAGTATAGACCGTTATAATGGAAATGATCTGGTTAAAGGTAAAATCGATGATGTTAAACTAAAATTTTCTGATATTCATGCAGAGTATGAAAGTCGTGATTCTAAAGGTAGAAGCTCTTGGCATACTATCTTTCAAGGTCTTTTCATAATGGCAGAATTCAACAAAGACTTTAAGGCTAAAACTGCAGTTCTTCCTGATACAGCTGAAAAGCACTTTGGTAAATTAATTGGAGGATGGTTACAAAGTAAAAATATGAACAGAGATGATCTGGTTAAGATGGATAACCCTGAATTTGAAAAGCATTTTGTTGTTTACAGCAATGACCAAATTGAGGCACGATATATTCTTACCCATGCCATGATGAAGCGACTGCTTGACTTTAAAAAACGTTCAACTGTTCCTCTTTATGTCAGTTTTTCAAACCGTCAAATCTATCTTGCACTTGAGTATAACACAGATCTTTTTGAACCCACTATCTTCACATCTCTTCTAGAATATTCACTGATTAAAGAATATATAAGCACCTTACAACTCGCAACGGGTATAATACATGAACTTAAACTTAATGAAAAATTATGGAGCAAACAATGAAATTAATCACAACACTATTATGTACGGCGGTGTTAAGCTTTGGACTTGAAGTTGGACAGATACCTACAACACTTACACTTGAAGGTGACAAAGGTGCCTTAGTTACAGGAGATGCTTTTTCAAGCACAATGCTACGCGATAAGGTATATGTACTTTTTTATGTAGACCCTGATGAAAAAGATATGAATGAACATGTTACACTTGCACTTAAGGCAGAGAAGTTTGATAGACAAAACTACGGTTCTATTGCTATTATTAATATGGCAGCAACATGGTTACCTAACTTTGCAATTGCTTCTAAATTAGAAAAAAAACAAGAAGAGTTTCCTGACACAATTTATGCTAAAGATTTAGACTCTGTTTTAGTTAAAGAGTGGAACTTAGAAGATGACAGTTCAAACGTAGTTCTTTTTGGAAAAGATGGAAAAGTTTTATTTCTTGTTAAAGGAAAACTTACAGACGAAGACCTAAGTACACTAATCTCAACTATTAAAGAAAATCTATGAGTATGATGAAAAAGAAAAATCTTTTTACCCTCAGTATTAAAGACTTTTTAACCCCTTATTTTTTAGGTTTAGCCTTAATGCCTCTTCTTTTAACCCTTGTTATTTTATTTTCAGGTTTAGGTTATGGGATGAGTGTCTTAGACGATACCATGAAATCTGTTAAAATTGAAAAAACATCCAGCTCATATTCAGATGCTACAATCTCCCACTTCCAAAGTTCAGTAAATGTCTCTTATGATGATTCTAATATCACTTCAACTCCTTTGTATGAGATTAATCCTGTTAAACTATTTGAGTCCGTACAAAGTTCTGAAATCCTTTCTAGTATGCTTGAAAATGATATTTTACGCTGGATTATTGAAAAAGTCATTCTCTTAGTCGCAGGTTATTTTATTTTCATAATTGCTGTGATTATTGCCGTAATTATTGTTGGTTTTTTCACCCCTTTGGTTGTAAAAAAATTAAAATCACGACACTATCCTCCTTTTGAAATTAGAGGTCATGGTTCAGTTCTTTCTGCCATTATTTATGCACTAAAGTCCCTGTTTATTATGATAATTTTATATATTATTCTTACGCCTATCTATTTTATTCCTTTGTTAAATATTATCGCCTTTAATCTACCTGCTTACTATTTTTTCCATAAGATGCTGGTGTATGATGTGGGATCAGAAATTAATACTAAAAAAGAGTTTATACAGATAAAAGCCCTTGTAGGTAATCAGATTAGAATACGTACCTTAGGTATGTATATGCTAACACTTATCCCTTTTGTAGGTATCTTTTTTCCAATTTTATTTGTAATTTACCTCAGCCATATTTTCATTAATGAATCTTTAGAACTTCGAGCCGTTACAGGTTAACTCTCTAGTTTTCTTATAATGATGCGACACAAAGGGACGCTTTGTATCTAAACTTAAGACATATATTTAAAAAACTTTCTCTCATTTATACATTTTTATAATAAAAGAAGCTTATCTCTGTAAATATTTTTCTTTTTTTGCCGATGCTACTTCACTAACTATCAAAAGAGCCTATTATGAACACATCAACTGCCTTAAATGCGTATTAACAACATACACTCTCAATTGACATTCGAACCAGTAGTGGTGACCTTATTGAGCTTAATTTCAATAATGAGAAGTCTTTACAGTATGCTAAAGGAGATACAGAAGAGTTTCTTGCATTTTCTTCTTTAGAATCTTTCACTTATCGTTATGAAGGGGATGGCATTGATGCCCAAGATAAAAAAGAGATTGAAGCCTTTTTAAAACTTGCTCAACCCAATATTAATAATTTTGTAGCAGGGCTTAATGACGGTTCTTCTTTAAAAGAGCCTATCAATAAAATCACCTCAGATATTGCTAATATATTTGAGCCTATAACTAATAAAAAGGATGATAATCTTTCAAACTTTGCTAAATCGGGTTTAATAAACAACTTTGATAATGCCTTTAAAAATGATATTGAACCCACCCCAGAGATAGATAAGATTTATGCCCATGCCGAGCGTTTTTTAGAACAGTTAATGAAACAGCTTGACAAAACACAAGAAGAATTTTACCTCTAATGCTAAAAAAAGCAATTTTCATTAGCTTGGGCGTGATTTTCACATTATCTTTTAGTATTTATTTTTTTGTTTTTAAGGGTATTAATCAAATAATTGAAGACAAAATTGCTTCTAAAAAACCTCTTATTCTACTCTTTTCAGCCTCATGGTGTGGTTCATGTAACAAACAAAAACCTATCTTAAACAAGGTATTAGCTAATTATAAAGAGATATATTATTTTGAAATAGGTTCTGACTTAAATAAAGTAAGAAAAAAAATCCTCTTTAAAAAGTATAAAGTAAAAGGAATTCCTACACTTGTATTTTTTAAAGAAGGCAAAGAGCTACAACGATTAACAGGGGTACAGACCCAAAAAGATTTAGAAAAATCTTTTTCAGCCTTGAAGGAGAAACAGTCGTCCACAGATTAATTAACTTAATCTGTGTAGAATTAAACCTTATGAGATTTTAGCTATAAATTCATCATTTACAACATCAAACTCTACCTTTGAACCTTCTGTAATCTCACCAGAAAGAATCAAGTCAGCTAACTTATCTTCAACCATCTCATATAAGGCACGTTTTAATGGTCGCGCTCCATATACAGGATCAAAACCACTTTGTGCAATAAACTCTTTTGCTGATGCACTCAAACTTAAGCTAATATCTCTTTCTCTCACCTTAGCTTGAATCTCTGAAAAGAAAAGTTCAACAATCCCTTTAATCTGTTCTAAACCAAGAGCATTAAAAATAACTATATCATCTAAACGGTTTAAAAACTCTGGTTTAAAGTGTGACTTTAACTCCATTAAAACCTCTTCATCTTCAGCCCCATTCATAATTTTGTCTGAAGCGATATTAGACGTTAAGATAATAATGGTATTTGTAAAGTCAACCACTACACCTTTGTTATCTGTTAGACGTCCATCATCTAAGACCTGAAGTAAGATATTAAAAACATCAGGATGTGCTTTTTAAATCTCATCAAGTAAAATAACAGAATACGGTTTACGTCTAACAGCCTCAGTGAGTTGACCACCTTCATCATACCCCACATACCCAGGAGGAGCACCAACAAGACGAGATACAGAGTGTTTCTCCATATACTCACTCATATCTATTCTCACCATTGACTCACTTGAATCAAATAAGAACTTCGCTAAGGCTTTTGCCGTTTGTGTTTTACCTACACCAGTGGGACCTAAGAAAAGAAATGAACCAATGGGTCTGTCCTTATCCGATAGCCCTGCTTTGTTTCGTTTAATCGCACGAGAAATTGCAAAAGTTGCTTTTTCTTGACCAATGACTTCTTTATCTAACTCCCCTTTAATATTAAGAATTTTCTCTTTTTCGCCCTGTAACATTTTCTTAATAGGAATTTTTGTCCACTTACTTACTACAGAAGCAATAGCATTTTCATCTACAGAGTTTCTTAACAGTGTGCCCTCATCTTGCATCTTACTCCAGATCTCTTGTTGGGCTTTTTCAGCTTCTACCAGAGCAGGCATATCACTGTATTCAATCTCAGCAGCCTTATTAAAGTCGCCACTGCTTTTGGCTTGTTCTGCTTCACGTCTTTTAAATTCTAACTCATTTTTAATAGCAGCAATTTTGTCAAACACTGCTTTTTCATTTTCAAACTGAGCTTCTAAACTTCGCTGTTTTTCTTGAGCATCTGCAAGCTCTTTTTCTACCTCGGTAATACGCTTATCATTATTAACGCTTTTATCCATTTTCAAAGCTTCTTTTTCAACTTGAAGCTCTGAAATGAGACGTTTTACATTTGAAAGAACATGAGGCTCTGACTCAATTTGCATCTTTAATTCAGCAGAGGCTTCATCAATCAAATCAATCGCTTTATCAGGAAGAAAACGATCACTAATATAACGGTCTGATAACTTTGCAGCCGAAACTAAAGCAGAATCAGTAATAGTAACATTATGATGTGTTTCAAGTCTCTCTTTTAGACCACGAAGTATCTGTAAGGTCTGATTTACACTTGGTTCAGGTACATCTACTGGTTGAAAACGTCTCTGTAAGGCAGTGTCTTTTTCAAAATGTTTTCTGTACTCCTTCAGTGTTGTTGCTCCAATGGTATGGAGTTCTCCTCTGGCTAATGCTGGTTTTAAAATATTTGCAGCATCCATTGAACCTTCACTTGCTACAGCACCTACTATAGTATGAATCTCGTCAATAAACAGAATAATATTTCCACTCTCTTTAACTTCATCAATAACAGCTTTAAGACGTTCTTCAAACTCACCACGGTATTTTGCACCTGCAATTAAGGCATTCATATCAAGCGCTATTAAACGTTTATTTTGAAGACTCGTAGGAACATCTCCATTATAAATTCGTGTAGCAAGCCCTTCGGCTAATGCTGTTTTACCTACCCCAGGTTCACCTAATAAGATAGGATTATTTTTGCTTTGGCGAATAAGAATTTGCATCATTCTATTAATCTCTTCATCCCGTCCAATAACAGGAGAAAGTTTCCCTTCGCCTGCTGCTGCAGTTAAATCAATTCCATATTTTTCTAAAGACTCTAAGGTCTCATCTGATGATTGTGACTCAATTTTTTGCCCACCACGCATTGCTTCGAGATTTTTAGTTAAATCAACTAAATCAATGTATTTACCTAAGACTGATTTGAGTGGTTCTGTTTTTAAATTTCCCAAAAGCCATGCATCTACAGCAATAAAAGAGTCTCCATTTTGCACCATCCACGCATGTGCATTTTCTAAAGATGCTGCAAAGTTTTTAGAAAGACGAATATTCTCTTTACTTAGGCTTGAACTCGTTGGAAACTTATTAGTAGCACTTTTAATATCTAATTCAATTGCTGTTTTATCAATACTCATTTTATTAAGTACCTGCGATAAAAGAGAAGATGAATTAGTTAGTTGCCCCCATAAAAAGTGTAAAATCTCAACCTCTGCATTTTTATTGTGCAGGGCTAAAGAGATAGCTGATTCTATGGCTTCATTCATTTGATGTGTTAGTTTTTCAAAAATATTATTCATTATTAATTCCTTATCTTGATATGAATAGTATTATACAACTTTAGTCACTTGATGTCAAGTATGACTCTTTTATTTTTCTCTATACCTATGAATTTTCAATAACCCTATACACTAATACCTTTTTCAGCCATTGTTGAGTATAATCTCTCTTTAAAAATTCATACAACGAGAAAATATGAAAAAAACTAGATTTATTACCCTTGGTTTCGCAGCAACTGCCATCACAGGCGCACTTGCTTTCACCCCTTCAGTTTTTGCTAAAGAGTCACATGCTAGTGCAAATGAAGTCTCTATTCAGCAATCTCGATTACAATCTTTAGCTAAATTTACAAAGGTTTTAGGTCTTGTAGAAAAATATAATGTTGACCCCGTAACTATTGAAGAGTTAATGGACAAGGCTTTAAGTGGAATGCTTACAAACCTTGATGCTCACTCATCATTTTTAAATGCCAAACATTTTGAAAGTATGAAAATACAAACAGATGGTGAATTTGGTGGTCTTGGAATTACTGTTGGTATTAAAGATGGTGCTCTTACCGTAATTGCACCTATTGAAGGAACACCTGCAGATAAAGCAGGTCTTAAATCTTCAGATATCATCTTGAAAATTAATGACAAATCTACCTTAAGCATGACTATTGATGAAGCTGTCGGCATTATGCGTGGGAAAAAAGGCACACCCATTACCCTTACGATTGTACGTAAGTCAGAACCAAAACCTTTAAGTATTGATATTATTCGTGACACGATTAAGATTCAATCTGTATATGCAAAAAACATTGGTGACAATATTCTTTACCTTCGTGTAACAAGTTTTGATAAAAAAGTTGTTGAAGGTGTTGAAAAAGAGCTGTCTAAGTCTATTAACAAAGGTAAGGGTGTTGTTCTTGACCTTCGTAATAATCCCGGTGGGCTTTTAGATCAGGCTGTTGGACTTGTTGACCTTTTTGTTTCTGAAGGTGCTATTGTTTCTCAAAAGGGTCTGGATAAATCAGAAGATAAGGTTTATAACGCTACATCAGGAGGAACATTTAGTGATCTCTCTTTAGTTGTTCTTGTAAATGAAGGTTCAGCTTCAGCATCTGAGATTGTTTCAGGTGCTTTACAAGACCATAAACGTGCTGTTATTGTTGGGCAAAATACTTTTGGTAAGGGTTCTGTTCAAGTTATCCTTCCTATTACAGAAACAGAAGCAGTTAAGTTAACCATTGCTCGTTATTATCTTCCAAGTGGACGTACTATTCAAGCAGTTGGTGTTAAACCTGATGTTGAAGTTAAACTGGGTGAAGTTAAGACTTATGACAATGACTATAGTATTAAAGAGGCTGACCTTAAGAAACATCTTGAGAGTGAACTTGAAAAAGTTGATGGTAAAAAACCTAAGATGAAAGATGAAAAGAAAGAAGACAAAAATCTAATTACACAAAAAGATTTACGTAAAGACTTACAACTTAAAGAAGCGGTTGATATTACAAAAGCGCTTATGATAATTAAAGGAAAATAGAGATGATAACAAGACTTTTATTAACAGGCACTACAAACAGATCAGGATTTGAAAATAACTTAACAGTATTTAAAGGAATAAATTAATGAAAGCAATTATAAACATCTCTTTAAAAGCAGGCGTATTAGACTCTCAGGGTAAGGCAGTGCACCATGCTCTTGATGCACTTAAATTTGAAGGTGTTGAAGATGTTCGTGTTGGAAAACAGATTGTTCTTAAACTAAAATCTACAGATGAGGCTACTGCTAAAAAAGAGGTGACCGAAATGTGTGAATCTCTTCTTGCTAATACCGTCATTGAAGATTATGAAATCGAGCTTGTAAAATAATGAAAGTTTCTGTAGTTCAATTTCCGGGTACAAACTGTGAGTATGATACTGAGTATGCTTTTAAAAAACTTGGTGCACAAGTAGAAATCATCTGGCATAAAGAGACAAAATTCTCTGAAGATACAGACTTAGTTGTTATTGCAGGTGGCTTCTCTTATGGAGATTACCTTCGTTCAGGTGCTATTGCACGTTTTTCTCCCGTAATGCAAGCCGTTCAAGCCCACGCTGAAAAGGGGGGCAAGGTGCTTGGTATCTGTAACGGTTTTCAAGTACTTACCGAAGCGGGGCTTCTTCCTGGTGCACTTAAACGTAATGAAGGTCTTCATTTTCTTTCTAAACATCATCATCTAAAAGTAGCCACAAACGCTAATATGTTTTTAGAAAAACTTTCTGTAAATGATGTGGTAAATATTCCTATTGCTCACCATGATGGAAACTATTTTATTGATGAAGAGAAAAAACAAGCCCTGTATGATAATGATCAAGTTCTTCTTCATTATTGTGACGAAAATGGAAATATTTCAAATCCCAATGGTTCAGTTGATGCAATTGCAGGTGTATGTAACAAGGCTAAAAATGTATTTGGTCTTATGCCTCACCCTGAACGAGCACTAGAGTCTATTCTTGGTTCAGACGATGGTATTAAAATGTTAGAGGGATTTTTCGCGTAGATGCGATTACTTTCTCTCCTTCTTCTTAGTTTTACTCTGGCTTTTGCAATTACGCAAACAGGTTTCTACACAGATGAGATCAATAATAGTAATAATGATTTTTCTGCACTAAGAAATACGACTCTTCTAGAAAACTCTGAAGATATCAATACCAGCTCTTTTATGCTTGAAGATGAGATTGAAGTTCTTGAACCTGTAGTACAAGCAAAACTTCTTTATCAATCCTATTTTGAGCCACCAAAAAAACTCTTTAAGGGGCAGATATTTACCCTTACCATTAAAACTATTTCTACTAAAAAAGATTTTGATGATTTAAGGTATGCCTTCACTAATGCTTTGGGTCTCCGTCTTATCTCTAAAGACTATACTCGCCGTGTAGAGTTACCCTATTTTTATGACACCTTCTACTTTCAAGTTAAAGGAAGTCGTGTTAAAACACCTCATGTAACGACTTCTTTACTCTTTAATAATTATTCTGATATTCTTAAAGATGAACTTAATGGTATTAAAATTGATACCGTTCGTCTAAATCCTGAAAAAGACTTCTCAGGAATACTCGCAGATACATTTAAAATAATAGAATATAAAACAACCCAATATGATAATAAAAACAATATTGTTGTCTTTTCGGCTGAAGCAAAGATGGGAAACTTAAAAGACTTCTCTTTAAACATAGCAAAAAAAGAGAATATTGACTCTTATGAAGAGAAACTTCCTTATGCAAAAATTACTTATTATGCGGTAGTATCTAAACAACTTGACGAATTAAAGTTTACTTATTTTAATCTCAAAACACGCCGTTTTGAAAATGTGATTGTTCCTATTATTGTACATAATGACAGGGTAAGCACACAAACAGATTTAGCACCTACTCAAAACATGCATATTGTGCCAAAACTTATCGCTTTTTCTATTGTATCTTTGTTAGCTTTGGCATTATTTATTTATAAACAAAATAGGTTCTTTTTACTTATTTTTATAATTCCCCTGTTTTTTATCGCTCAACTTCTTATTCCTAAAAAACAGATCTGTATTAAAAAAGACTCAAGTATATATCTACTTCCCATGAATAATGGAACCATTTTTGAACAGGTACCCTACCAGTTCCGTACTGAAGCCTTAGGTGAGTCAAAAGGTTTCTCCAAAATTCGAATGCATAATAAGCAGATAGGATGGGTCAAAGATGACAACCTTTGCAAAAATTAGTTTTTATTACGCAGCAGCTATTATTTTTCTTGCTGTTAGTTTTTTAATTTCATTTTTTAAGATTTTACCAAAACCTTTTGGTATCAAAGTTAGTTCAGGTATCGTCAATAAAGGGCTTTTTTACACATTAAAATATTTTGGAAAAGAAGACCCCCAAGCACAGATGTTTATTGTAAACCATCAAAGTGGAATTGATATTCCCATCTTAGAAAGTGCCACAAAACGAAATCTAGCTTGGGTAGCTAAACAAGAACTTTTTGATATGCCTTGGTTGGGTTTAGGCGTTAAACTTCCTAATGACATCCCTTTACAACGCGGTTCGAAAACAGCTATTATCTCTTTAATTAAAGAGTGTAAAGACCGTATTGAAAAGGGTCGTGTTGTTGCAATTTTCCCGGAAGGAACACGTTATAAAACACAACGTATTGCGAAATTTAGACCCGGTGCTAAAATGGTTGCAGATAAGTTAAAATTACGTGTTCAACCTGTTGTTTTAGTAGGAACTTCACGTACTTTTGACTCAGGTCCAAGAATTTTTCACCCTTTTAATCAAGAATTACATGTTGTTTTTATGGACGCTTTTGATGCAGATAGAAATGATAAAGAGTGGTTAACAAACTTACAAATTAAAATGCAAGAGGTATATGATGAACATGATGCTCTTATTAGCAATCGGTAGTGGTGGTTTTATAGGCGCTGTCTTACGCTACAGCATTAATAACTATATCTCTCATCATTATGAGCACACTCTTCCTTTTGGTATTCTTTTTGTTAATCTCTTAGGAAGTTTTCTCATTGGTATAGTTTTTGCCATCTTTATCTTTAGCTCATTCTTCTCCCAAGATACAAAACTCTACAGTTTTATTGTAACCGGAGCATTTGGTGCTTTAACCACCTACTCAACCTTTGCCATGGACAGCTTTATGCTCATTCATTCAGGACATTACGGTATGGCAGCTATTAATATGACAGCAAATGTGTTAGGAACAGTTTTATTTGCGGGAATAGGTTTTATGAGTGTAAAATATATTTTAGCCTAAGTCTAAATTAAAACTCCTCTAAACTCTTGATAAGGAGTTATCATCAGACTAATCAATTAGACCAAGCAAAAACCTCTGTCGAGGTTTATTGTGTTGGTTATGATGACATTTAATCTATAAGTTGGTACTGCTCACGTAAAATTTCTATAACTTCTGCTTTTGGATTGTCTGAAAGTACTATCTTTTCACCTGTAATTTTTTCTGCTATATCAATATATGTTTTTGAAACATTCATTAAGACCTCTGTAGATAGAGCATTATCACGTGCCAATGCTTCACGTTCATCCATACGTGACTTATTTAATAAAATATCAGGATCAGGAAAATGCTTTAATAATAACTGACGAAATCCCTCTTTAGACTTTTCTACTACCTTGCCCTTTCTATATTCTTCACCATCCCAAATACGTGAAGAATCTGGTGTTCCCACTTCATCCATATAAATGAGTTTATCATTACCTTGATTGTCTTTAACATAACCAAATTCAAATTTTGTATCCACAAAAATCTGATCAATGTTGGCAAGTTCTTTGGAAATCATATCAAAACCTTCTGTTAAAAGTTTTTCATAAAGTGTTATATCATCAAGAGACTTAAAATTAAAAGCCTCATAATTATCTTCAATATTTTTACGCGTGATATTAACATCATCAACTTCAGGAACACCCGGAATACCTTTTAAGATTCCTTTCGTTGAAGGAGTTTGTAGTAATTCTGGCAGTTTAGAATCTTTACTAAGACCTTCTGCAATTTTAATCCCACAAAACTCACGTTCGCCTTTTTCATAAGCACGCCACATTGAACCCGTAATATACTGACGACAAATTGCCTCAATCATTACAGGCTTAGCTTTTTGTACTATCCAAACAAAAGGATGGGGGATATCAAGGATATGACTATCCGCAAGACCATTTTGCTTAAATAACTTAAACCAATGATTTGAGATAGCATTTAAAGAAGCACCCTTACCCGGTACACCTTCCATTCCCCCTTTTCCCTTCCAGATACAATCAAAAGCAGACATACGGTCACTTATGACCATTATTGCTAAAGGAGTATCAAGAGGAACATCATAAGCCTTCTCTTTAATAAGACGTCTACTATCACTGTCTGTTAACCAATAGACCGAACGTACCTTACCACTATGTACGGGAGCATCCGTACGAATAGGGAGATCATTATTTACTGCTAATACCTTGTCCGCTAAGTTCATTATTTTCACCTTTATAGTCACTATTATTACTCAAATAGTTTAAAAATTTATTTTACCAAAACATAGTTTTACCTGAGCTTCTATAAGAAAGCTTAGCACATAAACTCTCGAATTTTTTCAAGGTACTCATTCAAATTCTCAAATCGATGATTACCCTCTTCTTGAATAATTACTTCATATTTTTTATAAACAGCCTCTGCCTTAGTATAATCCAAGACTTCATCACCTTTTTGAAGTAAAACAAGTACAGGAGACTTAATACTATTATCAGCAATAGCATAAGACATAAGTTTCACAAGATGTTCTTTTTTCCATTCAAATTTTTCTCCTGTACAAAAATATTCATTTTCGCCTACATAAAAGGCTAAGGTAATAAAAGGCTGACTAGAGGGGTTTAATAAAACTGTTTTAATTTGAAACTTCTTTGCTAAATAAGCTGCATAAAAACCACCTAAAGAAGAACCAATAATTAAGTCTATTTCATTGTCTACAATTAACTTTTGTAAAAAAGAGATAGCTTCATCAGGATCAAGAGGAACATCAGGTGCAAGTACCTCAGCAAAATGTTGTTTTAGCAGTTTTGTTTTATTGGAATTTCCACACGAGGCAAAGCCGTGAATGTAGAGTATCATCTTAGTTCAATGATCTCATCAGAACACCATTTTGCTAGATCAAGTTCATGCGTAATTAATAACATTGCTGTGTGATCTAAATGTTTAAGTAGTAACTGCATCACATCAAGCTGAATAACATTATCTAAAGCAGAGGTTGGCTCATCTAATAAAAGGAGCTCAGGCTTCATTAAAAGCGCTCTGACAATAGAGGCACGTTGAAGTTGACCTCCTGAAAGTTCAAAAGGTTTTTTATCTAATAAATCTTTTTCTAAATTCATCTCTTTTAAAAAAAGATCTATTTCATCTAAGGATGCCACATCAGCAATTTGATTGATAATTGAGTAGGAGTTATGAAAAGAGCTATAAGGATCTTGAAAAACCTGAGAAATACGACCTGCTTTAATGCTTCCAGAAAGAGGGCTTAAGTTACCTACAATCAATTCTAAAAGTGTACTTTTCCCCGAACCACTTGCCCCAATAACTGTCTTAATCTCACCCTGTTTTAGGCTAAGTGAAAAGTTTTTATAAAGTAAAGTATCAGGCGTATACCCAAAATCAAGATTTGAAATTTCTAATCGGTTCAAGAACGCACTTGCCCTGAACCATACAATTTAAATTTGTAGGTAGTGAGTCCTTCAATACCCATTGGTCCACGTACATGAAGTTTATTGGTTGAAATTCCAACTTCTGCACCAAAACCAAAGGCACCACCATCAGTAAAACGGGTTGAAGCATTCAGATAAACAGCTGCCGCATCAACAGAATTTAAAAACTTCTCTGCATTCGCATAATTATCTGTTACAATCGCTTCTGAATGGCCTGAACCATACTTAATAATATGCTCTACCGCTTCATCAACCCCCTTAACAATACGAATATTTAAAATATTATCTAAATACTCTGTATGAAATTCAGCCTCCCCTGCATGCTCAATAGAAATAATTTTTTGTGTCTTATCACAACCTTTAAGCAGAGTTCCTTTTGCATCAAAAGCCATTTTTAATGAGGGGAGTAAATCATGTGCAATTTTTTCATCAACTAAAAGTGTTTCCATTGCATTACATACACCAGGTCTATCTGTTTTAGCATTAATAGCAATTTCAATCGCCATATCAAATTCTGCATCCGCATCAATATAGGTATGACACTGCCCTTTATCATGTTTAACCACAGGCACAGAAGCATTATCACATACATAATGAATCAATCCTTCACCCCCACGAGGAACAATTAAGTCAACATACTTGTCCATCTTAATAAGTTTTGCTACACCTTCTCGAGAAGAGTCAGGCAGAAGTGAAATTAAAGAAGAGGGTAGCTCGTTTTCAATCAGTACATCTTTTAAAACACTGGCAATGGCTTTATTAGAATTTTCCGCCTCTTTACCACCTTTTAATATACAGATATTTGAGCTTTTAAAACATAAGGCAGCCGTATCAGAAGTCACATTCGGACGTGATTCATAAATAATTCCAATCACACCAATAGGTACCGTAACTTTTTCAACCTTAATTCCATTATCTAAAACCCAACCATCAAGAACGCGACCAACAGGCTCTTTGAGGGCAGAAATCTCTCTTATACTTCTTGCCATATCTTTAATTCGTTTCTCATCCAATAAAAGTCTATCTTTAAGTGCTGGTGTTAAGTTATTTTTATCTGCATCTTCCATGTCAAGGGCATTTGCTTTAATAATTGTTTTTGTATTTATCTCTAAGGCATCTGCCATCTCATGTAAAATACGATTTTTATCTGCTCCACCTAATTCGGTAAAAACACGACTTGAAGCCTTTGCTTCAGCTAAAAATTTTTCCATAATAATCTCTTTTGAGTATCTTTAATTGTATTAGGGTAATTATAACATAAGGTTTAGAGGAAAGTAGGAGATAAATTAGAGGGGTAAACCTCTTTTTATCGGCTTACAATACTTTGAAGAATAGAAATAGTACTTAACTCTTCAGCATCTTGTGCTTCTTCAAGGGCTGTATGACCATAAGCATTTCTGGCATGCGTGTCTGCTCCTTTTTCAACTAAAAGCTTAACTGCTTTTGCATTTCCGATATAAGCAGCGATATGCAGTGGCGTTGAAAAGTCATTTGTACGTGCATTAATTTTTGCACCATTAGCAAGAAGCATTTTTATTGTTTCTATATCACCACCTTCTGCTGCTCTATGCAAAGGGCTAACTCCACTATTTCCTTGTGCATTAATATCTGCATTCGCACGTAAAAGGTATGAAACTGATTTCCTATCTCCATAAAATGCTGCAATATGAAGTGCTGTACGACCGTTCTTCATTTTAGAATTAACATTTGCACCCATTTCAATAAGCATCTTTACAATATTAGAGTTTTCATGATAGGCGGCAATTTGCAGTGGTGTTTGTTTGTATTTAAGATTTTTTTCATTAATACTATTTCCTTTTGCAATCAGTTGTTTCACCTTTTTGATATCCCCTTTTTCAGCGGCATCATGTAAAGGAGAAGCAAAAACAGTTAAAGGAAGCAAAGCAAGTGCTAAGGTGTTAATTAGTTTCATAGAGTATAGACCTTGTATAAATTTGACTTATACTAGCATAAAAAAGAAAACTGTCAAGTTCTAAATAATTAATTTCGTTAATTTTTAATTGAAGTGTGTAAATTATAGGATAATGTAGAAGTAAATCAGTTAGTCCACAAAGGACTAACTTAAAAGGTATTACTCGATTTCAGCATCAATAACATCATCATCAGCTTTTTTAGCTTCTTCTGGTGCACCTTCACCCTGCTCTTTAGCATAAGCTTTTTCAGCCATTTTATGAGATGCTTCAGTTAAAGTTTTCACTTTTTCTTCAATCTGCTCTTTCGTTGCAGACTCATCTTTTAGAACTTCTTTAAGTTCAGCAATTGCCGTCTCAATTGCAGTTTTTTCATCTGCTTCAATCTGATCAGCCATTTCAGTTAATGTTTTCTCAGTCTGAGCCACAAGTGCATCTGCTTGATTACGTAAGTCAACCATCTCTTTACGTTTTTCATCATCTGCTTTGTGTTTTTCAGCATCTTGTACCATTTTTTCAATCTCTTCATCACTTAGACCTGAAGAACCAGAGATTTTAATCTCTTGAGACTTACCTGTTGCTTTGTCTGCCGCAGAAACAGTAAGAACACCATTCGCATCAATATCAAATGTTACTTCAATTTAAGGCACACCACGTGGAGCAGAAGGAATTCCTGTAAGCTCAAATAGACCTAAAGATTTATTATCTTTAGCGAACTCACGCTCACCTTGACCTACAGAGATAGACACAGCAGGTTGGTTATCTTCAGCTGTTGAGAATACTTGAGATTTCTTAACAGGAATCGTAGTACCTTTCTCAATTACTTTTGTCATAACACCACCTAAAGTCTCAATTCCTAGTGAAAGTGGCGTAACATCAAGAAGTAAAACATCTTTAACATCTCCACGTAAAACACCACCTTGAATAGCAGCACCCGCAGCAACAACTTCATCAGGGTTAACTGACTTGTTAAGCTCTTTTCCACCAAAGTATGCAGAAACCATCTCTTGTGCTTTTGGAACACGGATAGAACCACCAACCATGATAATTTCTTTAATATCAGAGTTATCTAAGTCCGCATCTTTCATAGCCACTTTAATGTGATCAATTGTTTCATCAACTAAATCTTCAATCATACCTTCAAATTTAGCACGAGTCAGCTTAACAACAAGGTGTTGTGGCCCTGCTTCTGTCATCGTAATAAATGGTAAATTAATTTCAGTCTCTGTTGAGCTTGAAAGTTCTTTTTTCGCATTTTCTGCTGCATCTTTTAGACGTTGTAGTGCCATCTTGTCATTTTTAAGATCAACACCTTGAGCACTTTTGAAATCTTCTGCTAAGAAGTCAACAATTTTATTATCAAAATCATCACCACCTAAGAAGGCATTTCCATCTGTTGAAAGTACTTCGAAAGTACCATCAGAGATTTCAAGTGTTGTTACATCAAATGTACCCCCACCTAAATCATATACAATAACAGTCTCTTCTTCTTTAGAATCAAGACCATAAGCAAGTGCAGATGCTGTTGGCTCATTAATAATACGTAATACATTAAGCCCTGCAATCGTACCTGCTTCTTGAGTTGCCTTACGTTGTGCATCATTAAAATAAGCAGGAACAGTAATAACTGCGTCTGTTACACTTGAGCCAATGTAAGCTTCTGCATCTTCTTTAAGTTTAGTCAAAATCTTCGCAGAAATTTCTTGTGGTGTATAAACCGTACCGGCTACATCAACTGCTGCCATACCATTTTTATCTACGATATTATATGTTACCTTATCGTGTGCCTCTTTTGCCTTATCTTCATTCATCATAAGACCCATAATTCTCTTAATTGAAGAGATAGTCTTTTCTGGGTTTGTAATCGCTTGACGTTTGGCTGGATCACCAACAAGAACCTCACCTTTATCTGTAAATGCAACTACTGAAGGTGTTGTATTTTTACCCTCTTTATTCGGGATGATTTTTGCTTCACCACCTTCATAAACTGCCACACATGAATTTGTTGTTCCTAAATCTATTCCAATTACTTTACTCATATTAATTTCCTTAATTTTATTTGAACCATCTTTTTTATGCTCTAGCATAACTAAGATGATCTAAAATGACACAAAACCAGAAGAGACAAACACTTTTATCTCATTCTGAAAAGTCATTTTTTTATTTTTAAATTTGTTAAATGTTTTTAAACATCAACATTATAGTTTATTCACTTTTTAAACTCTGCCCCTTAAGTGGCACAAAACTTAATTTGCAATAACCACCATAGCATCTCTTAACGTACGTCCCTTGTATTTATAACCTTTTTGAAAGGTTGATACAATTTCACCTGTTTCATGATTTTCTGAATCCATCTGCTGAACAGCATTATGAATATTAGGATCAAAAGGTTCTTCTTCACTTACTGGAGTGACTCCATGTTTTTCTAAGATACTTAAAAATTGTTTCATTGTCAGCGCAACACCTTCGCTTACTTTTTCAAGTAAAACTTCAGCGTCTGCATCAGCATCTTTTGCTTTAATTGCACCTTCAAGGGCATCAAGTACAGGAATCAAGTCTTTAGCAAATTTTTCATTTGAATATTCTAAGGCTTGATATTTCTCTTTTTCAAGACGTTTTTTAATATTTTCAAAATCAGCATGAACTCGGTGGTATCTATCTTCACTCGCAGCCAAAGCCGTTTTTAAGGTATCTACTTCACTCAGCTCTTCCGCAACATCTTGTGCCGCTTCTTGCGCTTCAATCTCTTCATTTTCTAAAGAACCATCGCTTTGTAACTGATGTGTACTATTTTCAGAAACTTCTTCAGTCTCAGATTGATTCTTATCTTCACTCGTATTAGACATTAATCCGACTCCTTTTCTCTGTTTATAAATGTATTATACATTATTGAGTCACTTAATGTCAAGTAAACTTGCTATCAGTACAGTTAATATACTTGATATCAAGTGACTCATATTGTAATCATGCCCTATTATAAGGAATATTTGTATGAAATTTATGTTACAAAAAGATACAAGAGAAAAAAGTATGCAGAAAGTAGTTCACTATGATAAACAGGAATTTACTTTTTAAGGGTGTGTAAATGTTGTCGTATCACCTAATTGCAAAGGCTTTTAATTTGCTACTATATATATCGTAAAGTTTCCATACTCACTTCGTAATTCAAAACGGTGTTTTTGACAAAACTCATTTTGCATCATCTAAATAAGTTATTTGCCTCTTCTTCAGCTTCTTCTTTTGTATCAAAGTTTTGAATATCAGCTAAACCACGTTTTATAAGACATGAACATGAATTTTTAATTTCTACTTGATACATTATTGGTTCCTTAGCATTGTTTCACTTATTAAAAGTCAAAAATATCGTCCATATCTGCTTCATCAGCAGGACTATCATCTGTATTTAACATAGCACAAATTGTCTCCACATTTGCCCGTATGGTTGCATCCATAAAGTCAAGAGAAGGTGCTCCTTCAAAAAAGGTCATTTTATACCACTGTTGAAGATCTGAACTAAAGGCAGCACTCATGGTTGATAAATCAGATGCTAACTCTTGAAAACGTACCGTATGTTCTAGAATTTCTCGACTTAAATGTGATAAAGATTGTCCAATTTCATACGACTCCGTATAAATCGAAATCGTTCTTCCTAGTTTTTCTAAATACTTTGCAATATCTGCTATTTCACTCGCTTCTACATCAGAACGACCAACAACTAATATTAAAGAATTTAAGTCACCTAAAATCTCTTCTACCTCAGCCATATCATCAGAATCCATATAGCTATACACCTGATACTCTGAGGTATCTGTACTTTTAATCTCAACAGTATCTATACTTACTTCAACTTCTTTTTCAGCTCTTTCTTCTACTTCATTCTCTTCGAGTCGTGTAATCATATGTTCTAATTTAAAAGAGACTTTTTCTTTCTCTTCTTTATATTCAATTACGGTTGGGTTCTTTTTCATAATCAGTTTAAAAATAAGACTACCAATTACATCCAGTTGATTAATTGTAAAATAGACAGCAGAATCATCAGCTTCAACTATAATCCAAGGCTCTCCATCAAGTTTAATAATATTTTCACCTAAGCTAAAAATAGCCCGTACAACATCAGAAAGATTATCTAGTTTTGAAGGAGTTTCTCTTAAAAGGTAATATTCCCAAAACTCAGCAAGAGCCTCTTCACTTGTCACATAAAAAATCGTTTGTCTATGAAAAATATTTTTAGTATAAAGATTGGCTGCTTTTCTATGTTCTGATAAGTTTCCATGATGACGCATTTTTAATAAGGCAAGATAGTTTTCTAAACGCGCATTTAAAATTTCTGAATCAATAGGTTTAGGAATATAATCTTCTGCACCATCTCGTAAAATCTCTTTTTGACGTAGCTCATCATCTACAGCAGATACTGCAATAATCATTACATTTTTGTCATTTGCTCTTATCTTTTTTGTGGCTTCAATACCATCCATCTCAGGCATCATAATATCCATAAAGACAAGATCATACCTTGTCTCTTTTGCCATATTAACAGCAATAAGACCATTTTCTAACTCATCAATGTCAAAATCAATTTCAAACTTTTGTGTATATTCTTCAATTAAAAGTCGTAAAACCATTCTATTATTAGCATTATCATCAACAACTAAAAGTTTCATATATACCTCTTTTTAGATAAGGATTTAAATAAGAATATCATAATTTATTATCTTTTACTCTATTCTTTTTAAAAGTTCTTTACAAAACCTTGTGTAATCTTTCATACCCTTTGTTCTTTTATGCATTAAAACAATGGGTTCTCCTGATTCAAACTGCTGAGAAAGTTTAATATCTGTGCCAATAGGCTTAAACACCTTGCTCTTTCCAAAAGCAGATTCTACCTTAGCAACAGACTCTTTATGCTCATTAATATGGGGATTATACATTACAGGTAACATACCAACATGTTCAATATTAGCTCCCATCTGTGTTGACATCTGGTACACAGCTCTTACCATCTGCCCTACAGCTATCACACCAAGATGGTGGGGAACAAAAGGTATAACTACCACATCTGCCACTTCTAAAGAGTTTTTCAAAAGGGCATCAAAGGTGGGTGCGGTATCAATAATACAATAATCAAAGAAATCTGAAATTTTCTCTTTTTTAAATCGATTTTTTAAAACACCTCTTAAATCTGAGTATTCATACACATCAAATAAGGCATGTGCTGGAGCAAGCGTTAATTTATCCAAAACCGTAGGGACAAAATTTTCACTCAATGTTTTTCCAAAAAAGATAGAGTGCGCACCACTATCATCTGAGGGTACGGAACCTACTCCTATGGAAGCATGACCTTGGGTATCAAAGTCTATTAATAAGACTGAATATTTCTTCGCTAATTCTGTCGCAAGATTAACTGCGGTGGTTGTTTTTGCCGAACCACCTTTTCTATTTGAAACAACTATTGTTCTCATATAAAGCTTCTTTGTAACTTACAACAACTATTTACAAAATATATTTTTTTAGAACATACACTATATTTATTAATTACAATCTTGTTCATTAAAACCTTCAATTACCTTTTGGTATGTTTTAACATCCGAACCAAAATTAAACTGGCACGAATACATTTTTTTATAGGCTAACATCTGCTGAATAACAGAAAGATGAACATCATCACAATCACTCATCTCAAAAGTCAACTCTTCAGGTGCTAATTTCATTAATTTTTTACGTAATTTTACGACTTCGTCCTCATATATTACCGCTTTTAGTAAAATATTTGTACCCTTTGAAGTAATTGCCATCATCTTATCCTTTTAAGTATTTAAAACTTCACATCTTTAACAAGAGTGACCAATTTATTATCATGTTCCAAGATTGCTTCTAGGTTCATAAACTTACCAATATTTTGTTCTTCTTTTGGTTTATGAAGTCGTGCATCATCCACATGAATGATATCTTCAACCGCGTCAACATTAATCCCAAATTTCTGACCATCAACACTGCTTAAAATAAGACATCTTTGAAACGTTACAGCAACATCTTCAGACTGTTTAGCTATCTCATGTAGATAAAAAAGTGTTTGTTTATAAGTCTCTTCCACGTCCTCTTTAATGCACTTTTTAGCTTGTTCAGGATTTTCTTTACTCAGCTCGAGTATTTTTTTTGCTGAAGTGTGTAACTCATGATGATGCAGTTTCAAAGTATCTACTAACTTTCGCATCTCTTTTGTATCTGCTTGAAAAGAGTCTAACCACTGACCTAACTTACATAAATGAGCATCCGTTGTTTTAGAAAATTTTACACCTTTATCAACACTCTCTTTAAGGGCTTGTAACCATTGAACATGCTGTATTTCCAACGCTTTAAACATCTCTTGTAACTCAAGAGCATAATCCATATAACCTAAACATCTTCGAAAACTAAGTACCTTAATAACTTCATCTTCGTACTGAAATATACCTTGAACATGTTCATCTTCATCCGGAACAACGGTTAGGTTTTGTGCGGCTAGGATACGCTGTACCCTATCCACATCAATTCCATAACTTTGCCCCATTACTGAAAAAAGAAAAAATGATCTCATGAAACATCTGCTAAAGAAGTTTGCAGTTCAGAAGAGACCGCTAAAAGGCCTACAGGATCCATCATCATAATAATTTGACCATTGCCTAAAAGTGCTGTTCCAGAACAAACAGGATGCCCTGCTAACATACCACCAAGAGGTTTTTGAACTACATCAAGTTGACCTAAGAATTTATTAACAACTACCGCTAATAAATTTCCTTTAATATTAAGCACAACAATACTTAACTCTTTATCTTTAGTCTCTTGTAAATCCAACATAGAGTTAATGAAAAGAAGAGGAATGATCTCTCCTCTTAGATAAATAAAAGGCTCATTATGAAGCATCTCTATCTTATCTCTTTCTAATTTAACGGTCTCTTGTACAGAGTCCATAGGAAAGCCATAATGCACAGAACTCATCTCGACATGAAGCAAAGACGTTACCGCAAGCGAAACAGGAATAGCTAAGGTAATTGTTGTACCAATATCTTTTTTTGTTGTAATAGAAATACTTCCACCAAACCCTTCAATAGATTTTTTCACAACATCCATACCCACGCCACGACCTGAAAACTCTGTAATCTCTTCTGCTGTAGAAAGCCCTGCTAAAAGAACCAGTTCTGCCTTAGCATTATCATCAAGTACATCAATTTGATCCATTGTTAATAGACCTTTTTCAATTACTTTTTGAATCACACGTTCAATATTAATACCTGCACCATCATCTTTAATTTCAATAATAATCTTATCCGACTGAGAATAAGCTTTTAAGGTAACATTACCCTCAGCACTTTTGCCATTGGCTTCTCTAACCTCAGGCGTTTCAATTCCATGATCAAGGGAGTTACGCATAATATGAATCATCGGGTCAGCCATCATCTCGATAATATTCTTATCAAGTTTTGTCTCACCACCTTCCATAGTTAGTTTCACTTTTTTATCTAATTTTTTAGCAATATCACGAACCAGTTTAGGGTAACGATCAAATACATACGTAATAGGCAACATACGCATAGACATTATGAGATCTTGTAGCTGTTCAGAAAGACGATTTATAAAATTATATTTTTCCATAATTCCACGTTTTGTCTCTTCAACCGTCATATTATCTACAGAGTCTGCAAGATAAGGAAGTGAATTTTTAGCCACTAACAGCTCGCCAATAATATTCATTAATGAATCTACTGATTCTTGTTCAATTTTAACAGTTTTACCCACAACATTACGTTTTTTCTCAGCTCTTGGCTTTCGTATAGAAGTAGCTTCTTTACTTTCAGCTTTGTCTTCTTCAAAAACAGTTTTTTCTATTACCTTTTCAGGAGTTAATTCAGACTTAAGTTCAGCTTGTTTTGGTAATTCTATAAGTTCTGCAATAGGTTCTTTAATTTCATCCTTCTCTTCTATAGGTTTATTTCCAAGTAAATTGTTTATAAAAATAAGAAGTTCTTCTTTATTGTTCACATCTTCAAGAGTAATACCCAAGGTAAACGCTATTCGTTCTACCATCTCTTTTACACGTAAATACACGGCTTCATTCTCTGAAGCTTCTAATTGTAAAACCTGCTGTTCAAGAATCATTTTCACACCGGCTAAGGCATTTTCATCTATTTCTACAGGTACCTTATCCTCTACTACATTTTCCACCGTCACATTTTCATCAGCAGCATTACCCTCATTTAATGCATCTGCACTAAAAATTTCACCTGTATAAAGCCCATCAAAAAAAGCGGTTAAATAACTTACATCTTTACAATTAAGGTCTAAAAATCTTTGCAATTGTGCATATTGTAGTGTCTCTTCACCAATAAGACTTAAGGTCTCTTTCACTAAGTCATTTACATCAGTAGGAGAGTTCTTAATATTAGTATTAAGATCTTTCATAACATCTAAGGTATGTACCTCACCCCTACTTATTCCTAATAAGGTCACTTTATCAAGAGGTAAGAAAATCAACTCTTCAATAAAATTATAAAGAGCCTCTTCAATTTCTGAATATCCAGCTTGAATAAAGGCAGTGATTTGCATATGAAGATCTAAACCTTCTTCATCATCTAAACCACTAAGTACAGACTTTGCACTCTCTTCACTCATGCATGAATACACATACTTAACCTTATCTCCCAAAAGAGAAAGGGTATATACAGGGTCATTACCGTAAGCGATACACGAGCTATCAACATCAAAAACAACAGCATACAAACGCTCATCATGGAAGTTATCTTCAGTAATTTCAGCTTCTTGAAAAGGAATATCTAATTCTTTTAAAAAAGGCAGGTTTAAATTTACAATACTTGAGCTGTCACTAAGCATCTGTATAGGAATGCTCCATGCTTCTTTTTCTGTATTTTTACCCATACATGCACATAAGGTTTCAACAATTTCAGCCACAACTTCTTCATCGGCTTCAACCACATCTTCTGTATCTTCTGCCGCTTCAACAAGGTTCATAACCTCATCAAAGGCATTATAAAGCGCTTCAATAACAGCTTCATTTGGCTCAAGATTACCATCACGAACCATATCAAGTAGATCTTCTGCATGATGAGTAATATCTTGAACAGAGGTAAATCCTACAATTCCAGACCCACCTTTTAGTGTATGTGCTGCTCTAAAAACAGAGTTGACTAACTCTATATCTCCATTAGCAATACTTTCAATATTTTGATCAATAAAAGAGAGGTTTTCTCTTGCTTCTTGTAAAAATGACTCTAATAATGGATTCATAGTTTATCCTATCAATATACTTAGGTAATTTTTTAATACTTCTGGTTTAATCGGTTTAGTTTCAAAAAGGTTAGCTCCAACAGTAAAAGCTTCATCTCTGTCTTCATCATGGGCTTGTGTAGTAATCATAATAATAGGTACCGTAGCATAAGAGGGCTCTTTACGAATCTCTTGTACAAAAGAGTAACCATCCATTATGGGCATATTCACATCAACAAGATATAAGGAGATATCACCATCTTGACTTCGTTCTAAGGCTTCCATTCCATTTTCTGCCTCTACTACTTCATATCCTAACTCTTTTAATAAAGACCCATGATACATTCGCACAGTTTTTGAATCATCTACTACCATTACTCGTTTCATTATCTATGTCCTTTAAAAAAACTCAATTTCATGTTCATCATCATTACTTTTTATATGCCCAGAAAAGGCATCTTTTTTTGCCCTTGCTTTTTCAAGAACATCATCAAGCTTTTTACGCAATATTGCAATGCTACTGTCTGCAATCTTTTCATCTTCTACAAAATTATGTGCATATATTTGAAGGTTCTTTTGAACCATATCTATTGCCTCAATTGTTGCAGATAACTGTTGAGACACAATATCTTGGTACTGCATTGCCTCAACAGCATCATCATCAAGTACACATCCATTCTTTTCCATAAAGTTGGCAAGTTTCATCTG
>JAJRQV010000010.1 GCA_024280035.1 Campylobacterales bacterium
AAGTTAAACGTGAAGCAGTTTCATTTAAGAACTCAGCAGTGTGGCTTCCTGGTCTAACACCAGGAATAAAACCACCTTGACGTTTAAGGTTTTCAGAAATATCTTTCGAGTTGAAAGTAATCGATGCATAAAAGAAGGCAAAGAAAATAACAAATACAAAAGTGAAAACATTGAAGAAATATGAATTTGGATTCATAAGATCTGCAAGCATTTTCAATGCATCTGAGCTATCTGCAGTAACATTACCCGAAAGAATAGTCCCTGGGAACATTAAAATAGCAGAAGCAAAAATTACTGGAATTACACCCGCAAGGTTAACCTTGATTGGAATGTAGTTCATAACACGCTTGTTCTGGTTTTGCATCATTACTTTTTTAGCATAAGTGATAGGCACACGGCGCTCACCAAGCTCAACATAAATAATAACACCCACTGTAGTAAGAATGACTACGATGATACCAATAACTTGCAAGAAGTTCATTCCACCTGTGTTAAGAAGTGTGATTGTTGAACCAAAAGCCGAAGGAATCGAAGATACGATACCTGCGAAGATAATTAAAGAGATACCGTTACCGATACCACTTTGTGTAATCTGTTAACCAATCCACATTAATAACATTGTTCCCGCAAGCATAGAAACTGCTGCAACAAGTAAGAATTCATTCATGTTAGCAACCATAATAGCTGAAGAGCCGTCTGGTCCAGTTAAGTTTTGTAATCCAACAGAAACACCAATCGCTTGTACAATAGTAATAGCAATTGTCGCATAACGAATAATTTGCATATACTTCACCATACCATCACGTTCTTTTTTCATTTGACCCAATGCTGGAAATGTTGCAGCAAGAAGTTCCATAATAATAGAAGCAGTAATGTAAGGCATAATACCAAGAGAAATGATTGAAAGACGCTCAGCTGCGTTACCATTGAACATATTAAAGAGTCCAAGTGCATTATTTGAGTTGCTGTCGAAGAAAGATTTGATTACCTCTACATCCACGCCCGGTACTGGCACATATGCCAGCATACGGTAGAGGAATAAGAAGCCAAGAGTAATAAGAATTTTATTTACTAAAGACTTACTCACAATTATTTTCCAGTTACTGTTACGTTCTCATCTTTAATCTTACTAGCGAGATCTTTTGCAGATGCACCAACTAGTTTGATCTTAGAGATTGAGTTTGCAACTTTATGAACTGAACGGATTGATTCCATTGTAATTTCATCAAGCCCAGCTACTGCTGTAACACGCTCAACGTTGATTACATAAGGTTTGATTTTTCTAGAGAAGAAACCAATCTTAGGTAAACGTTTTGCTAAAGGCATTTGACCACCTTCGAAGTTACGCTTACGCTTATAACCTGAACGTGATTTTTGACCTTTTTGACCACGAGTTGAAGTCTTACCCATTCCTGAAGCTTGACCACGACCTACGCGTTTACGACCATGAGTTGAACCCTCAGCCGGAGTTAGATTTTCTAATGCCATACCTTATCCTTTTAAACGATCAAGTGCATTAATAGTTGCACGAACAACCGTACCCGGGTTGTTTGATCCAATTGATTTAGTTAGGATGTCTTGGAAGCCCGCAAGCTCAAGAACTGGACGCATTGCACCACCAGCGATAAGACCAGTACCTTCAGATGCTGGACGCATAATGATACGTGAACCATTGAATTTTTCTTCAATGTCATGTGCAATTGTAGTACCTTTGATACTTACAGTAGAAATGTTTTTAAACGCATTATCTACTGCTTTTTTGATAGCATCAGGCACCTCTTTCGCTTTTCCGTAACCATAGCCTACTTGACCATTTTTGTTACCTACAACAACGAGTGCTGTAAAACGAAATCTACGACCACCTTTAACAACTTTTGTAACACGACCGATGTTTACAATCGATTCTTCAAATTCGTCTCTATTGATTTCCATCATTCGTCCTTACATTACTATTTCATTAGCGCGTACAGCGTCACCGAACGCTTTAACAACACCATGATAGATATAACCGTTACGATCAAATGTAACAGTAGAGATACCAGCAGTTTTAAGAGCGGCAGCCATAGCTTCACCAACTTTAGCCGCACCCTCTTGGTTAGCTTTACAATCAAGCGTTTTTGAGTTAACAGAAGCTAAAGTAGTTCCTGTTGCATCATCAATTGCTTGCGCTGAAATAAAACGGTTAGAACGGAACACAGATAAACGTGGACGCGCTGCACAACCAGAAATTTTCGCACGGATTCTACGCTTACGTTGAATACGAGTTTTGTTTTTAGTTTTTAATACTTTTGCGTTCATTATTTAGCTCCTGTCTTACCAGCTTTACGGATGATATGCTCTTCCATATATTTAACGCCTTTACCTTTGTACGGTTCAGGTGGACGGAATGCACGAATCTCAGCTGCTGCTTGACCAACTTTTTGGTTGTCAATACCTTTAATAGTAATAACATTTTTTTCAACTGACATTTCAAGACCATCTACGATATCGTAGTTAATATCATGAGAATGACCAAGCTGAAGATTTAATACCTTACCTTTTACTGCTGCTCTGTAACCAACACCGTTGATTTCAAGTTGCTTAGAAAAACCAGTAGTTAAACCTGTAACAATATTAGCTGCTAAAGCACGGTAAGTACCCCAGAATGCTCTGTGCTCTTTTGCATCAGAAAGTGTTGAGAATGTTAATGTTTGACCATCTACATTAATTCCAACATTTCCCTTAGTATCAAGAGTAGCCTTGTTTTTAGCAGATTCGAAAGAGATGATATCACCGTCTACAGAAATTTTTATTGCAGCGGGAGCTTCGATAATTTTTTTACCAATACGTGACATATTATCTCCTTACCATACTGTACAAAGAACTTCTCCACCAATGCCAAGCTCGAAAGCTTTGTCATTAGGAAGAACGCCCTTAGATGTAGATACCATAATAGTACCGTAGCCGTTTTTAAAACGTTTGATTTCTGAAGCAGGTTTGTATACACGACGCCCTGGTTTAGAAACACGTTTCATCTCATTAATTACTGTTTTACCATCATCATCATACTTAAGTACAACGTTGATAGTCTTTTTAACACCATCTTCAATTACGTTAAAGCTATCAATATAACCTTTGTCTTGAAGAATTGCAACGACTGCTTCAACACTCTTAGAGTGCATTAAAGTAGTAGCATCTAAACGACGCATTGCCGCATTACGAATACGAGTCAATGAATCTGAAATTAAATCATTTACCATTTTATATTTCCTTAATTGCTAAGTCAAAAAAACAAGTTTCTTTGACTGCTATTGTTAGGAGTTTCTCATTAATAGACGAAAAGGAGCTAAGCCCATCTTCTTCGTTAACACATCGTTCACTTCAACAGTGAGTTCAGTGTTAAAGAATCTCTACCAACTAGACTTTCTAACACCTGGGATTAAACCTTCGTTTGCCATTTTTCTGAAACAAACACGACAGATTCCAAAGTCACGCATTACAGAGTGTGGACGACCACAAATCTGACAACGAGTGTATGCACGTACTGCAAATTTCGGAGTTCTTTTCGCTTTAGCGATCATTGACTTCTTAGCCATTAGTAGATCCTTTCGTGAATGGCATACCGAATTTTTCTAATAAAGCAAATG
Organism: Campylobacterales bacterium; assembly: GCA_024280035.1. Classification (GTDB taxonomy): domain Bacteria; phylum Campylobacterota; class Campylobacteria; order Campylobacterales; family Sulfurimonadaceae. Next base: position 3,627 of record JAJRQV010000010.1, read on the forward strand.
CTTCAGTATCAGAATCAGTAGACGTTACCATTGTGATATTCATACCGTGAACTTGCATGATTGAATCATACTCGATCTCAGGTAAAATTAACTGCTCATTAAGACCGAAGTTAAAGTTACCACGACCGTCAAAACCGTTACGCTTAACACCACGGAAATCTTTCGTTCTCGGAAGAGCGATAGAGATTAGTTTGTCAACGAAGTTATACATGTTTTCTCCACGAAGAGTAACACGAACACCAACTGGCATACCTTCACGTACTTTAAAACCTGCAACAGATTTTTTAGCAATAACGATAGTAGCACGTTGTCCTGCAATAGTACTGATAGTATCAGCAATATTTTGGATAAGTTTAGTGTCTTTCATGGCAAAACCTGTACCAACAGAGATAATTACTTTCTCTAGTTTAGGTGTTTGCATAACGTTTTTAATCTCTAAATCTTTTTGAAGAGCAGGAGCGATTTCAGCTAAATATTTTTCTTTAAATCTTGCCATAATGATTACGCCTCCACTTTCTTAACATTTGAGATATCCATTGGCATCTCTTTGTTCATGAATCCACCCTTAGGGTTTTCTTCGCTTGGTTTAACAGTTTTCTTCGCAACTTTACAGCCTGCAACGATAACCTTACCTTCTTTAGGCATTACTTTAAGCACTTCCGCTTTAGTACCCTTATCATTTCCAGCGATTACTTCAACAGTATCGCCTTTTTTGAATGTTAATTTTGCCATTATACTACCTCTGGTGCTAGAGATACGATTTTCATGAAACCAGCATAACGCACTTCACGACCAACAGGGCCGAAAATACGAGTACCAATTGGCTCTTTTTTCGCATCTAGGATTACAGCTGCATTATCATCGAAACGAATAAGAGAACCGTTTTCACGTTGAACCTCTTTTTTAGTACGAACGATAACCGCTTTAACAACAGCACCTTTTTTTACTTTTCCAGTTGGTGTTGCTTTCTTTACAGAAGCAACGATTACATCACCAACAGAAGCGTAACGGCGCTTAGAACCACCAAGTACTTTGATACACATGATCTCTTTAGCACCCGTGTTGTCTGCTACAGTTAATCTTGAGAAACCTTGAATCATTACTTAGCTCCTACAACAACGCTTTTAAGACGAAATGTTTTACGCTTAGAAATTGGTGAACATTCGATTGCAATAACCTCGTCACCAACATTAAGCTCATTTTTTTCATCATGAATAACGTATTTTTTAAACTTCTTAACAACTTTGTGGTAACGAGAGTGCATTACACGACGCTCAACTACCATTGTTGCTGACTTATCACCAGCGATTGTTACTACTTTACCTTGAATTTCTCTTTTATGTGTCATTCAGGTCTCCTTACGCGTTATCTAGCACACGAAGTGCTGTTTGGATACGTGCAATATCTTTTTTAGCAACACGAAGTTCGCTAGTGTTTTGAAGTTGCATCATCTGTTTTTTAATTTTAAGAGTAAAAAGGTTAGTTTTTAACTCTTTTAGCTGTGCATTAAGCTCAGCTGCTGTTTTATCTGCTAAATCAGAATATTTCATTGTTCATCTCCGCAGTAATGATTTTACATTTGAATGGAAGCTTGTGTACCGCTAGCATTAATGCTTAGCGAGCAAGAACATGCTCAACACCAGCCATTTCAAAGATTATACGACCTGGCTTAATATTCATAACCCATTGGTCAACTGGACCTTTACCCTTACCCATACGAGTTTCAAGAGGCTTAGCAGTTAAAGGTTTAGCTGGGAATACACGAATCCAGATCTTACCTTGACGTTTAATCTTACGTGTTGAAGTAATACGAGCTGCTTCAATCTGACGAGAGTTAATACGTCCAGCTTCTACCGCTTTAATCGCGATATCGCCGAATGCTAATGAGTTCGCTTTCGCAGATTTACCACGATTACGACCCTTCATCACCTTACGGTATTTAGTTCTTTTTGGCATTAACATAACTATGCAGCCTTTTCACGTTTTGGAGCACGTTTTTGACGACGCTCTTTTTTCTCTTCAACTTCTTCAGCAGGAACACCTTTAGAAAGTACCTCACCTTTGAAGATCCATACTTTTACACCGATACAACCGTATGTAGTATGAGACTCAGCAAAACCGTAATCTATTTTAGCACGAAGAGTATGTAAAGGAACACGTCCCTCTCTATACCATTCAGTACGTGCCATCTCTGCACCGTTTAAACGACCAGAAACTGCAATTTTAATACCTTTAGCACCAGCGCGAAGAGCATTTTGAATTACTTTTTTCATAGCACGACGGAAAGCTACACGACGTTCAATTTGAGTTGCAACGTTCTCAGCAACTAATTGCCCAGAAATCATTGCTTTTTTCTCTTCTTTAATGTTAATAGCAACAGTTTTGCCAATTAAGGATTGAAGACGAGTTTTTAGTTTCTCAATATCCGCACCTTTTTTCCCAATAATGATACCAGGACGTGCAGCTACAAGAGTTACACGAAGACGCTTAGCAGTACGCTCAATGATGATATTAGAAATACCAGCATAATAAAGTTCTTTCTTTAAGAACGTACGGATTTTGTGATCTTCACCAAGGCTAGCTGGTGCAGTTTTGAAATCAGGGTACCAACGGCTTTCCCAGTTTCTATTGATTCCTAGACGTAGTCCAATAGGATTAATTTTATGACCCATAATTATTTACCCTCTACTTCTACTAAGATATGTGCTGTTGGTTTTCTAATTCCTGAAGCCATACCACGAGCACGTGGACGTAAACGCTTAAGAACTGGACCATTGTCAACACGACAAGATGTAATCACACAATCTTCTGGTTCAGAACCAGAGTTAGCTACTGCAGAAGCAATAACCTTAGAGATGATTTTAGCTGCCTTATTAGGAGTAAACTCTAAAGCTGCTAATGCTTCTTCAGCGTTCATACCTTGAACTTCTCTCGCGATTAAACGAGATTTGATTGGTGAAACACGGATAAATTTTAATAATGCTCTAGCCATGATTACCCTACCTTCTTCTGTACTGAACCTTTATGGCCCTTGAATGTACGAGTTGGTGCAAATTCACCAAGTTTATAACCAATGTGATTCTCTGTAACATATACAGGAACAAATTGACGACCATTATGCACGTTGAACGTTAATCCAACCATATCTGGAAGGATCATTGAACGACGTGACCAAGTTTTGATTGGTTTTGTGTTTTTAGTCTCTTTTGCTGCAATTACTTTTTTAAGTAAGTGTGCATCGATAAAAGGACCTTTTTTTACTGAACGAGCCATATTAGCCTACCCTTTTCGCATTTGGTTTACGACGTGTAATAATAAGTTTATCACTTGATTTCTTACGACGTGTTTTGTAACCTTTAGTTGGTTGACCCCAAGGAGTAACTGGATGACGACCTGAATTAGTCTTACCTTCACCACCACCATGCGGGTGATCGATAGGATTCATCGCAGAACCACGAGTTTGAGGACGTTTACCAAGGTGACGAGAACGACCAGCCTTAGCGATAACGATGTTACCAAACTCTTCATTACCAACAGAACCAACAGTAGCAATACATTCACCTAAGATATAACGCATCTCAGAAGATGGAAGACGAAGTGAAACATATTTACCATCACGACCCATAATTTGTGCAGAACCGCCAGCAGTACGAACCATTTGCCCGCCTTTACCAGGTTTCATTTCAATATTATGAACCAGCGTACCCACAGGGATGTTTTTAAGTTTCATAGCATTACCAGGCTTGATATCAAGACCAGAATCAGCAGAAGCAATAACATCACCAACGTTTAAATCTTTTGGTTGAAGGATATAACGTTTTTCACCATCTGCATAGTTAAGAAGTGCGATTCTACAGTTACGGTAAGGATCGTACTCGATAGCTGCTACAGTTGCAGGGATATCTAGTTTGTTACGTTTAAAATCGATAATACGGTAAATCTTTTTCGCACCCGCTTGACGGTGACGAGAAGTGATACGACCATTATTGTTACGACCAGCAGTTGTTGGAAGTTTTACAAGTAATGAACGAACACTCGCTTTAGCTGTAATATCTGAACTGTCAACGTTTGTATAAAAACGACGACTCGGTGTAATTGGTTTATAAACTTTAATTGCCATTTTATACCGCCAAACTTTGGATTTCTGCGCCTTCTGGTAGAGTTACATAAAACTTCTTGAAGTTATTTTGTTTACCAGTTACGCCACGGAATTTTTTAACTTTTCCGGCTTGATTTAAAGAGTTAACACGAAGTGGCTTGATGCCGAAGTATTCGCGGAAAACTTCTTTAAGACCATTTTTAGTCATACGAGTAGATGTTTGAACAACAATAACACCATCTTCTTGAAGACCTAAAGATTTTTCTGTATAAAGAATCGCTTTGATATCAGTAATATCTGCCATCTCTAAGCTCCTTCTACTAATTTATCAAAAACAGCTTTTTCAATTACAACAGAACGGAAAGTTGCAGCTAAGTAAGCGTTTAATTCGTTACCTTCAATAAGGTAAGATTTATCAATGTTTCTGAAAGCTAAAAATGTTTTATCATCAATCAATTCTTTAACAAGAAGAACATCACGTTGTCCAAGTTTGTTGAAGATAGCCATTGCATCTTTAGTTTTTCCAGATTCAACTGAAATAGAATCTACAATGAACAGTTTCCCGTTCTCAGCAAGAGCATTGATAGCACAGTTAAGTGCTACTTTCTTTTGCTTTTTGTTGATTTTTTGTACATAGTTACGGTTGTTAGAAGGTCCGAAAACCGTTCCACCACCAACCCAGATAGGTGAACGTGTAGAACCTGCACGAGCACGTCCTCCACCTTTTTGTGCGAATGGTTTTTTACCACCACCGCTAACTTGACCACGAGTTTTAACTTGTGCAGTATTAGCACGAAGACCAGCTTGGTAAGACTTAACATATAACCAAACATTGTGTGGGTTAATACCCTTGTAAGACTCAGGAAGAGCTATTTTAGAAGCCTCTTCAAATTTGTCATTAAGTACGATAGCGCTCATTATCTAGCAACCTTTACGCGACCTAGTCCACCATTAGCACCTGGAACCGAACCTTTAACAGCAAGGATTCCATTTTCAGCATCATATGAAACTATTTCGTTTTTAACAGTAACTTTAACGTTACCCATTTGTCCAGCCATCTTGCGGCCTTTCATTACACGACCTGGCCACTCACAGTTACCGATTGATCCACCAGTACGGTGAAAACGGTGACCGTGTGAACCTGGTCCACCACCAAAGTTCCAGCGTTTTACAACACCAGCAAAACCACGACCTTTAGTCGTCATAGAAGTTTTAAGAACTTTTGCTTCAGCTAAAGGAGTTAAGTCAATATCACCTGCTTCAGTGTTAGCAACAGATAATGTTGCGAAACGATTGAAGTTAGCTTCTAAAGAGTACTGCTTTTGCTTTCCAGCGATAGCTTTGTTTGACTTTTTACCTGAACCGTATGCAACGATAGCCGTACCATCTGTAACTTCACATACCTTAGTATCTACTAATTTAAGTAGAGTAACTGGTACTGCAGGAACAGTAATCGTACGACTCATGCCGATTTTTTCTACAATGTATTCCATCAAATATTCCTTACTTATCCATTGAACGTACTTCTACGTCAACTTCAGGTGCAAGATCTAGTTTAATCAAAGAGTCAACTGTATCAGGTGTCGCAGACACGATGTCAATAAGACGTGCGTGTAAACGAATTTCAAATTGCTCACGTGCTTTTTTGTTAACGTGAACAGACTTAAGAACCGTATATTTACGGATCTTCGTAGGGATAGGGATTGGCCCGCGGATTTCAGCACCAGTACGTTTTACAGCTTCAACAATTGAAGCAACTGATCTGTCAAGAACGCGGTGATCGTAAGCTCTAAGCTTTAATCTAATTTTTTCCATAATTTTCCTTTAAAGAACTCGTCATTTCCGACCGCCCTTGGGGCATAAAGTCAGAACTAACATAAATTGGAGTCGAGATTATAGCTGTATATAGATAGAATATCAAGTGTTTTAGGGGTATAGAAGCAATTTTACACTTAATTTGTTTCCTTTTTAAAAGGAATGAGGTGTAAGGTAAAAGCTTTTTTTATGGAAATATGAATTTTCATCTTTAGATTTCGTAGTTTTTAAATAGAATTTATATTTGTTTCCTTTTTAAAAGGAATAATATAGGGTGACAAATAGATATTTACTCTCTTTTTATAGCAATATCTACTCTCAAATGGTAAACTGTTATATGCAAAATTATTTTAAAAGCCCTTTTTTAGGCATTCCTTTAAAAAAACAGGTGAAAAACCAGAACATCATAGTAGGTGAACACAGTTACTATTCAGGCTATTATCATGGGTATAGCTTTGATACGTGTGCACGTTATCTAATTAGCGATAGAGCTGATGTTGACAGACTCATTATAAAAAACTATGTCTCTATTGGTTCAGGTGCCGTCTTTATGATGGGTGGAAATCATGGGCATAAAATGGAGTGGGCAAGTACCTTCCCTTTTTTCTTTCAAATCTCTCAAAACTTTAAAACTGCACGAACAGGATTTGAAAAGGCAGGTGATACTGTTATTGGTCATGATGTTTGGATAGGAAGTGAAGCGATGATAATGTCTGGAATCACCATAGGCAATGGTGCGGTTATTGGAAGTCGTGCTGTAGTGACGAAAGATGTAGACGCGTATTCGGTGGTGGCTTCAAATCCTGCTGAACATATTAAGTTTCGTTTTGATCAAGCGGAACAAGAGATGTTGCAAGAGATGCAGTGGTGGTTATGGGATGATGAAAAAATGAAAGGGGCAATGGAACTTTTATGTTCGCAAGATATACAAGCTCTGTATGATTATTGGAAAACTTAGCTTTCCTCTTAAAAAGGAAATGCTATAATAAATAAAAAAGATATTTCATGCTTGATGCTCTTTATAACCTTTCTAATAAAAAAACTAACCTTATATCTCGCAAATATCAGATAGAATCTTCTTTTACCATTATAAAGGGAGCAGGCAAGACGGGTAAAACTTCTATCATCAAACAATACCTCTGTGTTTTGCCAAGTTCTTCTTACTTATATATAGACCTTAATGATCTTCGAATTGATAAAGAAGTAGTGAAACAGGAGTTACAAGAGTTCTGTATAACAAATAAGATTCATACCTTAGTGATAGAAGCCTATGATGAGAGTGTTAAACTTCCTAATGTCTCTTCGGTGATTCTTTCAACAGAACAGGATTTACAGATAGATGGTTTTGAACGACTGAATGTGTATAATTTAGACTTTGAAGAGTTTCTCGCTTTTGACTCTCGATATGACTCTTTAGATAGTGCTTTTACGCATTTCTTGCAAACTAGCTCTTATCCTGAACTTTATTTTACCCACCAACAAGAGCGTCAAAAATTACTGCAAAATACCCTACGATTAACACTTAATCCTTTAGAACTACAAATCATGATTAGTTCAGCTAAACTTTTAGGACAGAAGGTTTCTGCCTTTCAAATGTTTGAACGTCTAAAAGCCCAACAAAAACTCTCCAAAGATATGTTTTATAAGACCTTTTATGGATTAATTGAAAAAGGATATCTTTACTGGGTATAGAAGTTTGAATTGCCCCGTGCAACAAAAAAGCTTTATACCTTAGACTTTAATATAAAAAATGCGCTGACCTTACAAAAAGATTTCTCCCGACTGTTTGAAACCTTAGTCTATTTAGAGATGATTAAGCGTGGAGCAGAAGTTTATTATACTGATGAGATAGACTTTTATATTCCCGCAGAAAATAGAATTGTACTGACTATGCCTTTTTCAAATGAAGATGTACTTTTTAAAAAGATAGAGAGTATAGAAGCCTTTATTATAGAAAATGCCATTGTTCATGTTGAAGTCGTCACGATGAGTGCGGAGACAAAACTAGGCTTACCGTACGCAGTCGTTGAGATGATGCCTTTTGTTCAGTGGGCAATTGTTGAAGGGGAGGGGTGAGTTTTTAGTTTTTTAGTTTTTAGTGTTTTTGGTGAGCTTAGTAGAAGCTTTGTTGACGTGGCTATTTTTCTCTTCTAATATACTTTTGGTTATTATTGCACTAAAAAAAGAATAACTATGACCTTAAGCGTTTTTACTAATACACAAATTATCTCTTTAGAAGATGGAGCGGCAGATATGTTTACGAATTATGTGCTTTCGCCTGATGAGAAGATGCAGATTCAGCCGGTTCAGACTTATGAGCAGCAGATGATGAACAAGGCAATTAACCTTCAGCTTCGTAATGGCATTGATGAAGTGAACAAGAAGATGATTTTAGCAGGGCTTGCTGACTTACAAGAGGGTGATAGATTTTTATGTAATGGGGCTAAGATTACAGATATTGAGTCTATGGAGGCGAAGTATTATATGCGAATTGTAAGACATTTGAATAATGGGGAAGGGCTTACTCCTTCACAAGCTCAAGCAAGAGCACGTATTGATGAGACGGAAGTCATTGTTCAGTTAAAAAAAGAAAAGGACACTAGTACGAAATAGCGCCTTTTAGTTTGTCAACATCTACAGACTTTTTGGCTTTTTCTGTATCCACAGACTTTTTACCTTTTTCAATGTCTTTGTCTTGGTAAGCTTCATAAGCCTTGCCTTTGTCAACTGAGCCTGAAGCCTTCTCTTTATTAACGGCGTCAGCTGCTTTGGTATAGTCAATGCCAAAAGCCTGTAAAAGATTAAATGTTAATGTAATAAATAGTAGAAATTTCATAATGCTCCTTTTGATTGAGGGCATTATAGCAAATGCTGTATAATTTTGTATAAGGAAAATAGTGTATAAATCAATACTTCTTTCTGTGTTAATGTTGAATGCTTTATATGCTAAAGATATTAAACCGACCTATATTTTAAAGGCAACAAGTTTTATTAGTGATTTTATTGTACATAAAGATAGACTTTACGCAGCAACTGACTTAGGTATTATTGATGTTTTTGATTTACGAACACAAAAAATCATTCATCAAATTTCACTTCCTCCTTCTGTAACACCAACAGGAGAGAAAGTTCGTTATAAGATATATAGTATTGATTACCTTAATGGAAAACTTCTTTTTGTAAGTAGTGGCAAAGAGGGTTACAGAGAAGTTTGGATTTATGAGAATTATGAATTAAGACGTATTGTTGATGAGAAACGTAAACTTTTAATTAAAGAAGCTCGTTTTGTAGATGATAATAAAATTCTTTTTGGTACCTTTGGTTCAGAGATGGTACTGTTTGACAGTGAAGAGGGATATAGTGTTTATCATGAACAAAAGACCCAAAGTGCCTTAGGGGATATTAGCCTTAGTCGAGATAAAAAAATAGTGGTGATGGCAGATGAGAGTGGAGAAGTTCGCCTCTTAGATACAAACACATCTGAGGTTTTACAGGTTTATGATACACAAAATGTGGATAATATTTTTCATGTAGCCATTGCTAATAACACGGTTTTAACGGCAGGGCAAGATAGGCGAGTGGGTGTGTACTTAAAAGGAAAAAAACCGTATCATATAAAGAGTGACTTTTTAGTCTTTTGTGTAGGCATAAGCCCGAGTGGAAGTACGGGTGTGTACTCAAGTGGTTTAGATGATAACCTGCAACTATTTAATACTTATACAAAACAGATGGGAGATCGTTTAGTGGGGCACTCTAATGCCCTTATGCAGATTAAGTTTATGAATGAAACGATGCTGTTTTCTTCGGCGAGTGATGATAAGATTCTTTTTTGGAATTTAAAATAGTCAAAATTGTGTGATTATTTACAATCCATTTACCCTTAACTACTATAATTCTCACATCCATCTAAAGCATGATTTGGTTGGATGCATAAAATTAACTTTCCCCCAAGTTTAATTTTTTGCATAATTAATTTATATTTTTCACATGTTTTTGGTGTCAGATCCCCCCATCTGACATCATTTTTTTCTCACAGCTTTTTTAAATCCTTAAAATTATTATCAGAAAATACAATTTTATGATAAACTATTCGTATTATTATTGCTCTACGCAGAGTAAAAAGGGATACCCATGAGACGATGTGCACTTGTAGAAGATGATACAGTATTTATGGCACTGATGCATAACTTTTTTGAAAAAAGAGGTTGGGTCTGCGATGATTTTTCAGATGTTGAAGCCGTGTTAAATGAGGTTGGTAGAACTGTATATGACCTCTATATCATTGATATTAACCTTCCTGAGTCCGATGGTATTGCTCTTTTAAAAGAACTCCGTAAAAGTTACCCAAGTGTTCCTGTTATTATGGTGAGTGGTTATACTGACATTGAAACAATTATGGATGCTTATGATGTGGGTTGTGATGAGTACTTAAAAAAACCTTTTGATCTTAGAGAGTTAGAAATTAAAGTTGCAAAACTGATGAATGAAGAACTTCTCTCTTTGAGTGCAAATGTTAAGTATGATATTGCAGGGCGACTTCTTTTTGTAGATGATGAAGAGATTCATCTGAGTCTAAAAGAGTCAAACCTTCTGCATACCTTTATGACAAATGTAAATAGACCGCTTACTCACTCTTATCTTGAATCAGTGATTTGGGGTGGAGTTGAAGATAATGGGCATGCTTTGCGTAACCTTATCTTACGTCTTCGAAAACGTATAGGAGCAGGTATTATTGATACCGTTCAAGGAAAAGGGTACATTTTACGTCCTAAAACGGACTAATCTCTTCTTCACTCTTGTGTGACTAATACAGTTGCACATTATCCACACAATCTTTTTTTATACTCACTTATCTAGAAACTAAAAGGATAAGTTATGTACACCAAAATTATACAGGCTTTCTTAGAAGTTAAATCAAATCAATGGTATTTTCGTGCACGTGGGCAAGATGGCAGTAATTATGAGTATAACACGGGTTGTGGTATTAAGAATAAAGATGAAAAAACGATGTTTACAGGCTTAAAGTCCTTAATATCTGATGGTTTTATAAAAAGAGATTATTGGCGTTTGGTATAAACTAAAACGCCATATTTTTTTTCGTAAGTGATATCATAAATAGCATCTGCTTTAGCATCTTGACTCTGCTTACAGAGTAATCTTCCTTGGGCTAAAAGATAGGCTTTTTTTCCATTTTTAGGGTTTAGCTGTTGAAGAAAATAGGCATCTAAATTCATCTCTTTTTTATGAGTATAACGGTTTAAAATAGTGACTTTCCCCTTATGTAATATACAAGAACCTGCAAGGTTAACAAAGGCATTATAATCCCACTTGCCAAGATGATAAGCAGTGGGTTCACTCTCTTGTAAATTTAAATAGTCTATAATCCAACGCATACTATAGCCTTGTAACTGCTCTTTTGCATGGTAAAGGATAAAGTATCGGCTTCTTCCTTTTTGTAAAATCTCAAAATCATCTTGAGTACCACTACAGCGCATCCATCCAGAATATCCCCGTTTGCGTTTTTTCTTAAAATCACGTTTAGCAGAAGAGAATTCAAAATCAATAGAGTCAAATTTAGTGTAGATAAATGAGGCAACTTGGTCACCATATTGAACCTTTCCCCCCTTGGCTTCACAATAATCAGCAGGGTCTGTAATCATATCAAGACGTCCACCTACTTCGAAGTTACGTAGTCTTAAAATAGTATGTTTTGCATCTTCAGCCAAAATAACAACATCATTTTCATCTACAAGATAATCTTTAAAGTTTCGAATCTTCTCGGGTTCGATTCCGTTTTGATAACCATGTGTATTAGCAATTTTTATTTTTTCAGCACCCTCTTGCCCCATTTTGATTAAAGAACATCCATAAAAAGAGAATAAAAGAGTAGTTAAAAAGTAATAATGTATAATTTTTCTCATATAAAATTCTAGCATAATGAAATAAAAGTTTAAAATTTAAACAAAAATTGAGTTTTTTAGCTACAATAAAAATTACGTGAAAAAAAGGGGTGAGAATGGAACTTAAAACAAACGGTTCAGTTTTAGAGATTTTAGGTAATATAAAGTCAGTTGAACACTTTCAAGAAATTAAAACTATCTTAGATAAGATGAAACAAAATCATACGCGCATTACATTAAAAATTCCCACCTCTTTTTCCATGACCTCTTCGGTAATTGGGTATTTAATGAAACTCATTCATAAAGATAATATAGACCTTTCCATACGTGCTGGAGATATTAGATTAATTAATTTATTAAAAGACTTAGGTCTTGATACTGATTTTAAAATAACAAAGGCTTAAGCATGACAATTAAACAAAAACTTTTAATGGTAACAATTACAGCACTTGTTTATATTTTAGTGAATGTGTATGGGGTTGTGTCTTCAGCCGTTGAGTCTAAAACAAGTCTGGCTACGGTACGCGTGTTGAATGATTTTTCAGTAAGACTTAGTCATTTTATTCATGAGACTCAAAAAGAGCGTGGGGCAAGTGCGGGGTTCTTAGGCTCTAAGGGTACAAAGTTTGTGACTAAACTTCCAGCGCAGAGACTCTTAACTGATCAAAAACTAAAAGAACTTAATGCTTTTGTAGATTCATCAAATCAAGACGACTTCTCACAAGAGTTAAAAACAGCATGGAGTTTGGTGAAAAATGCTTCAGAGAAAATCCCTTTAATTCGTAGGCAAGTTGATAATCAAAGCATCTCGGTAAAGGGGAGTGTTGAGTTTTATACCGAGATGAACAGTGATATTTTAAACCTTATTGCCCTTACTGCAAAATCGAGTGAATCTCCTGAATTAGTAAAATCTTTAGGTGCGTATACGAACTTTTTAAAATCAAAAGAACGTGCAGGAATAGAGATAGCAGTGATGAGCGCAAGCTTTGCAGCAGATACTTTTAAGCCAGGTGTCTTTGTAAAGTTTATTAGGTTAATGTCTGAGCAAAACTCATTTGCAGACTCTTTTTTATCCTTAGCTAATGATGATATGAAAGCCTTATATGCAAAAAGTATGAAAGACCCTTCGGTATTAGCAGTCGATAAATTACGTGATATTGCCTTAGAAAAATCGCGTACAGGCAATTTTGGTGTTGATCCAGAGGTTTGGTTTGCCACCATTACAAAAAAGATTAATGTTCTTAAAAAAATTGATGACAAAATTTCTGAAATTAATGGAGACACAATAAATCGCATTAATAAAGAGATTAATACAGATGTCACTCTTAACCTTTTACTGAATCTATTTTTTGCCCTTGTGTTACTGATTATCTTATATATTGTTCAAAAAGGGATTAATAAAAGTGTACATACAAGTCATTCTCAAATTCAAGATATTTGTAAAACAAAAGACTTAACGAAAAGATTAAGTGTTATTAATAAAGATGAATTATCAGAGATCTCACAAGTAGTAAATGAGATGATAGAAACCTTTGAAGAGACACTTCTGTATGCAACTAATGTAGCCACAAATAATGCTTCTCAAGGTGTTCAACTTGATGGTGTTGTTGAGTCTTTAGGTAAAAATATTCAGAACCAAAAAACTAAGGTTGTTGAGATGGAAGTCTTAATGGATGATGTAGGTCAACAACTTGATAGTGTTGAAGAGGCCTCTATTGCAACGACAGAAGATTTAGAAGGAACAATGGACTTTTTAGATGAATTTGTAAGTAGTTTAGATGAGGTTGTACAGAAAATAGAAAATGGTTCTGAACGTCAAAATGAGCTGTTAGAAAAGGTCAATTCATTAACAGATCAGGCTAAAAACATTAAAGAGGTATTAACTGTTATTGGTGATATTGCAGACCAGACTAATCTACTTGCCCTTAATGCAGCGATTGAAGCGGCACGTGCAGGTGAGCATGGACGTGGTTTTGCTGTTGTTGCGGATGAGGTCAGAAAACTAGCTGAACGTACACAAAAAAGTCTAAGCGAAATTAGTTTGAATGTAAATATGATTACACAAAATGTAAGTGATATTGCAGAACAAACATCCACAACAGCCGAAGAGATGTATGAGACTTCGAGTTCTGCTCAGGTATTAAGTGTAAATGCCCAAGAGACTAAGGGAAAACTCAATAATACAACAACTCTGTCGAGTGATGTTATGGCAAAAGCAACGTATATTGCAACCCGTACAAAAGAGTTGATATCATTGATGTCAGATATTGTTGAAGCATCGAGGGAAAATGAAGAGTTAAGTGCTACCGTAGATAAGATTTCAGATAAATTAGTAAAAGATTCTGAAGAGTTACAAGGTGCTTTGCAGCAGTTTAAAGTTTAATTGAGACCTGTATGCCATTACAAAAACAGACTCGTAAGTATTTAGAGAATTTAACACTTTTATGTGTTGATGACTCTGCTGTTGTCCGACTTATATATGAAAAACTTTTCCTGTCTTTGTTTAAAGAAGTTATTTTTGCTAAAGATGGACTAGAGGGTTTTGAGCTTTTTAAGAATGTAGATATTATTCTTACCGATTATAATATGCCACGCTTAAATGGTTTAGAGATGGTTTCGCATATACGTAAGATAGATGAGAATGTTCCCATTATTTTAGTGACTTCTTTTGAAGATATAGATATTTTAAAAGATGCCATACATATACAGGTAAATAGTTTTGTTCATAAACCTTTTGAAACAGAAGATATATGGACCGCAATAAATAAGGCAGTCGCACAACTTATTGGGCATAAATTTCTTCTGGCTCAGCAAAAAAGTAAGATTGGTGTATTAGAAAAAAAAGAGCAATACAGTAATTATCAAGAAGAGCTCTCTTTTAAAAAAGAGCTTTCAATGATAAGAAATGATTTTTATTACCGCTTAAGCGAACAAGATACGAGTAAGGGGTTCTACTTTTGTGACTTTTATTACAAACCCTTTGATACCACCAGTGGTGACCTCTACTCTGCAAGACAAATTAGCCCTGAAAAAGAGGTCTATTTCCTTGTTGATGGAATGGGTAAAGGTTTGTCAGCTTCAGTAAGTGCTATTTTATTTACAAGTCATGTTAATTATATTATTGATCAGGTTTTGAAACATAAAGCTGCATATGATTTTGATCTTTTGGTAGAGAAGGCTATTGCATATATGCGTAATCATCTTTTAGATGAAGAGGTTTTAGCGGTCAGTTTAGTTTGCATTGATACGGATAAAGAGACGATTGAATATGCTTCTTTTGGTATGCCCGCAATACTATTTTTAGATAAAAACGCTGAAGTACAAAGTATCCGATCTAATAATCCTCCTATTAGTCAATATACAAAACAGGGAAATGTAAACCTGCTGGATATGAAAAATATGGTAAAAATTTTGATTTCAAGTGATGGCATTCATGAAAACAGTGTAAAGGGTGAAGATAAGACTTATGCAGAATATATAAAAGAGGATTTTAAAAATTCTATAACAAGAGAGGACTTTCATTCTCGTTTGGAAGCAAAACTTGATGCACAAGAAGATGATATGACTTTTATCTTTTTCCATAAAATCAATTGTGATAATGAATTAGTTTCAAAATCAATTCCTGCACGACTACAAAGTGTTGAAGAAGCGGGAGAGTGGTATGAGATAGAGGTTAATAAACTGACAGGTAATGCTAGTAATGTGATTAAAGCCTCTTTGTCATTTACCGAATTATTAATGAATGCTTATGAGCATGGGTCCTTGGGTATAAGTCATACCCACAAGTATCAGTTAATGGAAGATGATAACTATTTTGAGTACCTAAAAGAACATGAAGTTAAAGTAGATAAAACGATAAATATTTCTATTAATAAAATAAAGAATGCAGAAAATAAAAATTATATAATTACTAAAATAGAAGATCAGGGAAAGGGTTTTGATACGAATATTTTTACTAAGATATTTGGTATTCATAAGAACTTTAATGGGCGAGGTGCTTTAATCGCTAGAAACTCAAGTTTAGGAATTTATTATAATAATAAAGCGAATTGTGTCTATTTTGTTAGTAAACTTTAATCGACTTCTTTAAGCAGAGGTCGCATTTAATAAGATTAAAATAAAGAGGTTTTGATGTCTGAAAAAAGACGTATTAATAAAATGCCAGCACGTTTAGACTTCTTGCAAAGTTTAACAGGTGTTATTTTAGCTCTATTTATTTCTGGGCATATTCTTTTTGAGTCAAGTATTTTAATCTCAAAAGATGCCATGTATACGATGACTCTTTTTTTTGAGGGTTATTTTTTCTTTGGGGAAAAACATCCGAGTATTATCTCTTTTTTAGCCTCTTCTGTCTTAATTATTATTATTATTCATGCCGCAATAGCCTTAAGAAAATTCCCCTCTTCTTATGCACAATATAAGATTTTTAGACGGCATATGAAATCCCTTAACCATCATGACACCTCTTTATGGGCAGTGCAAGTCATAACGGGCTTTTTTATGTTTTTTCTTGCCTCTATTCATCTGTATACGATGATAACCATGCCGAGTTCTATTGGACCGTATGCCTCTTCTGAACGTATAATTAGTGAGGTGATGTGGCCCTTATATTTTTTACTTCTTTTTGCTGTGGTGATTCATGCGGGTATAGGCATATATAGACTAATTTTAAAATGGGGTTTATTTGAAGCTTCTAAGCAAAAGTATATGAAACAGCGCCGTACTCTTTTACGTACAATTATGTATTTTGTGATTACCATTTACCTTGTTATTGGTGTCGCCTCACTTATTCGTTATATGAATATTGGTCTTTCAGATGATTTTGAAAAAGGGGAACGTTATCATCCTTAAGAGTTAAGTACAGGAGAGTTGAAATGAAAATCACCTATACAGATGTTTTAATTATTGGTGGTGGATTAGCGGGTTTACGTACAGCAACGGGAGTAAAAGAGCGAGGTCTTGATACTATTATTTTAAGCCTAGTTCCTCCAAAACGTTCGCATTCTGCGGCAGCACAAGGGGGTATGCAAGCCTCTTTAGCCAACTCTAAAATGGGACAGGGTGATAATGAAGATATTCATTTTGAAGATACCGTTAAAGGAAGTGACTGGGGCGCAGACCAAGAGGTAGTTCGAATGTTTGTGAACACTGCACCCAAGGCTATTCGTGAATTAGCTGCTTGGGGTGTACCCTGGAGTCGGGTGAAAAAAGGAGAACGAAAAGCCATTATTAATGCTGAGTCCGTGACAATTACAGAAGATGATGAAGCCCATGGTTTAATTACCTCACGTGATTTTGGTGGAACAAAAAAATGGAGAACCTGTTATACCTCAGATGGAACAGGGCATTCAATGTTGTATGCTATGGATAATAAGGCGCATGAAGATGGGATTGAAGTACGTGAACGTATGGAAGCTATGGCACTTATTCATGAAAATGGTCGCTGTTATGGGGCGGTATCAAGAAACTTAATAAATGGAGAGTTAACCGCTTATATTGCTAAAACAACAGTAGTGGCAACAGGTGGGTATGGACGTTTGTATAGTGTAACTACTAATGCAACAATATGTCAGGGCATGGGACAGGCTTTAGCTCTTGAAACGGGTGTGGCAACACTTGGAAATATGGAAGCAATTCAATTTCATCCTACTGCTATTGTTCCTGTGGGTATTTTAACCACAGAAGGTTGTCGGGGAGATGGTGGGCTCTTACGTGATGTTGATGGGTACCGTTTTATGCCTGATTATGAACCTGATAAAAAAGAGTTAGCCTCAAGAGATGTTGTAAGTCGAAGAATGACAGAACATATTCGTAAAGGCAAGGGAGTTAAGTCTCGTTATGGAGATCATCTTTGGTTAGATATTACTATCTTAGGACGGGAGCATATTGAAAAAAACCTTAGAGAAGTTAAAGAGATTTGTGAAAACTTTTTGGGAATTGACCCTGCAGTAGAGTGGATACCTGTTCGACCAACACAGCATTACTCTATGGGTGGAATTAGAACAAAGTACACGGGAGAATCTCAGACACTTAAGGGGCTGTACTCTTGTGGTGAGGCTGCATGTTGGGATATGCATGGATTTAATCGTTTAGGGGGAAACTCTGTAAGTGAAACGGTTGTTTCAGGTATGATAGTGGCTGAACATATTGCAGATTATTGTCAGAGTGAAGAGAGTAATATTACTATCTCAACGTATACGATTCGAAAATTTCTGGATGATGAAAAGTGTAAACTCGAAAAACTTATTCATAAAGATGGGGGAGAAGACTCTTTTATTTTACGTGAAGAGATGGAAGAGATAATGATGAAGAAGGTAGGGATTTTTAGAAATGGAGAGGATCTGCAAAAGGCAGTTAATGAATTAGAAGACCTGCTTAAAAGAAGTAAAAATATTACCGTACATCGTTCTACTTCTTTAGCGGCTAATCCAGCCTTAGTTAATGCCTACAGAACTCAAAAAATGATTAAAGTAGCACTAACTGTTGCGTATGGCGCTTTATTAAGAACTGAAAGTCGCGGTGCTCATGCCCGAGAAGATTATCCTGAACGTAATGATAAAAAGTGGTTAAATCGAACGATTACCTCGTGGAAAGATGAAAACCAGACTCTACCTGATGTTAGTTATGAAGAGATTGAGATAAATAGTATGGAACTTCCTCCGGGTTTTCGTGGGTATGGTAAAAATATGAATATTGTTCATCCTCATAGTGAGGTACGTCAGTATGTGGTCGATATTATAAAAAAAGATTTACTAAAAAGTGGTGCAGACCGTTTTGCTATTCAAGAAGCATTAATGCCGTATAAAAACAAGTTACCAAAAAAATACCAAGGTCTTAATGAACGTCTAAGTGAAAGGTTTTCACATGAGTAGTAATAGAAAACTAAAGATTTCAATTTTACGATATGACCCTCATATTAAAGATGATAAAGCAAGAATGGAAGTATTTGAAGTAGATGAAGCTCCAGGAATGACACTGTATATTGTGTTAAATGATATTCGAAAACATATGGATAACTCCTTAAAATTTGACTTTGTTTGTAGGGCTGGTATCTGTGGAAGTTGTGCCATGCTCATTAATGGAAGCCCTGGTTTGGCATGTAGTGCATTAACATCTAAGATGGACAGTGACATTACACTTGCCCCCCTCCCCACCTTTGAGCTTATTGGTGACTTGTCTATTTTTACAGGAAACTGGATGAGAGGCTTAAATGAACATCTTGAAACATGGATACATACGGAGTCAGATAAAGATTTTAATATCTTAGAAGAGGTAATGGAGCCTGAACTTGCCGAAGAGATTTATGAGTTAGACCGATGTATAGAGTGTGGCTGTTGTGTAGCAGGATGTGGGACTATGCAGATGAATGAGAATTTTCTAGGTGCAGTTGGTATCAATAAAATTGCACGTTATCAACTTGATCCAAGGGATAAAAGAGATGATGAGGATTATTATGAACTCGTAGGTGATGCAGATGGTGTGTTTGGTTGTATGACGCTTTTAGGATGTGAAGATGTTTGTCCTAAAAACCTACCACTTCAATCTAAAATCGCTTATCTAAGACGTAAAATGCTTCAGATAGGAAAATAAAAAGTCACATAAGTGTTACAAATAGTTTAATTTAATGTTTTTTAGTATAAATTAGTATCTCCTTTACTCTGTGTATCTTTTTTTAGTATATGCTATCAAGATATTTAATATTTTGGAGGCTGGTTTTATGAAAGATGTATCTCAATGTTTGCTCTCAATTATAGATGAATTTGACAAATACCACTCCAAAATTATTAGTTTAGAAGATGAAAAACAGGCATATGATAAAAAGGTAGAGCTTCTAAAAATAAGTAGGGATAAACTTTTACAAGGTAAACAAGATAATATTGCTGACCTTGAAAACAGAGTTAAAGCATCTGATGACGTTCAAAAAGAGTTTGAAAAAATTAGTGCTAAATATAAATATGTTTCAAAAATAATAAATGAACCCAGGGATGAAAATGCTCATATGAATGCTGAGGTTTTACGTCTTGAAGAAGAAAATAAAAAATATTTACAACGGGTTAAGATTTTAACTTCTGAACGAGACGCAGTGAAAGAAGAAGAGCACAAGCCTAAAAATATTAGCCATCTTTTTATGAAAATTAATAAACTCGAAGAAGAGCTTAAAACATCAAAAAAACATTATGCTCATATTATAAAACTCGAAGATGAAAATGAAGTTCTAAAGAAAAGATATAAAGAGATGGCTGAAGATAAAATGTTTAAAAATGCTCAACACCATACCCTTCATGAACTGTATTTAAAGATACAAAAACAAAGAAATAATGCTTATGAAAAGGTTAAAAATTTAGAGTATGAATATGAAGGTCTGAACAAACTTTATCAACATGCCTTACATGAAAAACAGATACTGCAAAAAAAGACAGAAACGCTTACTATTGAAAAATATAATAAAATGTATGAGAGTAAAACTGTTTTTGGGATAGATATGGGTTCATCTAATGGAAGTAATGCTTTTGTTGATATTGACTCTCTCATTGATGGCATAGGCTCTTGTGACAACACTCAAGATATGAAATTGTTAGTATAAAATATGTCTAATAAGAGATAAGAACGGGCTTAACTTCATCCTTCATTTTTCCTAGAACAAGGTATATTTACTAACTTTTTAATTTTAAGAGAAAAGATGCAAAAATAAACTTTTGCATCTTATGTTGTTAACGGATACGTTTGATACGAAGGTTCTGAGGTCTTTGCATTTGGTCTAAGATAGCTTGACTTATGTTTGAATAACTTGAGGTCTGAGTACTGTTGCTAGCTCTTACTCTATAAAAATATTCTACATTGAGGCTTGTATCTGTGTCAATAAATGTTGTCTCATTTTCAATAAGATTGGCTATGCTTATCCATGTAATGTTGTCAAGGCTTTTTTGCAACTGGTATTGTGTTTCTATAAAACTGTTATCAACCCAATTAAGAGTGATACTATTGGCATTAGCTTGTGCTGTTAATGAACTTGGGCTTAAGATAGATGCCAGTTCATAACTGTTATTTAAAGTATTATTAATTAATTGTGTATCAGCAAAGTTGATTTGTGGCTGAGTGATAAGATGACTTAATGTTGCTACTCCTGCACTTTGGATAGCTTCGAATTGAATATTTAGCTCCAGCGTTGAAAGGGCATTAATAGAACTGACTTCACATGAATAGCCCGTACTGCTTACTGTACAAGAGTTACTACCAATACTAGCAGATAATAAACTAATACCACTGTTTAATTCGGCACTAACAAAAAAGTTTGTAATACTTATTGAGGAGAGGTTTTTAAGTAAATAGGTTTCGGTTACTACTCTTCCTTTTTCTAATTTACTTAAGACTGGTGAAGCATTTTCAATGGAGATATCCATAGCACTTTTTACACAAGTACTGTTTAATCCGCCACCACTTCCGGCTGAAGCATTTAACATAGAGTCTTTTGAGCATGATGAAAAACTATCTGAACCATTAATATAAGGTTCCATTAAATACCCAGCACTACAACTTTCGCCATCTCCTCCTGCTACTGTGTCATGGTCTGCTCCTAAGGAGTGACCGATTTCATGTGCCATAACTAAAAAGGTACTGTCTCCAAATCTTTGTGAAAAACCATATGAGTAAGAGGTGTCACAGTTGGTTCCTACATATGCCACACCAATAACACCACCATCTATATCACGTCCTGTAATGAGATGCTCTAAACTTACCGTATTATGATGAAAGAGTGTTCCTGCGTTTCCTTGTGTGCGTACGTCAGTAATAAGTGTATTATTATCAAGACTGTTTGTAAGCTGGTCTGTGCTATCACTTAAAAAGGTGTTGATTTTTACAAGATTAATGGAGATACCAAACTCTTTAGTATACACGCCATCTAAACTATTAATAATACCCAAGGCTTCTTCAATGGCTACATCTTCACCTAGGTTGCCTATAAAAAAATGGTCTAAGGCAATCTCAAGGTCAAGCACCCTAGCTGTATTGGCTTCAGCCAATTCAGGAGTAAAAGAGGCATCAAAGCCTAAGCTTGTTGTTAAAGACTCTGTTGTGGGTGTATATACCGTGCTGTTAAGCCCACAAGTCTTACCTTCAAGTTCAGATAGGTCCATCTTTCTACTTTGTATTTTATCTATAATTTTGGCATCTGGTTTAAAAAAACCATTAGAATCAGCCTGAAAGTTTTCAATAGAAGAAGGCTGGTCTATCGTATAAAAAGAACCAAAAACAAAAGCCGTTCCTTTCCATCTTCTGTTTTTAAAGCTAAGACGAACCCATGAGGCTGTATCTAGTTTAATATCACCTTTGTAAAAAAAAGCTGATGTTTTAGATAAGTCATTTAACTGTTTATTTTCTTCTAATTTAACTGTATAGATAGTTCCACCTAGGTCTAGGTCAACTGTTTGTACAGAAAAAAGTGTACTTATGAAAAAGCTTAGTAATATGATTGTTTTTAACATTATTCAGCCTCCTGCGAAAGTTCTAAGGCAAGTAGAGATTCTGCCTTGATATTTCCTACAGCAGATAAACTTACATAAAATGTCTCACAAGGTAAGATGCCATAGCTTGATGGAGTAAACTCAAAAGAGCTTGAAGAAATATTAATCTGCCCTAGTGCGTTAGCCTGAGTTAAAGGGCTATTTTTTCCGTAATATAAGGTGTAGTTTTTTAAATCAGTATCAAGTACTTCATCCCATTGTAATTCATAAGTTGCTGTTGAAGTCTGTGCGCAGGTACGAAAATCAAAATGATATGTAGTCGATAAGTTACTTCCATCACTACTTTTAATGTTGGCAAGAGAGAGGGTATAGTTAATGCCTCTTTGAAGGGGTTCATTAAGGTGAATACTTAAGACGTTTGCCGAACTACTTAAGGTAGTTAAAATGTTATTGGATAATATTACATTTTCTGATGTAATGGTATTAAGATCTAAGGTTTTATTGAAATTTACAATAATCTGTGTTAAATCTGGTGAAACTGATACTGCAGAAGCTTCAGGAGTATGAGAAACAACCTCTAAACTACTGGTGTTTATGGTTTCATTTATATTGGTATCTTCGCCTGAGTCTTCTTGACAGGCTTGGAAAAAAAGCATCACTAGTACAATAAGTATTTTTTGCATACGATTCCTTTATTAAAAACAGTATTCTAATAAAAGATAGTTAATCAAAAGTTTCAAATGTGGTTTTAAGTTATAATAATAAAATATTATAAATGATGTATTAGTATTTAACACTATTGTAAGCCTCCCCAAAAACTAGACTACTAAAAACGGAATAATTCTGATAAAATAAATCAGGAGCATTTATGCGAAAAAGTAAGTTTAGTGAAAAACAGAGTATAGAGATTCTAAAAGAGATTGAAGACGGTTCACCAGTTGTTGAGACACTCAGAGATAAAGGTGTTAGTAAAGATACATACTACAAATGGAAGCGAAAATATAGTGGCATGGAAACTGGTGATGTCAAACGGATGAGAGA
>JAJRQV010000107.1 GCA_024280035.1 Campylobacterales bacterium
CTGCTGAGCATAAAAAAATGCTTCCAAAATATATTATGAATCTTGGTCTAATTACCTCTGAAACAGGTGCTGCACTGCAAGATATGAAACGTGTAGCAAGTGAACGTTGGCCCTTGGTAAAAATCTTTCTTTATGATGTTGTTGTTCAAGGAGAGAGTGCTAAAAATTCTATAGCAAGAGCTATTAAACACGCAGACAAAAATGGACATGATGTTCTTGTTATCGGTCGGGGCGGTGGTTCTATGGAAGATTTATGGGCATTTAATGAAGAAATAGTTGCTAATTCGATTTACCATTGTAAAACACCTATTGTTTCGGCGGTAGGGCATGAAATAGATTGGGTAATTTCTGATTTTGTAGCTGATTTACGTGCACCAACACCTTCTGCAGCTATGGAGATGATACTTCTTGATAAAAATGAGGTTTTAATGACAATAGATTCATTAATGCAACAGTTAACCCGTACTCAAGGGCAGAGACTTCAGCGTTATATAGAACATATTAATCATCTTAAACTGTCATATAAACAAAACTCTATTGAAAATCGTTTGAAGATGAAGATGGATGAATTGCAACACATAAGAGGACAGATAAATCAGAGAATGGCTTATATCTTAGAAAGTGCTTTTAGAGAAATTAAACCCTTAAAACAGATAATTCTCCAGCAGATGAAAACAGTTTTACATACTAAAAACTTAGAATTAAAACAGTTAGAAAATGCCTTCAGGAGCCAAGACCCTAGTTTAAAAAATAAAAAAGGTTTTGCTCAAATTTCTAAAGAGGGTAAATTAATTGATTTAGATAGTCTTGTAGTGGGAGATAGTTTTGAAGCAATGACAGATAAAATTATTATTTATTCAGAGGTCAAAAAGGTTGAAGCCTCTGTGTAAAGTTAATCTGTGCAGAGGGTGTAATTGATTATTTAGGAATACGTGAATAAACAGCGTCAAAGGCTTTCATAACAGAATCATGGTTAAAGGGCTTAACTAAATAACCATTAACCCCTTTTTTAGCCATTTTAACCACCTGTGATTTAGCACCTTCGGTTGTTGCCATAATAATACGTACCTTATTTAAACTTTTATCTTCACGCATTTTATAGACAAGTTCTTCGCCTGTCATAATAGGCATATTCCAATCTAAGAACATAATATTGATAGTATTGGCTTTTAAAACTTCTAAACCAAGAAGACCATTTTCAGCAGTAAAAAAATTAAAGTTTGCAGCATCTGCATGTTTGGAAATAGTATTTTTTAATACCGTACGCATAATTGTACTATCATCAACAATTAATATATTCATTTAAAAAACCCCTTGAAAAATCATTCTATGCTTAAGTATAAACATTCCTAGCTTAGATAAGGTATAATTTTAATACTTAAATAGATAAAAGATTTTGAATGAAACGAATTTTCCCCCAAACCCATAAGGCTATAAAATTTACCTTTAGACAGACACGTGATGATTTTGTTGTTACAGAAATACCCCTCTTTGATAAACCCTCAGATAAGGGTAATTACTTAATTGTAAAGGTACAAAAACAAGATATGTCAACAATGGAAATGTTAAGTACCTTAGAGCGTGACTTGCAATGTTTTAATATAGGTTATTCAGGCTTAAAAGACAAGTATGCAACAACAACACAATATATCTCTATTCCTTTGAAGTTTTCAAAGGCTTTTGAAAAATTACGCCACCCAAAAATAAAGGTATTAGAGAGTTTTCGCTCTAGAGAAAAACTTAATATTGGTGACTTAAAGGGAAATAACTTCTTTATTCGTCTTAAAGATGTGGGACAAGAATCGTCTGATAATATTAGTATGGTCTTAGATGATATTATGCGTAATGGTATGCCTAATTATTTTGGTTATCAACGTTTTGGAAGAGACTCTGCTAATTTTGAAAAAGCCAGAGATGTTGCTCAGGGTGAATTAATAATGAAAGATAAAAAAATTCATAAAATCATGTTACATGCTTATCAATCTTATCTTTTTAATGATTGGTTAGCTGAGCGTGTTAAACTATCAAATGAGAAGGCGTATTCGCAGCTAAAACTTGATGATGAAACCTTGGAGCAGTTGAAAACCCAAAAAGGGCTTTTAAAAGTTTTACCGGGTGATATTATGCAAGATAGTCGGGGTAAGTTTGTTAATGTAATAGACTTAAAAGAGATTCGTAAACCTTATAAAGAACACAAAATTGTTCCAACCGGTCTTCTTTCTGGTTCAAAAGCCTGGCGTTCTAAAGGCGTTGCAGGTGAAATTGAACATCATTTTGATGATTTAACTGTAAATGCAATTGGGGCACGAAGAGAGGCAATTGTTTACCCTAAACAGATACGATATAAATATAATTCAAAAGAGAAGTTTTTTGAATTGAGTTTTACTCTCCCCAAGGGGGCGTATGCAACAGTTCTTCTTGAAAATATAGCAAACAGGGATTTGTCACCAAACTAAGAGAAGGTAGGCTTTTATTTTTAAATAGTTGAGGTTTCTGTTTGTAGCAGTTGTATCTTAAAAATATGATTGAGGTGGAATCACACATTTTCCACACAGCTACTTTTTAGAATGTGCTTGTTAGAATAACTGCATTTTTATGCCACATTTTTAATAAGGATATTGATGCTTTCAAGGAAACAGCTTTTTAAAGATGTTTGACGTGTTGTGTACCAGAAAGGAAAACAATGAATGAATTCTTTATTTTTAACATACCTACTATTCATGTTCGTTTTGCAAGTAATTTTGCTTTAGAAAAAATTTCACATCTTTTACAAGGGAATGGAATGAACCCCGAAGTAGCTATCATTAGAGCGCAATCTGTCTTTAAAGAGGTAGATAAAGCAAGTCTATACTTTCATAATTTCCAACACTTTTTTGATAAAGAAATTATGCAAAAGATTTATGCTTATGTGAGTAAAAAAGCTCTTTTTAAAGAAGAAATATCTTTTGGTTCTTATGATCAGATGCTGGGCATGATGCAATCTGTATATAAAATTAACCTTAACGAAGTGGAACTTAAACAGATTAAACACCTCTGTCAAGCCAATCGTTATGCGATTGCACTGATTCGCTAAAAAGACCTCTTCTGTTTAATAAGATAGGTCTAAATCTTCACCAAAATCTTGTCTAACCAAGAGCTTGGTAGAAGACGTTTTAAGGTGCCTAAAAGATAAGTGGCTGAAGTATTATAATACCTTGCTTGAGGTTTTTTTGATTCTAAGGCATGAATAATATTTTTTATTACAACGTCTGAGTTCCGAGTAAAAGGATCTTTTTCCTTATTTTCCTTGTGTGGAATTAACTCTTTTCCATATTCCTTTTTAAATACAGTAGCTTTGTTATGAATATGTTCATAATACTTTTTAGTGGCATTAATTCTAAAGTTTGAATGCACAGGACCTGTATTAATGGTTGTAACGTAAATATCATCATTTGCCAGCTCTAAACGTAAGGTATCACACAGACCTTCAATAGCATATTTTGTAGAGTTGTATGCCCCTCTAAAACGTAAAGAGACAAGACCTAAAACAGAAGAGTGTTGAATAATACGCCCATAACCTTGGGCTCTCATTATAGGAATGACTTGACATGTAAGTTCATGTAAACCAAAAAGGTTGGTTTCAAACTGCTCTTTAAGGACTTCAGTAGGAATATCTTCAACTGCTCCGGGTTGCCCATATCCTGCATTATTAAAAAGAGCATAAAGTTTACCCTCTGTCTTTTCAAGAATAGATTCCAAAGACTTCTTGATAGTCTCTGGTTTTGTTACATCTAATACATAACTTTCAAGACCTTCTTTTTTAAGACGTTTAACATCTTCTTCTTTTCGTGCACTTGCAAAAACTCGGTACCCATTTTTATGTAGATAATGCGCGGTATCATACCCGATACCGGAACTGCACCCTGTAATTAATATTGTTTTTTCCATATTGTAGTGTATCTAAAATAAGAATAAATTTTAAATTCACAAGGTGTTCACACTCTATGATTACAATGCGTAAAATAAAAAAGAGAACAAACACTCAGAAGGTAAAGAAGACTCAAATCATAAAGATGAAAAGAAACCATTGATGAAGTGTGGATCTGCTCATATGAAAGATAATGGTGGTAAATGTGGTTCTATGTAGAAGCTAATCTTTTTAGTCAGTATAGTTTACATTGACTTGCGATAAGAGCTAGTTTAGCTTATTGTTTACTATAAAAGATGCTTAAATATGATTCTAGAAGGTTTGGCCAGGATGAAGAGTACAGATGTCCTAAATAAAGTCTTATTTATTGTTGCAAACAATTAAACTCTTCAGTGAAATTTTTGTTTTTCTAACTTCACTAATGAAACATATTAATAGGGGTTCAGGACTCTCTATTACAGAGTAATTAACCCATTTTTTTGATTTCTTTGCTTCTACAATACCGGCTTCTTTCATCTGTTTTAGATGACGTGAAACTAAAGGCTGTGAAAGCTCTAAGGTATCACATATTTCACAAACACACAGACTCTTCTCTCTTAATATAAGTACTAGAATTTTAACTCTATTTTTATCAGAAAATATTTTTGAGAGTGATATTAATTTTTCCATCTAACCTCTATTAAAGTAAAACTATATAACAATTCATTTATATAACAAATAAGTTATATGATTATAGCTTAAAAAATGAAGGATAGCGAGGTGAAAAAGAGTTTAACTGTTTTCTTGTTAATTACAGGTACATTATTGGCAATGAGTGGACAAGAGGTATATGAAAAAAAATGTGCATCATGCCCTATGCTGAAAATCCCTATGTATAAGTCTCAAATGATGCTTATGCGTGAGAAAATGCAAATCGCGAGTGAAGCAAGAAAAAGTAGAAATGAAAAAGAAGATGAAAGATAAAATGGAAAAGATAAATATCAAAGCCCAACTAATGGATATGGTTTCTAAACGTCTTAAAAAAATGACGAGCGCAAGAGAAGAATTTATTACTATTGTTGAAGATTATATTGTGAATCCTTCTGGGGAAAAAGGTTTTTGTAAGCCAATGGCATATAAATATTTTAAAACTATGCCTGCTATTGGTAAAGGTATGAAAAAAGAGGATGTTATAACCGTTGCAGTATGGTTAGATGACCACTTTACAGATACATGGGGTGGATTCTATGGATACGAAAGCTTGTGACAAAAGAAATAAAAAATCTAATGTTAAGTGTAGCGGTAAGAAGTAATGATGGAATTAATAGTAGAATTTTTTAAAGCCTTAATAGACTTAAGTAATGCTATGGCTCCTTATATATTATTTGGTCTATTTTTTGCTGGAATTTTACATGAGTTAGTGCCCGATACTTTGGTCTCTAAACATTTGGGAAAGGACTCCATTGGTTCAGTGATTAAAGCGACTCTATTTGGGGTACCTCTGCCTGTATGTTCATGTGGTGTGATACCTTTGGCTACAAGTATTAAAAAATCAGGAGCTTCGAATGGTGCAACACTCTCTTTTTTAATTTCAACACCAATAACAGGGGTAGATTCTATACTTGCAACTTATGGAATGTTTGGCTGGGCATTTACAATTTATCGGGTGATTACTTCTATGATAATTTCAATTATTGCGGGAATATTAGCTAATCTTTTTCCTGAGAAGATTAGCGGGGAAGAAGTAATGATGGAAAGAAGGAAGGGAAAAAAGCAGAAGAGTGCTTCAACGGCAAACTTTTCAACAGTATCTCAAACACCATTAGATTCATTTTCTGCCCCATCATCTGATTACCCTATCATTCCATCACCCCAAAAAGATTCTTCTTATTCAAGCGAAGGTTCTTGTTGTAGCAGTAGCTCTGAAACAAAGAAAAAGTTTTCTTTCTTAGGTGCTTTAAAGTATGCGTTTATTACTTTACTAGGGGATATTGCTTCACCCTTATTTATTGGGCTTGTATTAGGGGCTTTAATTACAGTAGCTATTCCTTCAAACTTGAGTGAAATTTTATTAGAATATTCATGGTTATCATACTTAGTTGTTATTGTTATTGCAGTGCCGATGTATGTATGTGCAACAGCGTCTTTACCTATTGCGGCAGGGCTTATGCTTGCAGGTGTTGCACCTGGTGCTGCCTTTGTTTTTCTCTCAGCAGTCCCTGCAACAAACACGGTGACCATTGGTGTTGTCAAAAAGATGTTAGGTACAAGAACACTTTATATCTATCTTGGAACGATTATCTTTGGTTCAATTATCTTTGGTTTTGGTTTGGATTACCTTTTAAAAGGTGTTTCAGTTCAAGAGATAATACATATGCATGCAGAAGCTGGTCTGATTGAAATGGTAAGTAGTCTTGTTTTATGGGCTTTTATTGGGTACGTTATACTCAAACCTTATTTTAAAAAAGAGCAAAAGAGCTGTTGTTCAGGTGACTCTTGTGAAAGCTAAGGTATAATTTCGTCATGCGTATAGTAATTACATTGGCTTTATTGTTCTCTTTTGCTTTCTCTTCAGTGCATTAGTTTGTCTTTGCGATGTATGATAATAACCATTGTAATATTACTGAATATGTAGGTGAGTTTGATTCACCTACTGGTGATCATGGTGATATTTGTGATACCCACTTTGAGTATCATCACGCCTTTATCCTACCCAGTTTAACACGAGTTTCTTATATAAAAAAAACTCCTACAAAACCCCACCTTTACAAAGAAAATTATAGTTTCTTAGCAGACTTAGACTACCCAAAGCCTCCTATCTCATAAAGAGAAACCTCACCCTATACCTGTGCCTTAATTTTGGTGCAACTACTTAATTTTTATTTTTAAAGGATAATTATGTTGAAAAACATATGTGTATCTGGACTTTTAGTGCTGACTTTACAAGCTGAAAGTTTTCAAAAGAAGCCAATAAGCTTTGATATATTTTTACAAAAGGCTATACAAACTAGCCCGTATTTAAAGTCGTCTGCCTTAGCGGTAGATCAAGCAAAAGAACAGGGTTCTTTACTTACTCGTTATGCAAACCCTACCCTTGAAGGTGAGTATTCTAAGTTTAACCCAGATGTTGGTGACTCTGATAATGGATTTAGAGTAAATTACTCTCAACCGGTACGCTTATGGTCTGTAGAAGATGATAGAAAAGCCTTGGCTTTGGCAACACGTAGCAATGCGAATGCAATTTATAGGCAACAACGAGCTGTATTTATTCGCGATCTTTCTTTACAATTCACCTTGTATTCCCAGCAAAAAATGCTTTTGGACTTAGGAAATGAGGAATTACTTATTGCTAAAAAGATTTATGATATTTCTAAGGCAAGATATGAATCTGGGACAATTTCAAGAGGATTTCTTTTACAGTCACAAGTGGATTATGAGATTGTTAAGAGTAGGAATGAAGCTCTTAATCTTGCTTCAAGTCAGTCTTATTACACACTCTTAAGACGCGCAGGTCTTAATGAAGAAGTAGAACTAGATACCACTTGTGTTTTTGATTTAATGATTAGAGCAAAAGAGACTGCAGTTAATCCTGACCTTGCTATTATTAAAAGTCAGCAAGACCAAGCGAACTCTGAGACGAAACTTAATTCAAATAAGATTGAGTGGATGAATGTTTTTGCAGAGTATGAGTCTGAGCCTGAACAAGATATCTTAAGAGCAGGAATTAATTTTCCTTTAGCTATTTTTAATACAAAGTCGCAAGAAAGAGCAATCTCAAAGCTTCAAGCCTCACGTTCAGA